>JBKJLX010000022.1:0-9247 GCA_046596645.1 Polyangiaceae bacterium
CGCCTACGCCCCGCCGGGAGCGACGGTTCCCGCCGCGTCGGTGCGGCTCGGCGTCTTCCGCGACGTCCCGCGCGTGGAGAAGACCGTCCACGTCTACGGCGACCGGCGGACGCTGCGCGACCCGCCGCGGCCGTTCCAGCGGATGCCCCTCCGGTGGGAGCTGGCGTTCGGCGGCGCAGGCACTGCGAACCCGGTGGGCACCGGCGCGCACCCGGGCGCGGCAGCCCCGAACCTCCTCGCGCCCGACGATCCCACGCGACCGGCGGGCTTCGGCGCCATGCCGCGAGCATGGCCCCAACGCAGCGGCCGCACCGCGCAGATCCACGGCCTCGAGCCGCCGGTCTTCGACCTGGAGGACGACCTCGACTTCGCGGTGTTCCAGTCCGCGCCCGAGGACCAGCAGATCGACGGGCTCTTCGGCGACGAGTGGATCCTGCTCGACGGCGTCCACCCGTCGCTGCCGCGGCTGTCGACGCAGCTCCCCGCCGCGCGGCCGGCGGCCCTGGTGTGGTGCGAGCACGGCGCCTGCGCCGGCATGCGATGGTCGCCGCAACTCGCGCTCGACATGGTCCTGCTAGACGCGGATCGCCTGCGAATCGACGTGGTGTGGCGCGGGTCGTTCACGCTGCCCGAGGGCGACGCCATGGTCCCCGACTTGCGCGCGGCGGCGGGGCTGGAGACCGACGCTCCCCTGGCCTGGCCCGACGTCGATGCCGCGCTCCGCACGCGCCGCCAGAAGGTCCAGGCCCCGCGGGCGGAGGATGGGCCGGGGGTCCAGCACACGCAGGCGCAGATGCCTGCCGTCGTCGACGTGCTGCCCTTCGCCTCGGCCGGCGTGACCACCGGTCTCATGTCGACCGCGCGAACCTCGGCGATCGCCGCGACCGGCGGCGGCCCCGCGGTGGCGACGCCGTGGGAGGGCGGGGCAGGACCGCGCCCGCCGATGCCGTCGTCGAGCGGCACCATCGCCCCCGAGGCCGACGGCGACACGCCGCTGCCGCAGATCACGCCGCCGGGGCAGGTCCTCCCGTTCTCCAGCCTGGGGGCCGACAGCTTCGGCGACGTCACCGACGCCGACGATCGCGACGACGATGTCGAGTCGACCTTCTCGGCGATGGCGACGAGCAGCACAGCGCCGCCCGCGGCCGGTGACGCGCCCGACGTCCACATCCCCCCGCCGCCGCCCACGGCAGTCGTGCCGCCGGCGGTCGTCGTCCCGCCGCCCGCGGTCGGCCCCGCGCGCATGCTGGGCACGTTCTCGCTCGCCTACGGGGAGGGAAAGGGCGGGGCCGACGTGCCGCCCAGCGACGGTCCGCGGCCGGCGCCGGTCATGACCTCGCAGCCACCGGCGCCACCGCTCCCGGCGCCGCCCCCGCGCGACGTGACGCCGCCGCCGGTGCCCCCGCCGCTGCGCCCGCCGAGCGCGGCGCCCCCGCCGGCGCCTCCGCCGACCGCGCCCGCGCCCGCCGCGAGCGCGCCTCAGCCCGTCGCCACGCCGTCGACGCCGCTCGCGCCGCCTCTGACGCCCTCTGCGGCACCCCCGCCGCCCCGGCCGAGCACGCCGCCGGCCGACGACCCCCGCTCGCGCGTCGCGCGCCAGCTGGCCGCGAAGGAGTCGCTCGACGGCGCCGACCTGGCGCGGCTCGACCTATCGGGGCTCAATTTTTCGGGTGTGAACCTGGTCGGCGCCAACCTGGCGGGGGCCACCCTGCGCGGCTGTCGCTTCGTCGGCGCGCGCCTGACCGACGCCAAGCTCTCGGGGGCGGATCTCGACGGTGCCGACCTCGAGCGCGCCGATCTCACGCGCGCCGACCTCGCGCGCGCCAAGCTGATCGGCGCGCGCCTCGTCTCGGCGACGCTCGCCTCCACCGTGCTGCAGGGCGCCGATCTGACGCGCGCCGACCTGACCGAGGCCAAGGGGGCGCGGGCGGGCTTCGCGCGGGCGCGCCTCGTCGACGCGTTGCTGGTGCGCGCCGAGTTGCCGAACGCCGACTTCTCGTCGGCCCAGCTGGATCGCGCGGATTTCTCGGGTGCCCAGCTGGCAGACGCCGTGCTCGACGACGCGCAGGGGGATGGCACGCGCTTCGACGGCGGCCGCCTGGTGCGGGTGCGGGCTCACGGCGCGAAGCTGACGCACGCCCGGCTGGACGGTGTCGACGCCAGTGGATCGGCGTGGGACCGCGGCACGCGCGACGGCGCGTCGCTGTCCTCGGCGGTGCTGACCGACGCGTCGCTGCTACGCACGACGCTGGTCGGCGCGACGCTCACCGACGCCGACCTGCGCGGCGCCAAGCTCGCCAACGCGCTGGCCGACGATGCCATCCTCGAGCGCGCCAGGCTCGACGGCGCCGACCTGCGTCAGGCGCGCTTCGAGGGGGCAAGCTTCGACGGCGCGAAGCTGGTCAAGCTGGTCGGCACCAAGGCCTCGCTCGGGCGCGCGACCTTCGTGGGGGCCGAGCTGCGCGGCGCGAACCTGCGCGGCGCGAAGATGAAGGGCGTCGACCTGTCGACGGCGTCGCTGCGGGACGCCGACCTGCGGGACTCCGACCTGGAGGGCGCGCGCTTCGAGGGCGCCGACTGCGCCGGCGCGCGGCTTCAGGGAGCGAACCTCGAGGGCGCGACCGGACTCGATCTCGCCCTCGACGTCGACCGCTGATCAGAACGAGCCGCGCACCCCGGTCCAGCTGGGACCCACCGCCAGGTCCATCCAGGGCTCCGGCGGGGCATTGGGCTTGGCCGCGCCGGTCTGGCTGTCCTTGTCGCTGGAGAGGCCGATCACGATGAGCGTCGCGCCCGCCGCGAGGCCGACCGCGCCCACGATGAGGCCGACGTTGGCCAGCGTCTGCTGGCCACGACCGCTGTCCTGCAGCTCCGCCGCCTCCGCCTGATCCGCCTCCGGACAGGCCTGCTCGCCGCCGCAAAGAGTCTCGAGGTCGCCGTAGGTCGAGTTGGCGCCGCTGCCGGCGATGGCGAAGATCACCATGCCGACGACGCCGACGCCGGCGACGGCGATCCCGACGGGCACCAGCGGGGACATGCCGCCTCCGCTGTCCTCTTCCTCGGGCGGGGTGGTGGTGGTCTGTGGGATCGGCGCGGAGGCGGCGGTCGCGTCGAAGTCGATCGACTCGCTCCGACCGACCTCCAGCTGTAGCGGCTTGCGGACGGGCGGGTTCGCCCCGTGCTCCATCACGACCTCGGTCGCTCCGGGGTCCATCGGCTGCGGCTTGCCCCACTCGTCGCGAGGCAAGGGCCCGCCGGCGAGGCTGACCCGCGTCGTGTCGTCGGCGTTGGCGACGTTGACCGTCACCAGCGCGAGCTTCTTGGTCAGCTCGTCGCGCTCGGTCGTGGCGCTGTCGCGCGTCGGCGCGTACTTGGGCTCGGTGGCGATGCGCGCGTCCGCCTCCACCACCACGCGGTTGAAGGTGCGGTACGCGTCCTTGGGCTGACCCGTCTCCGCCTGGCATCGCGCGATGAACAGCAGCGAGTTGGGGCTGTTGACGGTGTCGTACGACTTCTGGAACTCCGCCAGGGCCAGGCCGTATTTCTTCTGCGTGAAGAGGGACTGACCCTTCTTGAAGGCTGCCGTCGCCGTGCCCACTGCCTCCGGATCCGGGCCGGGGGCAGGCGCGGCGGCGCCGCCGGGGGGCGGGGTCTGCGCCCACACCGGCGCGATGGGGCCCACGACGAGGGCAAAGGCGAGCGAAGCAGCGAGCGCGTACGGTCGGGTCGTCACGGCGATGGTTTTCCTCTCGGATGCCCGGGGCGGCGGCGCCACGGAGCTTCGTTGCCGGCAGCGTCAGATGCTCGAAGGGTTGTACGCCGGCGGCTTCTTGGGCGGCTTGGCGCCCGTGGGCTTCGCCGGCGGGCGCGCCGGCGGGCGCGCCGGCGGGCGCGGTGGCGGCGCTGCGGTCGGCTTGGGAACGGGCGTCGCCACGGGGACCGGGTCCGCCGCGGCGACGGGCTCGGCGGTGGCGACGGGCTCGGCGATGGCGACGGGCTCGGCGATGGCGACGGGCTCGGCGGTGACGGTCGGCTCGGGCGGCGGGGGAGGCGTCGCCGTCCGCTCGGCGATCGGCTTGCTCGTCGGCGCGCTCTGCGTCGCCGACTCCTCATCCCCTCCGGAGAGCATGAGCGCGGCGGCGATGACGACGACACCTGCGCCCACCGCCAGGCCGACCAGCTGAGCGAGACGCCGCCGACGGAGGGTCAGCGCGCGGTTGCGCTGGGTGTCCTCCGTCCGCGCCATCGCGTCCTCGAGCGGCTCCTCCGCCAGGCCATCGCCGGGCGTGCGCGGGGCGTCGGCCAGCACGTCCAACGTCGCGGTGGAGGCCTGCACCGGCGCCGGCTCGGCGTCGCTGATGGCGACCTCCGGCGTCCCCGCCCCGAAGAAGCTCGCCGCCGCCGCCTCCGCCGGGCCGTCGAGGGCGACCGGCGGCGCCTGGACGTCGATGACGACCTTGGAGGGCTGCACGATGCCGCGCTTCGCGTCGAGCTCGTCGGACGCGCTCTCCAGGTCGCGCGTGCGGTCGTCGAGCTGGTCGCCGAGCGCCTTGCGCAGGAACGCGGCGACATCGTTGGTACCGCACGGCTCGTCGAGCGTCTCCAGCACGCGGTCGATCTCGGCCTTGACCTCCTCGGCGCTGGGCAGCCGCTGGCGGGGGTCCTTCTCCAGCAGCTTGAGGACCAGCGCCTCGAACGCGGGATCGATCCAGGGGACGATGCTCCGCAGCGGCACCGGCTTCTTGATCGCGATGTTCTCCAGCGTCTTGAGGTCGTTCTCGCCGCGGAACGGGTGCAGACCGGTGGTGAGGACGTAGAGCATCGTTCCCAGCGAGAAGAGGTCGCTGCGGCGATCGAGCGGAAGGCCGCCCAGCTGCTCCGGGGAGAGATAAGGCGTCTTCCCCTTCACCACGCCGCCCGCGCGCGTCACGTGGAGCTGCGACTTCGACTTGGCCACGCCGAAGTCGACGACCTTGGCCTGACCACCGGAGGTCAGCAGCACGTTGGCGGGGGTGATGTCGCGGTGCACGACGTCGAGGGAGACGCCGGCGTCGTCCTTCAGCTCGTGCGCGGCGTGGAGACCCGCGCAGACGTCGGCCGCGATGCGCAGAACGATGCCCTGCGGGATGCCCCCCAGCGGCTTGGCCGCGCGGAGGAGGGCCGCGAGGGTGTCGCCGTCCACCCACTCCATGACCAGGTAGGGGACGTCTCCGTGCTCGCCCACCGCGAAGAGCGCCGCCACGTTGGGGTGGCGGATCCGCGATGCGACCCGCGTCTCGTCGCGGAACATCTTGTGGAACTCGGGATCGTCGTCGAGCTCGGGCAGCAGCGTCTTGATGGCGACGAGCTCGGTGATGCCCTGTGCGCCGCGCGTGCGACCGGCCCAGACGCTGGCCATGCCCCCACGCGCCACCGGGATGAGGACCTCGTAGCTGCCGAGCTGCGCGCCCTTCTCGATCGGTCCCGACGCCTGCTTCGAGCGCGAAGGCTCGACCGTCGCGTGCTGGACCGGCAGCGGCTCGGGAGGAGGCGGTGCGAACTTCGAGGTGTCGTGCCCAGCGCCGTTGGCCTCGGCGGGCTTGCCGATCGCCGCGTCGAGCGCGGCGTGCACCTCGTCGGCGCCCGCGCCGGTGTCGCTGTTCGCCGTGACCCAGTCGGTGATCTCGCTGGTCTTCTCGTCGTCGATCGTGGGCTTGGGAATGGCGGGGCGCGCCGCCATGGGCGCGACCACCTGCGACATGCCCATGATGGTGGCGCCTGGGCGCCTGGGCGCCGCAGGCGCGCCGCGGGGACCGATGGGCGAGCTGCCGGGGGTTGCCGCGGTGCCGACCGACCGACCGGGCGGGGCCGGCGGCGGCGCCGGCTTGCGCGGGGGCGGCGCCTTGGCCGCCGCGGCCGGCGCCCCGAGGTCGACGTCGACGCTGACCTCCTCCAGGTCGGACGTCGAGAGGCGGTCGGCCGCCGGCGTCGGCACCTGTCGGATGAGCGTGGACTCTTCGTCCGGAGAGGACACGCGACCCTGCGCGATCAGCAGCGCGGCCTTCTCGCGCGCGTCGGCGAGGCCAGTCGCGGCGACGCCGAGCAGCGTGGCGGTGCGCGGCTTGGGGGCGGCGGGTCCGCGGGGCGCCATCGACGGCTTGCGCGCCTCGTCCACCCGGGCGCGGATCGCGGCGCCGCAAAGACGCTCGACGTGAGCGCCGAGATCGTCCTCGCTCCCGGCCAGGTCCTCGACCTTGCGCAGGAGATCGAGCGCCTCGCGCGCCGAGCCCAGCCGGCCCGCGGGCTCGCGGGCGAGGCAGCGATCGACGAGCTCCTCCACCTCGCTGGGGAGCCCTGTCGTGCGCTTGCCGAGCGGCTCCACCGCCGCCGTCAGCACCTTCTGCACGACCGCGGCCTCCATCTTCGACTGAAAGAGCCGCTCCTTGGTGAGCGCCTCCCACAGGATGCAGCCGATGGCGAAGAGGTCGCCCTTGGCGTCGGGGGCATTGGCCCCGCCGGCGGCGGTGCTAGCTTGGGCCATCGACTTCACGCGCTCGGGCGCGCCGTAGGCGAGGCGATCGACGTTCTTGAGGCCGTGCAAGCCGATGCGCGACAGCGCATGCGCGACCCCGAACCCGGCGACCTTGACCGTCCCATCCTTGCCGAGGAGGACGTGCCAGGGCCCGAGCTCTCCGTGGGCGACACCGCCACCATGCGCGGCGTCGAGCGCGGCCGCGGTGTCCTTGGCGATGCGCAGCACCAGCGGCACCGGGATCCCCTCGGCACCCGCGGCGCGCAGGAGGCCGGAGAGCGTGTCGCCCTCCACCATCTCCTGGACGACGAAGACCTCTCCGTTGTCGTTGCCGGAGTCGAGGATGCGCGCGACGTGTGGGTGGACGATGGCCGAGGCCTTCTTCACTGCCGCCAGGAACGCGTCGACCACCTCGGGCCGCTTCGCCACGTGGCGGTGCAGCCGGAGGACGGACACCGTGCGCCCGCCCTCGGCGGGATCGCGCGCGAGCCACGTCGTCGCGATGCTGCTCGCGGTGGTCTCTTTGATCAGGTCGTACTTCCCCAGGGCCACGGAGGCCGGGGCTTGCGGCACCGCCATGACGCGAGGCTAACAGGGCCAAAGCGAGAGAATCCACTAAGGGTCCCAGGATTCGCGGAGACGGGCCCGGCGGCGCATCCCGGCGCGCGCGCTAGGATGCGCCGCCCATGAGCGAGGACGACCGTCCGGCACCCACCGCAGGCGCCCGCCCACCCGGGGCCGAAGCGACGCCCGAGCGGGCCAGCCCCTATCCGATCAGCCGGCTGGCGCCGCCCTTCTCGATGGTCGAGACCGCGCGCGCGATCGAGGTGGCCGACGCCACCCTGGGCCTTCGCCTGGGCGGCCAGCTCGACGTGATCGCCGAGCAGATCCGCACATTGCAGGACAAGGCACGCGCGCTGCTGGACCGGGCGAGGCGCGACCAGGAGCTGCACCGCGCGCGCTGTAACCTCCAGCGCCGGCCAGGGGGCGTCTACCACCTCTACCGAGGTGCAGGCGACGAGCGCTACTGGTCGATGCTCTCTCCCGCGGACTGGGGAGGCGCACCGCCTCACGCGTTCGAGGGGTCCTACCGGCTCGAGCTCGACATGTCGTGGACCGACCTCGAAGAGCCATGAAGGACGCCCTCCGCGAGTCGCTGCGCGAGCGATTGCTCACCGTCATGGACGGCAAGCACCACGGCGCGTTCCCCCATCTCACGCGGCCCGGCCTCCGGCGCGAGCAGCTGCTCGCGCACTTCCGGCACGAGCTGCACGTCTACGTCCGCGACTTTCCTGTGCTCCTGGCCCGGGTTCTGGGGCAGGGCCCGCCGGCCGACGTCCGCGCGTCGCTGGCGGAGAACATCTACGAGGAGCAGACCGGACGGCTCTCGCTGGGTCGGCCGCACCCAGAGCTCTTCCTGGAGATGATGGCCGGCCTCGGCTTCGAGCGCTCGGAGCTCGCGTCGGGAGATCCGTCGCTGGAGCCGGAGGCGCTCGGCTACCGCGCGTTCCTCGAAGAGGTGAGCGCGCAGGCCCCCTGGATCGTCGGGTGCGCCGTGCTGACGATCTTCGTGGAGGGCAGCGTCCACGAGCGCGCGGAGATGGCCGGGGCGCGCGTCCACCTGCCGGTCGAGGAGGCGATCCGCGCCCATCCGCTGGTCGCCCACTACGGCTGCCCGCCCTCGCACATGGATCTGGTGCGCGCGCACCGGGCGGTGGAGGGCGGTCACCGCAAGGACGCCTGGAGCGCCGTCCTCGATCACGTGCACGACGAGGCGACCGCCGACGCCATCGGTGAGGCGGTGCTGCAGGCGCGAGTGCTGTGGCTCCGCTATCGGGACGGCGTCGCACGGGCGATGGGCGTGGGCGTGGGCGCCTCGTAGCCGGCCATCAGCGCGGCGTGCATCGCGTCCGCCATCTCCTCGTAGCCGCGGATCGTCATGTGGATGCCGTCCTTTTGGGCGCGCGGCTTCGGCTCGTCGCGCCGCGCCGTCATCGAGCCCTTGCCCCCCATCGCCGCGTAAGCGTCGAAGAAGAAGCAACCGGCCCGCGTGGCCGCGGCCTTCACGCTCGCGTGCATCGGGGGGATGTTCTCCTCGGCGTCGGCCCGATCGGTGGGCGACACCACGACGCAGTCGACCTCCTTCTTCGCACGCCGCACCCGGGCCATCAGCTGCTCCAGCTGATCGCCGACCTTGGCGTAGGCGGGATGGCCGTCGCCGGCCTCGTTGGTCCCGTACTCGAGGATCAGCAGATCCGGTGAGCGCCGCTGCAGCTCTGCGGCCCACGCCTCCTCGTTCCAGGCGAGAGGTGTGCCGTAGCGGGCGCCGTTGAATCCGAGCTGATCGAGCACCACGCCGGCGCCCCCCGTCGGGTCGCGCTCGACCACGGCGCCGCAGAGGCTCGGCGACCCGGCGGTGTTCTCCACGCGCAGAGGCCCCGTCCCTTCGCCGATCACCACGACGTGAGACAGCGCCCCCACCGGCGCCGCGGCGGAGGGCGCGAAGAGGACGCGCGGGGCGCCCGGCGCCTCGATCAGGAGACCGTCCTCCGGGCCCTTCGGCTTGACGCAGACGTCCCAGATCACCCGGCCCCCGGGTGCGTTCTTCAGGTTCACCCGCACGCGCGGCCCGTCGGCGTAGCCGCCCATGAGCAGGCCGGCGAGACCGAAGACGCCGTCTTCCTCCGTCTTCGCGGAGGCGGGCTGCTTGGGGCGCATGCGCCACTGGCCCGTGAT
>JBKJLX010000101.1:0-21786 GCA_046596645.1 Polyangiaceae bacterium
GGCGATTGCGGCCCAGCGATCGGCGACGTCGGGGGCGGCGGCCAGCTCCTCGAGCGATCTCTCGATCAGGCGTGGCACCATCGACTCCAGGAACGCGCCGTCGCCGTGCTGCTCCACCACCGCGGCGAGGCGCATGGCGGGCTCGGCCACGCTGACCGCCTCCTCCGCCGAGCCGAAGCGCGCGGCGTCGATGATGTCTGCCCAGCGCACCAGGTCACCGCGCTCGTCGAGGCAAAGATCGAACTGCGAGGCGGCGATGTCGGAGACCAGCTTGGCGCACGAGCCATAGGTCGGCTCCCAGAAGAGACGGCGTTCGGGGGCCGCGTCGGCGCGGGAGAGGGCGCGGTCCCGTTCTTCGTCGGAGCCGAACGCGGTCCGGTGGTGATCGAAGTACCAGGTGACCTTGGGCGACTCGGTGAACCGGAAGTCCAGGATCGCGTTCTCCTCGCCGCGCAGCCACTTCACCGGCACCTGCGACATGCCCGGCCCGTACCCGCAGGATCGGTAGCCGTAAGCGTGGGGGCGGCCGCCGGCCAGCGTGCGGTGGAGGCGCGTGAACAGGGCGGCGCTGGCCAGGCCGTCGAAGCAGTGGCCATGCGTGCACACGAGTACGGATCGCGCGGCCACGCTCCGGCGTAGCACGCCCGGGCGACGCGGTCGCCGGCGGTGCCCGGCGCCTCGCTCGGCGCTACGCTCCGCGGAAGTGCTCGCGACGCGTAGCTCCCTCCTCGCCGCCGCGACCGTCGTGGTGACGATCACGTCCTGCGGCCCGCATCCTGGGCCGCGCCGTGGGCCGGTCGCCACCTCGCTCGCGGTCGCGCCCCCGCCCGGGGACGCCCCCACCGCGGCCGACGCGCTGCGCGCGCCGGCGCCGCTCGAGCCCATCGCGTTCGATCCGGATGCGCTGGCGGCACTGCGCGACAGCGCGCGCCTCCCCGCCCTGGTCCTCCGGTCGGGCGAGGTGCCGGCCAGCCTCACCGCCATCGCGCTGCGCGACACCGCCCGGGCCGAGGCGCGGGGCCTCACCGCATCGGGCGGCGTGCGGTACGTGGTGCTCGGCGAGGGCCAGCGGGCGGCGATGCCCATCGATCTGCGCCCCGCGGACTGCGTGACGGTGGTCGTCCACGCAGGCCTCGGCGTGCGCGAGGTCGACGCCTTCGTGATCGCTCCTGCGGCGCCCGACGGTCAGGTGCTGGCCCAGGAGACGACCGGCGGGCCGCTCGCGATCATCGGCGGCCGCGGGGGTTGCTTCCGCGCGGCAATGTCCGGCACCGGCGAGGTGGTGGTCGTCGCGCGCAAGGGTGCGGGCCCGATCCTGGTCGCGGTCTACGTCGCGGGCGCGCCTGCGCCGGGCGCGACCGGCTCGACGCCCTGATCCGCCCCTGGCGCTCTCCGCGAACGTGCGGTAAACCGCCTCGGTTTCACCATCCGCTGGAGGCTCGTCGTGAAGAAGCTGTCGAAGGAGATCTGGATCGTCGCCGCCAAGCGCACTGCGTTCGGTGCCCTTTCCGGTGCGTTCAAGGACGTGAGCGCCATCGACCTCGGCGTGCATGCCTCGAAGGCGGCGCTCGCCCAGAGCGGCGTCGACGCGAAGGAGGTCGATCACGTCGTGTTCGGCAACGTCCAGCAGACGAGCTCCGACGCGATCTACGGCGGCCGCCACGTCGGCCTCAAGGCCGGCCTCCCCATCGAGACGCCGGCGCTCGGCGTGAACCGGCTCTGCGGGTCCGGCTTCCAGGCCGTGGTGACGGCCGCCGAGCAGATCCTCCTCGGCGAGGCGAAGGCGGTGCTCGCGGTCGGCTCCGAGAACATGAGCCAGGCGCCCCACGTGATCTACGGGCTGCGCGACGGCGGGGCGAAGTTCGGCCGGCCGCCGGTGCTCGCCGACTCGCTGTGGGACGGGCTGACCGACAGCTTCTGCAAGACGCCGATGGGGATGACCGCCGAGAACCTCGCGGAGAAGTACGGCGTCACCCGCGCCGACGCCGACGCCTTTGCTCTCCGCTCGCAGAAGCGCTGGGCCGCCGCGCACGAGGCGGGCGGCTTCAAGGACGAGATCGTCGCCGTCACCGTGAAGCAGGGAAAGAAGGAGCTGGTCGTCGATCGCGACGAGCACGCGCGGCCCGACACCACGACCGAGGCGCTCGCGAAGCTGCCCTCGGTATTCAAGAAGGACGGCACCGTCACCGCCGGCAACGCGTCCGGCATCTGCGACGGCGCCGCGGCGCTGATGGTGGTCGACGGCGAGTGGGCGAAGTCGCGCGGGCTCACCCCGCTCGCGAAGCTCGTGCAGTGGGGCGTCGCCGGCGTCGACCCGACCCTCATGGGCATCGGCCCTGCGCCGGCGATCCGCGCTGCGCTCGACCGCGCCGGTCTGCAGCTGGGCGACGTCGACCTCTTCGACGTGAACGAGGCCTTCGCCCCCCAGTTCCTGGCGGTGCAAAAGGAGCTCGGCCTCCCCGAGGAGAAGGTGAACGTGAACGGCGGCGCCATCGCCCTCGGCCACCCGCTGGGCGCCAGCGGCGCTCGCATCACGACCAACCTCGTCTACACGCTGCGCCGCCTCGACAAGAAGCTGGCGGTCGGCTCTGCCTGCATCGGCGGCGGCCAGGGCATCGCGGTGGTGCTCGAGCGCGCCTAGCGCCGGACACTCGCCGCGCCGGTCGAGCCCACGTCGACCCCGGGGGTGAGCGCACCGCGGGGCCCGCGAATCGCCGCCGGGCCCGCTACTTTTTTCGCGGCTTGATTTCCGATCGGCCGATCAGTCAGGAAAGCCTCGGCGAGGCCCGGCCCGCGCCGATCGAGAAAGCGGCTACTTGCGCGTCGGAGGCATCGCGCATACCGACCGACCGTCCGGTCAGGAAGCGCCCATACTGAGTCATGCACGGCGCGTACCGAATGAACGGTCGATCAGGAATCGCCTGGCCATGGAGATGCAGGGCGCATACCGATCGGACGGTCAGTCAGCTGGCACGATCCGAGCGGGGAAGTGGCTCCCGATCCTGACTGACCGGCCGATCGGAAACCGCGTCGCCAAAAAAGAGCATCGGCCGGGCCGGCCAGCTTCCTGGAGAGGCATCCGCGCGGGCGGCACGCGTGCGTCTAGATCTAGAAATACGCGTCCGTCAGGACCGGTTCTACGCAACTGGTGGCGTGGGTGGTCGAGATCCATGCATGGAGACACGCGACCTCGAACCCTCGGATGTCCTGTGGCCGCCCGGCCTCGACGACCTCGGTCATCACGCGCCACCGCGGCTGCGATACCGCGGTCAGTTCCCCGCGCCCGGCCTGCTCGCGATCGCGTTCGTGGGGACGCGGCAGCCATCGGACGAGGGTCTGGACCTGGCGCGACGCTGGGCCCGGGACCTCGCCGCGGCGGGCGTCGTGATCTGGTCGGGAGGTGCTGTAGGGATCGACGCCGCAGCGCACGAGGGCGCGCTCGACGCGGGTGGGCGCACCGTCGCCGTGCTCGGGAGTGGACTCGGTCAGGCGTTTCCCCCCCAGAACGCGGATCTGTTTCGTCGCATCGGCGAGAGCGGCCGGGGGGCCGTCGTGTCGTGCACCGCGGACGACGTGGGGGCCGATCGTCCCCACTTCTTCCACCGGAACGGCGTCATCGCCGCGAGCACCCGCGCGCTGCTGGTGATCGAGGCCGGCATCCCCAGCGGCACGGCCAACGCGGCGGCGACCGCGCGTCGTCTGGAGCGTCCGGTGGCGGTCGTCCCCTGGCTGCCGCTCGCCACCTGGAACCGCGGCAACGCGATGGAGCTCACCGAGCACCGAGCCTGGCCCGTCTTCACCCCCGACCAGGTGGTGGCCCTGGCGGTGCGCGGCTCCACCGCCACCGTGCGCGAGTGCCGGCGCAGAAAGCCGACCGAGGACGTCGTGGAGGAGGTGGAGCAGGCCGCCGTGGCGCTGCCGGAGCCGGTCGATCCGCTCGAGCGCTGGATCCTCGCGCTCCTCCGGCACACCCCGATGCACGTGGACTCGCTCTGCATCGCCACCACCCGCACCGCGCCCGAGATCGGTCGCGCCCTGTTCGCGCTGGCCGTGGAGGGGCTCGTCCGCGAGAGAACGCCAGGCCTGTGGACGAGCGCGTGAACTACGCTCGCCGCCGCTCCTCCGCCGGGGGAGATCGCCGTGTCCCGCTTGCACGCCCTCGCCCTCAGCTTCCTCGCCGCTGCCGCGGCGTGGGGGACGGCTGCATGCAGGGAGCAGCCACCGAAGGCCCCGGGCGAGACCGACGTGCGAATCGCGTCGGTGCGCATCGAGCCGATGGACCCGGGCGCCGCGCTGGCGCTCGGCCACGGCACCCTCTTCGATCGCCTGGGCATGCGGCCCGGCAGCCTGATCAACACCGACCGCACCTGGAGCCCCTTCCGCGAGGCGGAGGACCGCCGGCGCATCGAGTCGTGGTGGCAGCAGAACGGCTACTTCGACGTGGAGGTCGCGCCGGCGGTCGTCACCGTCGAGGCGGACGGCAAGAAGGCCGTCCTCTTCCGGGTGCGCGAGCACCGGTCCTACGCCATCGGCGAGGTCCACCTCGACCACGCCCCGACCGAGGAGGAGCCCACCCTGCGGGGCATGATCCCGTTCGCGGTGGGGACCCCGACCATCGACCTGGAGACCTTCCGCCGCGTCCGCCTCGACATGCAGGAGCACCTGCGCCGCCGCGGCTGGGGCCACGCCAACGTCTACAGCCGCACCTGGGTCGACAGATCGGCGAAGACGCTCGCCTGGTACTACCTGGTCGACGCCGGCCCCCGCACCCGCATCGGCCGCGTCACCGTGGACGGCGCGCGCGCGGTCGACGAGGCGGCCATCCTGGAGCGCGCGGGCTTGCGCACCGGCGACCCCTACACCGAGGACCTCCGCGACCGCGTGGTGCGCGATCTGCTCGACACCGGGTCCTTCGTCGCCGCCTACGTTCGGGTGGACACCGACACCAAGTTCCTCATCCCCGGCACCGCACCCGACTCGGGCGGCGAGCTGCGCGACGAGCAGATCGACGCCGAAGGGAAGCTGGTTCCGCGCAAGCTGCCCGAGGAGGTGAACATCACCATCCACGTGACCGAGGGGCGGCGCCGCACGCTGCGCCTCGGCGCGACCTTCGAGATCGATCCCTCACGCGCCGACACCTCGCTCGGCGCGAAGACGTGGTTCCGCGACCTCTTCGGCTCGATGGACCACCTCGTCCTCGAGGGCCGCGTCGGCTACGGGCAGTGGCTCGACGGGGTCGACCGCGAGGACGGGCAGAACGGCCTCTACGGCGAGGCGCTCGTCCGCACCGTGCACGCCGGCGTGCTCGGTCGCACCGGCGATCTCCGCCTGTCGGCCCGGCTGCGCCACGAGCCGTTCCCCGAGGCTGCGCTGCGCGAGCTGTCGGCGGGGCCCGGCGCGCGCTTCAACCTCGGCAAGGGGCTCTTCCTCGATCTGGATCTGCTCGCGGTGCACGCGCAGAGCCTCGGCTTCGGGGCGTTCACCGCGTCCGAGCGCGCCGCGTTCAGCCTGCCCGACCAGGATGAGGCGAGCGGCCCCGAGCTCCAGGCCGCCATGACGTGGGACGCGCGCGACGACGGCGTGGAGCCGATGCATGGCCACCTCCTGCGGCTGGCGCTGCGGGGCACCCCAGGGGACCCACTGGGCACCCACCGCTGGGTCTCGGTCGAGCCCGACGCACGCCTCTTCGTCCCGGTCGCGCGGCCGATCTCGATCGGACTCCGCGCGGCCGCGGGCTTCGTCGGCGGCGAGGACGGGGAGGGCCTCCCGCTCGGCGCACGTCTCTTCGGAGGCGGCGCATGGGGCTTTCGCGGCCTGGGGCGCAAGCAGCTCTCGCCGGAGGTCGTGCGGTGCACCGATCCCGGGCTGGAGCCGCTCTGCAGCGAGGAAGAGGTGGGCGGCGCCAGCCTGCTCGAGTCGTCGATCGAGCTGCGCCTGCTGCCGCTGCAGAGCCCGGTGGGCGCCATCGCGTTCGTCGATCTCGGTGGCGTGTCGGAGTCGTTGAACCCGCTGCGCGACGGCCCTTCGCTCGCGGCTGGTCTCGGCGGCCGCTTGCGCCTCTGGTACCTCCCGCTCGCGCTCGACGCAGGGTGGCGCTTCGTCGACGCTGGGGACGCCGTGGCGATCGACGATGAGCCCCTCGCCATCTTCATCCGCCTCGGGGAGGCGTTCTGAAGCTGGCGGCGAAGCCCGTGGTCGAGGTCGAGGTCGCGGTCGCGCCGCGGCGCACGCTGGGCCGGCGCGTCCTCCGCTGGGCGCTGCGCCTCGTGATCGCGCTGGTGGCGCTGGTGGCGGTTGCGCTACTCGCGCTCCACAGCGGGCCCGGCAAGGAGCGGCTCCGTCAGCGCATCGAGCAGCGCCTCGGCGAGCGGGTGAACGGCTCGGTCACGCTGGCAGAGCTCGACTACCTCCTCCTCCTGGGCGACGTCGAGCTGTCGGGCCTCACCATCCGCGACGAGGCGGGCGCGCCGGCGATCGCGGTCGGCCAGCTGCGCGTGGCCCCGAGCTGGAGCGCGTTGATCCACGGCGATGTCGTCGTCGACGCCATCGAGCTGCGCCAGGTCGAGGTGCACGTGGTGCGCGACGCCGAGGGCGGCTCCAACCTCGGGCGCCTCTTCAAGCCGCGCGAGCAGCCTCTGGAGGTGCCCGACCGGCTCTTCACCATCCGCAGGCTGCGCATCGAGGACCTGAAGGTCGAAGTGCTGCAGCCCGACGGCGGCAAGCTCGCCATAGACGATCTCGATCTCGTCGCCGACATCGCGATCCACCCGAAGGAAAAAAGTGGACACGTGCGGGTGACCGAGCTTCACGTCGCGGGCGGCATCGACAAGGGAGTGGGGCAGCTGCGGCTCGGCCTGCGCGAGCTGCGCACGACCCTCGCCCTGGAGCTCGACCGCGGAGCCGGGACCCTGCACATGGATCCGCTTCACGCCGAGGTGGCGCTGCGCCTCCCCGGGCGCGAGGAGCAGCGGTTCCCCTTCGATCTCCGCGCCGTCGACGTACAGCTCGCCGAGGGCGACCTCGGCGCCGGGATCGACGGCCTGGCGGCGAGCGCCATCGCCCTCGCCAGCGTCGAGGCCAAGGTTCGGCGCGACTCCGCCGGGGCCCTCACCGGCGAGCAGCAGGCGGACGTCGTCGGCTGGCGGATCGACCGCGCGAAGCTCCACCAGCTCCTGGGCCGCGAGATCCTGGCAAACGACGTGGAGGCCGAGATCCACCTCCGCGGTCCTCAGGAGGGCCTCGTCGCGTCTGCCGTGGTGCGCTCCGGAGACGCTTCCATCACGCTCGACGGCACGGTCGGCCTGGGTGTCCCGCTGTCGTTCGACGCCGCGCTCACCCTCGACCGCGTCGACACCGAGAAGCTCCTCGTCGCCGGGGCCACGACCGCTCCGCCCATGGCCGTTCGCCACCTCCGCGTCACCGCCAGGGGCACCGCGGTCTCGAAGGACGCGGTCGACGCCGACGTGACGCTGCTGGTCGAGGACGCGGCGGTGCGCGGCATCCCCATCGAGCGGGTGGTGGCGGGCGCGCACCTGGCCGGAAAGAAGCTCGAGGTGCGATCGCTGAAGGTCACCACGCTGGGCCAGGAGCTGGAGGCGCAGGGCAAGACCAACCTGGCGAGCCGTCACGTCGATCTGAGCGCGTCGCTGAGCGGCGACCCCTCGCTGGCGCTCGAAGGGCTCCGCGCCTCGGGGCGCGAGGTGGCGATTCGCCTGCCGCGCGGCGCCGTCCGCATCCCGAAAGAGGGCGTGCGCCTGCACGTCGAGGGCCCCCTGGACGGCGATCTCACGGCGACCGCCGTCCTCGACGGCGTGGTCGCGTTCGGGGGTCGTGTCTCGCTCGACGCCCGCGCCGTGGTGAAGCGAGCGCCCGAGGGCTCCGTGACGAAGGTCGACGTGAAGGAGCTTGGCGCGAAGCTCGACGTCCATGGCCTCTCCCTCTCCTCGGTCGCGGCGCTCCGCGGGCGTCAGCTCCCGGGAGACGCCGCGGTGGACCTGCACGTCGAGGTGGCCGGCCCGCCCGACCGCGCGGTGGCGACCTTCACCGCGAGCGCGCGCGAGATGCGCTACGGGAACGTGCCGCTCACGGATCTGCGGCTCGGCGTCCGCGGTCGCGCCTCGCGCCGCGCGGTCGCCGCGCATGTCGCCGTGACCGGTCGCGACGGGGCGACGCTTCTCGCCATCGACGCCGACGTGCCCCTGACCGAGGTCGAGGGCCGCCCGCGCCCGGCGATGAATGCTCCTTTCACGGTGAAGGTGCACGCGCCGGAGCGGTCGCTGCGCGAGGCGATCATCGCCGCCACCGGGATTCCGGCGCTGGGCAGGCTGGCGCCCGACGCGACCGCGCGGCTCGACGTGGACCTCCACGGAACGCTGGCCCGGCCGGAGGGCACCCTCGCGCTCGACGCGCGCGGCCGCTTGCTCCCCGAGGTCGACTCGCGCCTCGCGCTGCGCGGGACGGTGGCCACCGAGGGCGATCGGCCCACGCTGCGCGTGGGCGCCGAGGCGTGGCTCGACGCGGCGCGCGATCGGACGCTGAAGGCCGACGTCGAGGCGAGCGTCGCGCGATCGCCGCTTCTCCCTGGCCCGCGCGCGCCGCGGTGGGCCGCGAACGTCGAGCTGGGGCCGATCGATCTGGCGACCCTCCCCGAGATGCCGGCGCGGGTTCCGAGGGACCGCATCGACCGGGTGCGCGCGCTCGGTGGCACGGTGAACGCGCGTCTGGCGCTGTCCGGCGACGAGAACGACGCGCGCGGCACCGTCGACCTCGGCGTCCGCGGCCTGGGCGGGCCGGGGCGGGCGCTGCCCGCGCCCGTCGATCTCACCGCGAGGGTCGAGCTGGGCCAGGACGCGACGCGGCTCGAGCTCGACGTGGACGCCGCAGGCGGCCGCCTCCTCGAGGTGCACGGCGACGTCGGCCTCGCGGGTCGCGGCCTGCTCGCCGCCGTCCGCGCCGGCCAGCGGCCCGACCCCACGCTCGATGTCGACGTCGACGTGACGCGGCGGCCGCTCGCCTCGCTGGCGCCCCTCCGGCCGGCGCTGGCGACGGCGCCTGGTGAGCTGGGCGGACACCTCGACATCACCGGCAAGGCCTCTCAGCCGCTGGTGCACGGTGCGCTCGGGCTGGGAGGCATCACGGCCGCGGCCGGCAACCCCACCGGCGCCGGGCTTCGAATCGACGTCGACACCGAGCGCATCGCCGCCGTGGTGTCGATGGGAGAGCGCGGCGAGCTCGGCGAGGGCCCGCTCCGCGCCCTCGTCGGCCTGCGCCGGGCGGACCTTGCGCAGCTCGACGAGGGTGAGGCGCCGATCGAGCTCGCGGTCGAGGCGGACCGGGTCCCGATCGCCGAGCTGCTACCGGCCATCATCAGCGCGGACAAGGGGGTGCGCCCACAGGGCATGCTGTCCTCATCGCTGAGCCTGAAGGCCGCGCTGCGCCGGCGCGGCGGCGCGGTGCAGCTGGCGGAGCCCAGGCTCGGCGGGCGCCTCGATCTGCGGGAGGCGACCGTGGGCCTGCCCGGCGCCAGGCGCGCCTTCCACGACGTCGCGCTCGGCCTGCGCGCCGAGCCCGGGGGGCTGGTCCTCGAGCGCCTCCACGCCGAGGAGAGCGACGTCGAGAAGAAGAAGCGCTTCGTGAACGTCGAGGGCCGCGTCGCGCTCGACGGGCTGAAGCCCCGCTCCGCCGACGCGCGCATCACCGCCAGCGACTGGCTGCTCTTTGGCGGCACGATGGGCCAGATGGACGCTCCCCGCGGCACCCTCACCATCGATGCTCAGGTCGACGCCACGATCGACGGGCCACGGCGCAAGGTCGACGTCCGGGTCGATCGCCTGGTGGTCCTGGTGCCCGATCGCTTCGAAAAGGCGCACCAGTCCGAGGAGCCCCACGTCGGCGACGTCTTCTTCATCGGGGCGCCCGGGGTACGCGCCGGCCGGTTGCCGGTGCCCGGAACCGGCCAGGCGAAGCCGAAAGTGCCGGAGGGGTCCACCCTCTCGTCAGCACCCTCGCAGCCGCCGCCACCCGCACCGGCGCCGCCTGCCGAGGGCGCGCGCGGCACCGACATCCGCATCACCATCGCGGACGGCGCTCGCGTCTTCCAGTCGCCGATGGACCTGGCGCCCACCGGCACCCTCGAGGTGGCGCTCGATGAGGCAGGCCGCACCGTGCGCGGTCAGCTCGTCATGAGGAAGGGGGAGCTGTCCCTGGGCGGCGCGATGCACGGGCTGGAGAAGGGGTCGATCACGTTCGACGAGGCCCACCCCGCGGGAAACCTCGATCTGTGGTTCGCGCGGCGCCTGGAAAAGCACGCCCAGCTGCGCGACGTGTCGAACGCCAGCGGCGGCGACTCCATTCGCATCCACATGTCCGGGCCCATCAGCGACCGGAAGACCGTGATCTCGGGCGCCGGCAGCCCGGGCGCTCTCTACGATCTGCTGGCGATGCACAACGCCGGGCAGCCGCGATTCGTCACCGAGCCCGATCTGCCCGACACCGGGGGCGTCGAGTTTCCCCAGCTCGACGACGTGCTCATCCTCAGCTTCCTCTCGGTCAACCTGCCGCACCTCCTCTTCCTCGACCGCGGCGTGGCATGGAGCGACCCCTACGACGACGCGACCGGTCCCTACGGCCGCCTCGATCACTACGACGCGGAGCGGACGCGCGGCCCCGTGCGCCTGCGCGGCACCAGCCGCCCCGAGGCGGTGGGGAGGAGCGACGCCGAGGTCGGGCTCGACCTCCTCTTCGTCGACACCCCGACCTTCCAGGCCGGTACCGGCGTCGTCGCCGGGAGCCGGCTGGGCGGAGGCCCTGGCCTGTTCCTCGAGTGGTCGTCGGAGGACTAGTGCTGCGTCTTCGAAGTTCGTAGCGCCATCGGTGTAGGTTTGTTCGGGATCGATCGCACTTGGTGGGATCGATCTGCGGTGGGCGAGGAAGACGCGATGGTCGGCCCGCGCAGTACGGGCGTGGCCGCCGCTGCGACGCCCGCGTTGGAGCTCCCCTTGGATGTTCGCGAGTTCGTCGCGCACCTGGCGAAGAGTCAGCGCGCGTCCCACCGCTTGGTGCAGCGCGCTCGGATCGTCGACCTGGCCGCCGACGGCGTGAGCACGTACGCGATCGCGAGGCAGCTGGGGTGCTGCGAGACCACGGTGCGGAAGTGGCGTGTGAGGATGGCGGAGTCTCCGCGGGCGCCGTCGCGGACGACGCCGCGCGGAGCGGCCGCCCGGCGACGATCCCGGTCGCGGTGCGTCTCGCGGTGGTGCGGCTGGGCTGCGACGTGCCTCCCGAGCGCGAGCGGGTGCGACGCTTCCGCGAGGTCTGGACGCTCGGCTCCCTGCGAGATGCCGTGGCCGCTGAGACCGGCGTCCGCATCAGCACGTCGGAGGTCCATGCGATTCTCCGGTGCGGCGGGTTCTCGCCGCACCGAGTCGTCGGATGGTTGCACAGCCCCGACGCGGAGTTCGCCGCTCCGTCGAAGGGCGCCGCCGAGCTGTACGTCGCGCCGCCGCCAGGCGCCCACGTCCTCAGCGTCGACGAGAGGACCGGCATCCAGGCCACTCGACGGCTTCACCGGAATCACGCGGACCCGCGTGGCCACCTGCGTCGCGAGTTCGAGTACCGGGACATCAGTCGGCGTCATCACCTCGCCGTGGCCGCGCGGCACGAAAGCCGCTTCGTGTCGCACCGCCAGGTGCGCTCAGTGCTCGCAGAGGGGATCGAGCGGGTCACGCGGCTCCCGGTGCCGCGCGCGCCGTGGCGCGGGCCGAAGCGCAGCGGCGGCTGCTCGATCACGGCGCCATGCGGGCCCCGGGGCGGCGGGGGAGGTCGCAGCCGCGCCGCCCCTCCCGAGTGTCGTGCGCCATTCGCCAGGACGACTCCGCCGCCCCCACGCGCGGACGCGTTCCGCGCTGATGACGAGGAGTGGTTCTCTAGGTCCCGTCGGATGGCTCGTCAGCGAGCTTCACTTCGCGGACTGCGCGTCCATGACCCAGCGGTCCTCACGCGGGATGTGCTGGTACGACGCCTGCTGCCCGCAACCGACCACGCCGACGGTGTGGTCGCCGAGCTTCTTGTAGGTGAGCTGATCGCCGGCGCACTTGAGATCGAAGGGAGCGCGCTTCTCGAGCGTCTCCATGCTGCCGCGGAACCCGCCGTAGAACTCGTCCGACGTGGGGGTCGGCTTGTACGGCGGTCCGCCGCAGCCGGCGAGGAGCCCGAGGGCGGCCACCATCGACGCCATGCTGCGAAGCTGTGCATTCTTTCGCATGTCGGCGGCATGCTCGACGTTCCTGCTCCGCGGCACAAGAACGTCAGAGGGCGCAGCCGCGCCCGAGCCCCGCGCAGCGGCCCCTCAGCTCACGAGGCCATGTTCATGCGGATTGTCTTCACTGAACTCCTCTGGGCTCCGCCGCGCCAGGGCGGTCAGCCTCGCGTCGCGCGCCGGCATGGCGTCACGCCTCGCGGAACGCGTAGTACCCATGGATGACCGGCCTGCCGCTCATCTTCTCAGTCCGAGGTGCTTCAGCACCTGCGCATCCCAGAGATCGTCCGATGCGAAGCGCAGCTCTCGCCCGCCCTCGATGACGACCGCTGCCCGTAGCTCCGACCTAGCCCTGTATCGGTAGACGAAGTCGAGCTCGACACGGATCACGCGGTCGGCATTCGTGTGCGGGGCTGCTGCGACGGCTGGGTCCGCAAACAGCCAAACGTTCGGCGTCGAACGGGGACGGTGGGCCGGCTGGCGTGCCGACCGATCCCCGTCCACTCCGGACCGCAGGACCACGTCAGGCCACTCCCGACGAACGAGCGTCTCGAAGAGGCGCAGATCATCCTCGCCCCCGCCGCCGAGCACCTCGATGGATGCGATGAGCTGACGCTCGATCAGAAAACCAGTAGAGGCGAGCCGACTCGCCCGAAGTGTGGAACACGACGACCACCGGACCGCCCGCCGCGGCGTCGAGCTGCGCTCTCGAATCCCGGAGCGCCAGTCGCAGCTGGCGCTGGTCGGGCCTCGACGGCGGCGTGCGCCTCGTCGCGCCGACATCGCCGCACGGCGAGGACGCACGAGGAGGTGCACGTGGGTGACGTGTTCTTCGTCGGGGATCCGGGCGTCCGGGTCGGCCGGCTGCGGTGCCAGGAAGCGGCGCGTCGCGACGACCGTGCCCGAGGGCGCGACGCTCACGTCCTCACCGACGCCGGGCCCCGAGGAGCCCCCGCCGCCGGAGGAGACCGCGCGCGGCACCGACGTGCGCATCACCATCGCGCCCGGCGCGCGCCTGTTCCAGTCACCTTCGACGAGGAGCATCCCACGAGAGCTAGCTGTCGGTTCCGGTTCCGGCTCCGGTTCCGGTTCCGCTTCCGGTTCCGGCTTCCGGTCCTGCTGGCCCTCGCCTAAGGGTGGGGCCGTGGATGAACCCGAGGTGACCGTCGTCGGCGCCGGCCTGGCTGGGTGCGAGGCGGCGCTGCAGCTGGCGTCGCGCGGCATCCGCGTCCGACTCATCGAGCAGAAGCCGCTGAAGCGGACGCCGGCGCAGACCATGGACGCGTTCTGCGAGCTGGTGTGCTCGAACTCGATGCGCGGCGCGGCGATCGTCAACGCGGTCGGGCTCCTCAAGGAGGAGATGCGGCGCGCGGGGTCGTTCATCATCGCCACCGCCGATCGGACCGCGGTGCCTGCCGGAGGCGCGCTGGCCGTCGATCGCGACCTCTTCGCGGCGGAGATGACGCGGCAGGTGAGCACCCATCCCTGCATCACCGTCGAGGGGCGCGAGGTCACCGAGCTGCCCCAGGGGCGCCCTGCGATCCTCGCCACCGGCCCGCTCACCGGGGACGCGCTCGCCGCGAAGCTCGAGGAGCTCGTGGGGCGCAAGCACCTCGCCTACTACGACGCCATCGCGCCCATCCTCGCCGCCGACTCCATCGACTGGTCCAGGGTGTGGAAGCAGTCGCGCTGGGGGAAGGGGACGCCGATCGAGAGCGCGACCGCGCCCCCCGGGGAGGAGGGCCAGCGCGAGGACCGAGACGCCACCGACGGCGGCGACGAGGCCTACGTGAACTGCCCGCTCGACGAGGAGCAGTACCTGGCCTTCGTGCGCGCCCTGGTCGAGGCGGACCCGCTGGCGCCGCGACCCTTCGAGGACGTGCGCTACTTCGAGGGCTGTTTGCCGGTCGAGGTCATGGCCAAGCGCGGCGAGAAGACCCTGTCCTTCGGCCCCATGAAGCCGGTGGGCCTGGTCGACCCGCGTACCGGGCGGAGGCCCTACGCCGTCATCCAGCTCCGCCCGGAGGACGGCGCGTCGACCGCGTACAACATGGTCGGCTTCCAGACGCGGCTGCGGCACGGCGACCAGCTACGCATCTTCCGCACCATTCCCGGCCTGGAGGAGGCGGAATTTCACCGCCTGGGCTCGGTGCACCGCAACACCTTCATCGACGCGCCAGTCCTCCTCGACGAGGACATGCAGCTGCGCGCCTCGCCCGGTCTCTACCTGGCGGGCCAGGTCGCCGGGGTGGAGGGCTACGTCGAGAGCGCGGCCGCCGGGATGCTGTGCGCGATCCTCCTCGCCCAGAAGCTCCGCGGGGAGGCGCGCTGCGCGCCGCCGCCGACCACGGCGCTCGGCGGAATCCTCACCCACCTGTCGCGGCCCCCGCTGCACGGCCACGCCTACCAGCCCTCCAACCTGACCTGGGCGCAGATCCCCCCGCTGGCCGACCAGGACCGCCGGCTGAAGAAGCGCGCCCGCTACGAGAAGATGGCGGAACGCGCGCTGGTCGACCTCCAGGCCTGGCTCGAGGCCGCGCGCTTGCCCGGTCTCGCGGCGGCCGAGGGCGGGACCGCCGCCGCCTGACGGACCCGGCGCCCGGCCCTTCTGGTAGCGTCGGGCGCCATGACGACGCCCTCTCGTCCGCTGCCCTCTCCGCTGGCGCGCCTCCTGCGCGTGCTGGTCCCCTTCGCGGCGCTCGCGCTCGCGCTCCTCGTCGCACCGCGCGCGGCACATGCGGTCGGCAGCATGAAGGTCGAGCAGACCAAGGTGACCGAGGTCGATGGTCGCTGGAAGCTGAAGATGACGATCGATCTCGGGAAGGTGCCCGACATCGCCTACATCCCGATGATCTTCAGCTTCACCCCGACCGTGCTCTACGAGCGCTCGCTCACCGACGAGTCACCGGAGAAGCCGATCATCATCAGGAAGAACCTCGCGAACCAGCCCGCGGTCAACGAGAGCATGGACGTCGGTTTCTCCAATGGCACCGGCGAGAGCTTCAAGCTCACCAAGTTCAACTTCCTGGTGCGCCGCGACCGCGGCATCGAGGCCGGCGAGTACACCCTGGAGGTGCGCCGCAGCTCGGACGGCGCGGTCATCGGCCAGAAGGTGAAGCTCATCCTCGAGGGTGACAACCCGGTCGTCGACCGCCGCGCGATCAGCTTCGTCCCCGACAGCAGCAAGAAGAAGAAGGACGACAAGCCGAAGGACGGCGGCGGCGACAAGAAGCCGGAGGGCGGCGACGCGCCGGCCGACGCCCCGGCGGACGCGCCCCCCGCCGAGCCCTCGCCGCCCTCGAGCGGCGACCCGACCGATGCCGCGCCGGGCCCCGATCCGGTGGAGCCGAAGCAGGGCGGCTGCGGCTGCGAGGTCGCCGGTGATCCCGCCGGGGCGCGCCATGCGGCGCTCGCCCTCGCGGTGCCGCTCCTCTTCGCACTCCGCCGGCGGCGCTCGCGGGGCCAGCCGCAAGCCCGCGGCTGACCGGACGCATTCGCCCTAGACGAGGACGCCCCCGGACCGCGAGGACCGGGGGCGTTTCGCCTGCTGCCGTCGGGGCGCTCAGGCGCCGAGGTCGAAATGCATGTCGGCCCGGAGCAGCTGGACCTCCCAGAAGTCCGCCAGCACCGCCTCGCCGTCGACGTTGAAGCTGTTGAGGAAGAAGGGGAAGCGGAAGCCGGTGCTGAGGTCGACGAAGGGGCGTCCGTCCACCGGCACCGTGCCGCCGAAGCGGAAGCCCAGGGGGACGAACACGGTGTCCTCGGCGACGTCGACGTCGACGATGCCGAAGCCCATGTCCATCCCCACGTAGATCTCGTCGATGA
Organism: Polyangiaceae bacterium; assembly: GCA_046596645.1. GTDB lineage: Bacteria > Myxococcota_A > Polyangia > Polyangiales > Polyangiaceae > JBKJLX01. The sequence continues at coordinate 16,082 of JBKJLX010000101.1, forward strand.
TCTGCACGCTGGCCTCGAGCGGGATCATCGGGTCGACGTCGAAGTAGGGCGCGCTGTCGATCTGGGCCAGGCTGAACTGCGCGTCTCCGATGAGGAAGCCCAAGCTCTGCGCGAAGATGCCGGCCACGAAGATGCCGGTGTCGAGGCGGAAGACGTCGCCCCCGTGGACGCGCATGGGGAAGCCGCCCTGCATGCCGACGAAGTCGATGGGGCCGGTCTGCCCGATCGGGATGCTGAGCCGCACCCCCATCTCGAACATGTCCTCCGCGACGAAGCGGTAGGTGGCGCCCAGGCCCGCCACACCGTATCCGGTGATGTCGCCGGCGTAGAAGCTGAGCGGGTTGGCGTGAACCTCGAGGTTGTCCAGGGGGACGATGGAGACCCCGATGTTCTGGCTGAAGACGGTGCCGCCGCCGAAAGCGCCGAGGTCGAGGTTGATGAGGCGCATGTCGACCGTCGGCGTCAGCGTCATGCGAGGGAGCACCAGGTCGCGGTGCACGTAGCGGACCTCGTCGTCCGCCCCCATCTCCACCGCGGCCGCCGTCCCGCTGACTCCGACGAGCGCGAGGGCTCCCACGGCGGGCCCCAGCAGCCTCGCCACGCTTCGACCTCGCTGGACTTTCCTCATCGCGCGTCTCCCCTTCCGAAGCGGCCCGCCGGGCGTCCCCGTCCCAGCAGGCGTCGAGCGGCTTGCTTCGAGGTCGGACCCTCTCCGATACTCCCGCGCCCATGACCCTGCACCGCGCGCATCGTGCCGGACTTCCCGCTTCCGAACCAACTTGCCAGCCCGCAGCGGCGAGGAAGTGCGCAGGTGTCGCGCGGTGGGTCGCGGTGGCGGGCGCGATGGCGCTGGCCGCCGGCTGCGGCGGCTCACCGTCTCCCGATACACCATCGCCGCGCGATCCCACGATGATGCCGCCGCTGCACGTGCGATCGTCGCCCGGTACCGGTCCCGCCACGGTGGAGGAGGCGGTCGCCTTCTCGAAGGAGGTCGACGCCGGTCTGCGCAAGGTCTGGGTGGCGAACTCGCGCGCCGACTGGATCAACATGAACTTCCTCACCGACGACACCGACGCCCTCGCCGCCGACGCGCAGCAGGTGACGATGGAGTACGTCGGCAAGGCCATCAAGCGCGGCACCCGCTTCGACGGCCTCACGGGGCTTCCGCCCGATGTCGCGCGCCAGCTCAAGCTGCTGAAGGGCGCGACCGTCCTCCCCGCGCCGGACGACGAGAAGAAGCGCGCCGAGCTCGCCGGGCTCCAGGTGTCGATGAACTCGACCTACGGCAAGGGCAAGTACTGCAGCGACAAGCTCAAGATCGCGATCGAGCGCATCGAGAAGGGGGACAAGAAGAAGCCCAAGGAGCGGAAGGACAACTGCCTTCCGCTGGGCGAGCTGTCGACCATCCTCGAGAAGAGCGCGAGCTGGGACGAGCTGCTCGAAGCGTGGACGGGCTGGCACACCATCAGCCGGCCGATGCGCCCGCAGTACGAGCGCTTCGTGCAGCTGGGCAACGAGGGCGCCAAGGAGATCGGCTACGCCAACCTCGGCGATCTCTGGAAGTCCAAGTACGACATGCCGCCGGCCGAGTTCGAGGCCGACACCGAGCGCCTGTGGGCCCAGGTGAAGCCGCTCTACGACGACCTGCACTGCTTCACGCGCGGCAAGCTCCAGAAGAAATTCGGCAAGGACAAGATCCCCGACAAGGCGCCGCTGCCCGCCCACGTCATGGGCAACATGTGGCAGCAGCAGTGGGGCAACCTCTACCCGCTCGCCGAGCCGTTCCCCGGCCAGCAGTCGCTCGACGTGACCAAGGGGCTGGAGAAGAAGAAGTACGACGCCAAGGGCATGGTGAAGCTGGGCGAGGCATTCTTCACCTCGCTCGGCATGCCGGCGCTGCCGCAGACCTTCTACGAGCGGTCACTGCTCGAGAAGCCGAAGGACCGCGAGGTCGTCTGCCACGCCAGCGCCTGGGACCTGACCTTCAACAACGATGTGCGCATCAAGATGTGCATCGAGACCAACGAGGAGGATCTCATCACGATCCACCACGAGCTCGGGCACAACTACTACTTCACCGCCTACCACACGCTGCCGGTGCTGTTTCAGGACGGGGCGAACGACGGCTTCCACGAGGGCATCGGCGACACGCTCGCCCTCAGCGTCACGCCCGCCTACCTCGCGAAGCTGGGCATCCTCGACAGCGCCCCGTCCAACGAGAAGGCCGACATGAACCTCCTCATGCGGCGCGCGCTGGACAAGGTCGCGTTCCTGCCGTTCGGTCTGATGATCGACAAGTGGCGCTGGGACGTGTTCGCCGGGAAGACGGCGCCTTCCCAGTACAACGCCGCCTGGTGGGAACTGAAGAAGAAGTACCAGGGCGTCGCGCCTTCGGTCGCGCGCAGCGAGGCCGACTTCGACCCGGGCGCGAAGTACCACGTGCCGAGCAACGTGCCGTACACGCGCTACTTCCTCGCGCACATCTACCAGTTCCAGTTCCACCGGGCGCTCTGCAAGGCCGCCGGCCACGAGGGCCCGCTCCACACCTGCAGCATCCACGGCAGCAAGGCCGCGGGAGAGAAGCTCTCGGCCATGCTGAAGATGGGCGCGAGCAAGCCCTGGCAGGAGGCCATGATGGCCGTCACCGGCGAGACCAAGGCCGACGCCAGCGCCCTCATCCAGTACTTCGCGCCGCTGCACGCGTGGCTGAAGGACCAGAACAAGGGGCAGCAGTGCGGCTGGTGAGGCGTGGCTGCTGAGCGGGCGGGTGGTGTGTGCCCCTGAGGCCGCGCCCATGCGGCCGGGGACGGCCCGCAACGCCATCGCTGATGCTCGCAGCCGTCCTCACGGCGTGCGTCGCGTCGCCGCCTCCGCTCCCCGGCGCGCCCCCCGCGGGTCCGCCGGCGCCCATTCGGGCGGCGTCTTCCGCCGTCGAGGTGGCTCCGCCCGACGAGACCCAGCCCGCCGAGGTGCCTCGGGCCGCCGAGGTGCCTCGGGTCGCCGAGGGACCGCGGGTCGTCGTCACATGGATCGCGTCGCCTTCGAAGGCGCGCGCCGCGCGATCCGCGGTGACCCTGTCGGTGGAGGTCCAGGTAGGCGGCACGATCCGCCGCACGAGAGTCGGCGAGGCGGACCAGGCACCGACCCCCACCAGCTGCACCGCGCGTCGACGAGGCGGAGCGGGAACGCTCCGTGGCGTGACGTCAAGCGATCTCATCGGCTGGCGCGCCGACGTGGAGCAGGACGAGCTGGTCGTGACCTGGTTCGACGAGCTGCGCTCCATGACGATGACCTGCTCCGACGGAGAGGGCGCGACGTCATGCCCGCCCCTCCGCCGGGAGGTCCTGCGTGCGCCGCTGCCCCCCCGAGCAGTCATCGACGAACGCGCGCAGCTCGGGAGCGGCCCAGCGGCGCCGCTCCTACCCTGCCCGCCCTGAGTCGCCGACGCCGACCTTGATGCCGCGGTCCTCGGCGCCGACCCGTCGGTGCGCATCGTGCCCCTCGCCGACGTGCTGGCGGAGGCCGCGCGGGTCCTCGACGGCACCAGACCGGTCATCCAGCAACGCGTCGAGCTGCTGCGCGCCGTGGCGACGCTGCTCCCCGGGTGACGCGCGGGCTGGCGGGCGCGGGCTGGCGCTCCCCGGGCGCCGCGGGCAGGATGCGCGGGTCGTGCCGTCGCTTCTCCTGCCGCGTCTCGCGCCATCCGCCGTGGACCGGCTCCGCGCCGCCCTTGTCCGGGCGCTGGGGGACTCGAAGGTGCTCGGCGACGACGCGGCCCTGGCGGCGCACGCTGGAGACGAGTCCGATCAGGCGCCGGTGCTGCCCGACGTGGTCGTGCGCGCCGAGTCGGCAGAGGACGTTGCGACGACGTTGCGCGTGGCCGAGACCGAGGGCGCCCCGGTCACGCCGCGCGCCGCGGGCTCCGGCAAGAGCGGTGGCTGCGTGCCGGTCGCTGGCGGGATCGTGCTGGCGACGATCGGCATGGATCGCGTCGTCGACATCGACCGGGCAGAGCAGACGGCGACCGTCGAGCCGGGCGTGGTCCTCGGCGACCTGCACCGCTTGGTCGAGGCCGAGGGCCTCTTCTACGCCCCCGACGCGAACTCGCTCACCTGGTGCGCGATCGGCGGCAACCTCGCGGAGAACGCGGCGGGGCCCCGTGCGCTCAAGTACGGCGCCACCCGCGACTGGGTGCTGGGGATGGACGTCGCGCTGATGGGCGGCGAGCGCACCTTCGTCGGTCGGCGCACCCGCAAGGGCGTCACCGGCTACGACCTCACCGCGCTGCTGGTGGGCAGCGAGGGTACTCTCGCGGTGACGACGCGCGCCGTCCTCCGCCTGGTGGCGCGGCCGGAGCACGTGACCACCCTGATGGCGCTCTTCGCCGACGTGCACGCAGCGGGGCGCGCGGTGGTCTCCGCGGTCGGGGCCGGCTCTGGCCTGCGCTGCCTGGAGCTGCTCGACGCGCGCACCCTGGACGCGGTTCGCGCGCGCGGCGTGAACGTCGACGCGCGCGCGGGTGCCATGCTCATCGCGGAGACCGACGGAACCGAGGCGGCGTCGTTCGCCGCGGCGGAGGAGGTGGGCTCGCGCTTCACCGACGCCGGCGCGCTCGACGTGCTGGTCGCCCAGGACGAGTCGCAGCGCACGCGCCTGTGGGAGGCGCGCCGGCAGCTGTCGCCCGCGACCCGCGCCATGGCCCGCCACAAGATCAGCGAGGACGTGGTCGTGCCGCGCACCCGCCTGGTCGCCCTGCTGGAGGAGGTCGATCGCATCGCCGAGGCGACCGGCGTCACCATGCTGACCTACGGCCACGCCGGGGACGGCAACCTGCACGTGAACTTCCTGTGGGACGACGACGACCACGCGCCGCGCGTGCACGAGGGGCTCGATCGCCTGTTCCGCGCGGTCGTCGCCGCCGGCGGCACGCTGACCGGCGAGCACGGGGTCGGCACCTCCAAGGCGCCCTGGCTGCGCCTGGAGCAGGGCGATCTCGCGGTCGACCTGCAGGGAAAGCTGAAGGGCGTCTTCGATCCCAAGGGCCTCTTGAACCCGGGCAAGATCTTCGCCGGCGGCGGCCACCGCGCGTGCTGATCGGCGCCCCGCCTGGCGCCCCGCTGCGCGTCCTCGGGATCGATCCCGGCACCCGCCACCTCGGCTGGGGCGTCATCGAGCGCGTCGGCAGCCGCGTGGCCCACGTCGCGCACGGCGTGGTCGACACCGACGAGAAGGCGCCGCTCTGCGATCGCCTGGTGGAGATCGACGACGCCCTGGAGATCGTGCTCGCCGAGCACACGCCGACCGCCGCCGCCGTGGAGGGGCTGTTCTTCGCCAAGGATGCGAGCGCCGCCGCCAAGCTCGGTCACGCGCGCGGCGTCGTCCTCCTCCGCCTCGCGCGGTCGGGGCTGTCCGCGGCCGAGTACGCGCCCGCCAAGGTCAAGCGGGCGGTGGTGGGCTCCGGCATGGCGACCAAGGCCCAGGTCGCGCAGATCGTCATGGGCATCCTGCGGCTGCCCTCGCTGCCCCGGGTCGACGCCGCCGACGCGCTCGCCATCGCCCTGGCCCACCTCGCCATCGCCCCCTTCCAGGTCGCGATCGCCCGGGTCGCGGCCTCGCGCCGGCCCCCCGTCGCTCGCGGCCGGACCGGGCCGGCGTAAGGCGGCCAGCCTGCGCCCGTTGTGGTAGTGCATCGCCGGGCGGCCCTG
>JBKJLX010000812.1:0-4048 GCA_046596645.1 Polyangiaceae bacterium
GCGGCGCTCCGCCTCCCCCTCGACGATGGCGCGGAGCGCCCTGGCCATCGCCAGGGCCGACTCGAAGCGGCTCGCCGGGTCGAGGTGCAGCGCCTTCAGGAAGAAGGCGTCGACCGCACTGGGCAGCCGGGGAACGAGCCGGGTCGGCGGCGTGAACGTGCCGCGGCTGATCCTGAACATGACGCTCGACATGTCGCCGTCGAAGGCGAGCTGGCCGGTGACGCAGCGGTACATCACGGCGGCGAGAGAGAAGAGGTCGCTGCGGAGGTCGACGTCGCGGACGCCGCGCACCTGCTCCGGGCTCATGAAGTGCGGCGAGCCGACGAGGATGCCGCTCTTGGTGCGGAGTGACCTCGTCCCCGCGTGCTTGGCGACGCCGAAGTCGAGGAGCTTGGCCGTCTCGCCACCCTCCTCGGCGTCGGGATCCTGCGCGAGGTAGATGTTCGGCGGCTTGATGTCGCGGTGGACGATGCCCGCGGCGTGTGCGGCGGCAAGGCCCCGGGCCACCTGGCCGAGGATTCGATCGCAGGCGGCGAGCGAGAGCCGGCCGGCGCGCTTCAAGCGGCGGTGCAGGTCCTCTCCCTCCAGGCGCTCGAGCACCATGTACGGCATGCCGTCGGCGTAGCCGCTGTCGAAGACGGTGACGACGTGGGGCGAGGCGAGCATCGCCGATGCGCGCGCCTCCTGCTCGAAGCGGAGGCGATGCTCGGGATCGTCGGCCAGCTCCGGCGACATGAACTTGATCGCGACCTCGCGCTTGAGGTGGTCGTCGATCGCGCACCAGACCGAGCCCATCCCCCCGCGCGCGATGCGCTCGAACAGCCGGTAGCGCTGCGCGACCATCTTGCCGGGGCTGAGCAGGGCCATTCCCTCGTTGCCGAACGTGCCGTCCCACGTCGCGTCATGGCCGAAGGCGCCGACGTCGACGCGGTCGCGATCGCGGATCGTCGCCTCGCCGCTGTGCGAGTCGCGCGGGCCGGGCCACCGCTTCACCCCGGCGTGCTCGCCAGAGCCCGCGGGGATGATCGACTGCAGGAGTGCGTTCATGGCCTTCTCCGAGGTGTCCGCGCATCGGGCGGGGATCGTCAGCGTCGTCATCGAATGGCACCGCTGCTGGGGCCATGCGCCGCCTTCGCCGCACGCTTCCACCCTCCGAGGAACTTCGTCTCCTTGGCGAGCCAGCCGTCACCGGCGAGCAGCTCGACCATCGTCTTCTTCTTCGCCACCGCGATGCCGGCGTCGAGCAGCGGAGTCTGCACGAGGAAGACCGCGCGCATCTCGTCGCCGGTCTCCACCAGGCGACCGCGGACCCGCCCCCCCTCGCCGGTCACGTCGTCGAGGTCGACCTGAAGCCGCGGTCCGCGCGTCTCGATGCCACCGGTCGCGACCAGGCCCTTCATCTCCATCAGCCCGCCCAGGATCCCGGGGACGTAGTTCGCCGCCTCGAGCAGCGCTCGCGCCGGCTCGGCGTCGCGGGCGCGGGTGTGGAGACGGGTCTGGGTGCTGACCGGCCCGTCGCCCTGGCGCTCGATCGAGGACGACGCCTCGATGCGGCCCCACCAGCCGTCGACGCGCTCGTCGCCGGACACCAGAGACATGTCGTCCAGCCGCAGGAAGCTCTTCGCGCGCACCCGCAGGGGCTCGCCGAAGGTCGCCTCTTCCAGCTTGAGCTCCGACGTCATCCTCCCGCTGATCTTCGCGCCGGCGACGCTCATGACCAGGCCCTCGACGCGGTTTCTGCCCTCGCCGCTGAAGCGGCCGTCCCTCGTCACGTCGACCGTGGCGCGGGCGAACGCGATACCCTTCTCGAAGCGGACCTCCTTGGCAGCCTTCACCCCGGGGAGGCCCATGTTGGCGGCCGGGACGTTGCCGTGCGCGCCCTCGAACGTCGATGCCAGGAAGTGAGGCTGGGTCCGGAGTCGCAGCCAACCGGCGACCTGCTCGGAGTGGATCACGCCGCCGGCGAGCGCCAGCGGCCGCAGGTCGATGGCGGTGGTGTCCGCGACCATCTCCACCAGGTCGCCATCCAGCGCGGTGGCGGTGACCTTCGCCGGCCCCCGGGCCTCTGCGCGCCCCATCGCGGTGACCACGTCGAGGTGCACCGTCTCCCACTCCATTCGGGAACCCGGGAGGAACTTTCCCTGGCGCGCCGCCAGGCGGACGCGAAGCGGGCCCGAGCCGTCGATGGCGTGCGCGTCCTCCCCCGGGAGGGCCTCGGTGGCGGCGAGCCACGCCGCGCTCTCGGCGAAGCCGTCCCCCGCGAAGTCGAGGTCCATGAAGCGAGCGAGCTCGACCGCATCCAGCTCGACCGGGAAGTGGGGAACGGAGGCGCGGAACGAGGCATCGACGCTGTCGAGCAGGAGCGGAGACTCGAGGCCCATGCGCTCGAGCATGCCGTCCCCGACGCGGCCGTGGGTGGGGCCGAGCCGCATCCAGCGGTGCGGCTTGTAGTCGAAGTCTCCTGCGATCGCTGCGCGCCCGGTGAAGCGCACCGACTCCACCCAGACCTCGCGCACGGTCGCCGACGTGTCCTCGAACACGACGCGCCACTTGTCGTAGTTCGCGTCGGTCGGCGGCGGCTCCTTCGGCGTGCCGTCCTTCAGCGCGAGCGGTCCCCAGGCGCCCATCGGCGGCAGCATCCCCAGCGCCGCCTCCGCCTGGGCGAGGTCATCGCGCCGGGTACGGAAGCGGAAGGTGAGCTCGTCCGCCTCGACGCCGCTCGCGCGGAAGGTGCCGCGCACCAGATCGTCGATGTGGATGCGGGCGCTGGCCTCCTCGGCGCGGAACTCCATCTCCTCGCCGCGCTCCTGGATGGAGACGACGAGGTCGCTCATCCACAAGCGACCGGGCCACCACGTCCACGCGCGGCCGTACTGGATGCGGAGCGTCTTGGTGCTCGCCTCGAAGTACCCGACCGGCACGTGGAAGAAGAGCAGGGTGTTGCCCATCACCAGGTAGGCGCCCACGAGCACGACCGCGAACACGAGTGCCGCCCTGACAGCACGCCACCCCAGTGCGACCGTGCCGCGGACAAACCCCGCGGCAAGTGAAGGAGGTGAGGGGCTCTTGCGGCCCGCGGAAAGCATGGGGAGCGCTCAAGCAAGGCGCGGACCTGCCGGCCACTCCAGCGTCACCACCAGAGGCAGATGATCGGAGGCGGACACGAGGAGTGGCGTCTTGACCACGCGGACGTCCTTCACGTCGAAGGGCGCGGAGACGAACACGTGATCAAGCGCAAAGATCGGCAATATCGCGGGGTAGGTCGCCGTCCGGGCGCGGGTCTTTTGCCTCACGTCGAGCAGGTGCGTGGCGAGCGTGCGCACCAGGGGCGTTTCTACACCGGCGTTGAGGTCCCCCAGCAGCACCATGGGTAGGCCTCCCTCGCCGAGGGCGGCTGCCACGTGAGACAGGAGCCTGTGGCCTTGCGCCTCGCGCTCGTGGCCGCGTACGCCGAGGTGGGTGCTCCACGCGAGGAAGGTCCCGTGGGGGCCGTCGATCGTCGCCTCCACGATCCCCCGCGGCTCGCAGCGGTAGCCCCGGCTCACCGGTAGCGCGTGGGCGCGTACGCTTTCGATCGGCCATCGGGACAGGACGGCGTTGCCGTACTTGCCGCCGTCGCCGAAGTCGCAGGCGAGTCCGAACGCAGCGTGGAGCCCGAGCCGCTCGGCGATGAAGGTCGCCTGATCGATGCCGCCGCTGCGCGGTCGGCAGACGTCGAGCTCCTGCAGCGCCACGATGTCGCAGGCGAGTGACTCGATGGCCTCCGCAGTCCGCTCCAGGTCGAGGCCGCCCCGCCCGACGCACCCGTGCACGTTGTACGTGGCGACCCGCAGCGTGCGCGTGGCCCGCGCGGTGGGCAGGGAGGTCGACGTCAGAGGTGGACTCGCCTCGGTCTCATCTGGCACGCGCTCCGCCGAGCACGGCGCATGCCACGCCGATGCCGTCGCAGGCACGCCTCGTGCGAATCGATGTCGACTTGGACACCGTCGCACCGCTGCCCCCCCGACGCTCCGCCGCACGCGCGCATCTGCGATACGTCGATGATCAG
>JBKJLX010000153.1:0-2952 GCA_046596645.1 Polyangiaceae bacterium
TCGGACTCGGCGTACTGGCCACGGAAGAGGGCGACCGCTGGTACACCGACCCCGAGAACAACAAGCGCCCACCAGAGCTGCTGCCTCGTGACGAGGTGGCGCGAGCGATCAACAGCGAGGTCAAGGCCGGTCGCGGCAGCCCGCACGGCGGCGTCTTCCTCGACATCGCCTGGATCAAGGAGAAGATCCCGAACGCGCCGGACCATATCAAGAAGAAGCTGCCCAGCATGTACCACCAGTTCAAGGCACTGGCGGACATCGACATCACCCAGGTGCCGATGGAGGTGGGGCCGACGACCCACTACATGATGGGCGGCGTCCGCGTGGACTCCGACACCCAGATGTCGCCCACCGTGCCCGGGCTCTTTGCCGCCGGCGAGGTGGCGGCGGGCCTCCACGGTGCCAATCGCCTGGGCGGCAACTCGCTCTCCGACCTGATCGTCTTCGGCAAGCTGGCCGGCGAGCACGCCGCGCGCTGGGCCAAGGAGCAGAAGTCGGCCGAGGTGCCCGCAGACGAGCTCGACGCCATGGCCAGGGAGGCGCTCTCGCCCTTCGACCGCGACGCGATGAAGAACCCCTACACCGTGCAGTACGAGCTGCAGGACATGATGCAGGATCTGGTCGGCATCGTGCGGGTGGAGGAGGAGATGAAGCAGGCCCTCGACGGCATCGCCAAGCTGCGCGAACGCGCGGGGGAGGTCGGCGTCTCCAGCCACCGCGAGTACAACCCCGGCTGGCACACCGCCCTCGACCTCGACAACCTGCTCACCGTCTCCGAGGCGATCGCCCGCTCCGCCATCGAGCGCAAGGAAAGCCGCGGGGGTCACTTCCGCGACGACTTCCCGGACAAGGACCCGGAGTACGCGAAGTTCAACATCGTGCTCAAGAAGTCCTCCTCCGGAGAGATGGAGCTGCGCCGGGTGACCCCGTCGCCGATGCGCGACGATCTCAAGGCCATCGTCGAGGAGCAGTCGAAGTGAGCGGCCCCACCGTCACGCTTCGCATCTGGCGCGGAGACAAGGAAGGAGGCGACTTCAAGAGCTACGACACCGACGCTGGAGAGGGCATGGTCGTCCTCGACCTCGTCCACCAGGTGCAGGCGACGCAGGCTGGGGATCTGGCGGTGCGCTGGAACTGCAAGGCCGGCAAATGCGGCTCTTGCTCGGCCGAGATCAACGGCCACCCGCGCCTCATGTGCATGACGCGCGTCTCCGACCTGCCGGTGGGCGAGCCCATCACCATCGAGCCCATCGCAGCCTTCCCGGTGATCAAGGACCTGGTGACCGACGTCTCCTGGAACTTCCGCGTCAAGAAGAAGATCAAGCCCTTCACCCCGCGCAAGCCGGACGCCGCCGACGGGACCTGGCGCATGGACCAGGCCGACGTCGATCGGGTGCAGGAGTTCCGGAAGTGCATCGAGTGCTTCCTCTGCCAGGACGTGTGTCACGTGCTGCGCGACCACGACAAGCACGAGGAGTTCTGGGGCCCGCGCCACTTCGTCTACGCGGCGGCGCTGGAGATGCACCCGCTCGACATCGCCGATCGGGTGGACGACCTGAAGGACGCCGGCGCCATCGGCTACTGCAACATCACGAAATGCTGCACCAAGGTGTGCCCGGAGAGCATCACCATCACCGACAATGCCATCATCCCGCTCAAGGAGCGGGTGGTGGATCGCCATTACGATCCGGTGCGGAAGCTGCTGCGGGTGATCACCGGGCGGTGACCGCTCGACCGGGTCCGCTTGATTGGGGGACCACGCGAAGGGGGACGCGATGGGGCTGAAGTCGATCTCGAAGGAGTCCATTCCGCGCGCGCTGGACAAGGCGGAGCGCTATCGGCTGCTCAACGAGCCGTTCTGTGCGGAGAGCATCTGCCTCGACGTGCTGGCGATCGAGCCCGATCACCAGCGGGCGCTGGTGATCTACGTGCTGTCGGTGGCCGACCAGTTCGTCCTCGGCACCGAGAACGTGCAGCGGGCCCGCGCCGCGATCGAGAGGATCACCGACGCCCACGACCGCCTCTATTACGCCGGCATCGTGGCCGAGCGCTGCGGCACGGCGGTGCTGGAGCGGGGCGGCTTCGGCGCCTGCGCGGCGGCCTGGGGGCACATCCAGAAGGCGATGGAGCTCTACGAGAAGGCGGACCCGCTGCAGACCGACCCCACCAACGACGACGCGGTGCTGCGCTACAACACCTGCGTACGACTCATCGAGGCGCACCGGATCACGGAGCCGCACCGCGACGACGGCGTCCCCTCCCACGATTGAGGGCGCGGCTCAGGCGCGCTGGGCGTCGAGCTTGTTGTAGAGCGTCCGCCGGCTGACCCCGAGGAGCCGCGCGGCGAGGGTCTTGTTGCCGCCCGTCTTTGCCATGGCCTCCTCGATGGCGGCGCGCTCGGCGCCCTCGCGGCGCGTCGCCAGATCGGCGTCGGCCTCGCGCGCGGCACCCGGCGCGCGCGGCACCCGGGCCAGCTCGCGCTCCACCGCCGCGGCGTCGATCGCGTCGTGGTCGCCCAGCACCACCAGCCGCTCCACGACGTTGGCGAGCTGGCGGACGTTGCCCGGCCACGCCTCGCGCGCGAGGCGTGCCAGGGCGTCCGGCAGGAGGCGCGCTCCCGGCCGCCCGGTGGTCACGCCGATGCGGCGGACCAGCTCGACCCCCAGGCGCTCCACGTCGCCCGGGCGCGCGCGCAGCGGCGGCATCTCGATGGGGACCACCATGAGGCGGTAGTAGAGGTCCTCGCGCAGGTCTCCGGCCGCGACCATGCCCTCGAGGTCGCGGTGGGTTGCGGCGACGATGCGCACGTCGGCCTCCACCCGCGCTGTGCCGCCGACGCGGAAGAACGCGCGGTCCTGCAGGAGCTCGAGCAGCTTCACCTGGACGGCGAGCGGCACGTCGCCGATCTCGTCGAGGAAGAGCGTCCCCTGGTGCGCCAGCTCGACCCGCCCC
>JBKJLX010000166.1:0-3450 GCA_046596645.1 Polyangiaceae bacterium
CGCGGCTCGGTGGGAACGGCGGTGGTGTGGTCGAGGCGACCGCCACCCAGCCGGTGAACGACCGATGGCGCGGCGAGGGAAGCTTCCGCGTCGTCGACACGGGAGGCGTCATCGAGGGCCCCGTCGCGGAGGGCGTGACCCTGCTGGTCGGCGGGCGCGGCTCGGTGGGAACGGCGGTGGTGTCGGCGCTCGTTCCGCAGGTCGACCTCGGTTACGCGGACTACCAGAGCCGCCTGGCCGTCGAGCTCTCCCCCGACACCCGGATCACCGTGCTCGCGTTCGGAGCCTACGACTACCTCGCCTCGGCGGAGATCAGCTCCGACGAGGTGCTGATGGACAGCGACTTCCACCGGCTCGACGTGCGCCTCGACCAGCGCGACGAGGACGGCACGGCGTCGCGCCTGGGGGCGACGGTCGGCCTCGACCGCTCGCGTGGGCAGAGCATCAAGACCGCCGAGGCGTGGAAGACCGGTCTGCGCGGCTCCGTCGCCCGCCCGGCGGAGGGCGCGATCCTGCGCACCGGCTTCGATCTCGCGATCGACGTCATCGACACCGAGTTCGACCCGCTGCCCTGCGAGGTGGAGCTGTGCCCACCGGGCGCCGAGCAGGTGTACGCGACGTCGGCGAACGGCCAGCTCGAGCTGGCGTTCCGCGAGCTGTTCCCGGACCGCGTCGACCTCGCCCTCGGCGGCTGGGCCGACGCCGTGCTCGACCTCGGCGGCGGCTCGACGCTGACCCCGGGCCTGCGCGCCGACTACTACGCGTCGCTCGGCGAGAGCGAGATCGGGGTCGATCCGCGCGTGGTCGGTCGCTTCGCCGTCGGCGATCACATCCACCTGGTGCCGGCCATCGGCATCGCGTCACAGCCGCCCGGCTTCCCGCCGATCCCGGGCCTCGTGATCGGAGGCCTGCCGGGCGAGCTGCAGCGCAGCCTGCAGACGAGCTTCGGCGTGCAGGCGACCGCCGGGCCTTTCGACGCGCGGGCGACGGTGTTTCGTCACATCACCTTCGAGATGAACGACCCCATCGGAGGCGACCGCGGGGGGGGCTTCGACGAGGACCGCTTCCTCCGTCGCAGCACCGGCGACGCCTACGGCCTCGAGCTCTCCGCCATCGGGCCGCTCACTCGCAACATGTTCCTCTACACCTCGTACACGCTGTCCCGCGCGACGCGGAAGCGCGAGGCGGAGGGGTTCTTCGGCCTCTCCGGGCTGACCACACGCACGCTGCCATCCGCCTACGATCGAACGCACGTCGCGCACGCCGCGCTCCTCTACGACCTCGGCCGCGGCTGGCGCGCCGGCCTGCGCTACGTCTTCTACACCGGCTTCCCCGCCGACGAGCTGAACCCCTACCGCGAACGCAGCGAGGAGCCCGACCGCACCAGGCCGTTCTTCCGGATGGATGCGCGCCTCTCCAAGCGGTGGCAGCTGGGGGAGACGACCTGGGCCGGCATCGTCTTCGACATGCAGAACGCGACGCTCTCGCGGGAGACGTTCGACGTGGAGTGCGATCTCGAGCGGTGCCGGGCGCGGACCATCGGCCCCATCACCATCCCCACCCTCGCGCTCGAGGCCGGCTTCTGAACCGGGGGTTCCAGGGGGCGAAGCCCCCTGGCCGGGGGAGATCGGGGGCAGAGCCCCCGGGTGCTACCTCTTCTTCTCGCGCTTCTGGATCCGCTTGCGGATCTTGTAGGGCATGGTCGGTCGCGGCCCCTCCTTGCCGACGTCGATCCACGGCGCGTCGGTGTTCACCTCGTGCACGTCGGTGGGCAGGGCGATGACGTCGGGGAGCTGCACGTCGAACTGCGTCTGCACCACCAGCTGGCGGTGCGCCCCGAAGTTCGACGCGTCCATCGTGCCCCCGATGCCGACCGGGATGCAGGGGAGACCGTTGGCGTCGACAAACGGGTTCGCACCGCCCACCTCGTCGGGGATCGCGTTGGGATCGGTCACCGCGTCGTCCGACTTGCGCCGCGCGGCAACCGCGAGCTCGTTGATGAACCCGTTCGCGCACTGCGGCTTCATCTCCAGCTTGCGGCCGGTGCCGGTGGGGTAGACGTGCTTGGTCGTCACCGAGACGCGCACGGTCGCCCCCGACCTGGCGGCGGAGCCGGTCATGGCGAGCCCCTGCGCGGCGAGCTGCGCCTTGGCGGAATTCAGCGCCGCCTCCCACTGCGCCGGATCACCGGCCGACGCCTTGAGCACGCGCGCCGAGACCACCTGACCATCGGCGCCGAGCTGGATCTCGAAGGTCGCGCGACCGTTGTGCGGTGCGGAGGTGCCGCGCACGGCGGCCGAGACCGCCGAGGCGACCGATCCTGCGGCCGGCAGCGTGACGCCCTTCTTCTTGTCGCTCGTCTGCAGCGTGCCGCCGAGCGCGCGCGTCGCGGCGCGGCGATCGATGGGCACCGCGGGCGCGCGCGTCGGCGCGGAGCCACTGCGCGGCGTCGTCACCACCCCGGGGAGAGCCCACAGCGGCGCCGCGCCGGGGGCGCCGGGCACCAGCGAGGATGGCCCGGGGACGCCGGGGATCGACGGGTCGCCGGGCGCCGCGGGAGGGCCGCCGTACTCGTCGACCGCGCCCGGCGGCGGGAGCGCGGGCGCGGCGACCGGGGGTGCCTCCGCCGCCGGGGCGACGGGCGCAGCTGCGGGAGCGACCGCCAGGACAGGAGCAGCCACGGGCGCCGGAGGCAGCAGCGCGGCGACGGGCTCCGGCGGGGGAGGCTCCGGCGGCCGCGGCTCGACCGGATCGACCTCGGCGATCTCCTTTTCCGGCGCGGGCTGCGCGGGCGGCACCTCGGCAGGTGGGGGCTCCAGCTCCACGTCGTCCTCCGGCACGGGAAGGCGCGGCGCCAGCGGTCTCTCATCGGGCTCGGGCTCCTCGGGCGTCACCTCCTCGGGCGGCTCCTCGGGCGGCTCCTCGGGCGGCTCCTCGGGCGTCACCTCCTCGACCGACTCGGGCTCGGGCTCGGGCGGCGGCTCGACGACGGGCGGCGGGAGCGGCAACGGCAACGGCGCGGCCGGAAGAGCAGGAGGAGGCTCCGGCGGCGGAGCGAAGGGGGCAGGCGCCGGCAGCTCGCGCCCGGCCGCCTCGAGCTCCGGCATCACCTCGATCGCGATCTCGAGTTCGGGCTCGCCGGCCGCCACGACCAGGGCCTCACGCTCCGGCAGGGCCCGGCCGCCCGCGACGGCGAGCGCGTGGACGACGACCGCCGCGACGACGGCCGCCAGGTCGCGCCCGACCCCGATGGGGCTGCGGTACCGATCGCCCCATGCCACCTGGATGGACTACCAGAGGCGGCCGTCGGTGCACGCGCCGGTGCGGCGGCTAAACTCTTCTTCATGCGCATTCCCGGCACCGATGGGCGCTCGTACGACGTGGATCACGCGGGCGAGGGGGACGACTACGAGGTGAAGCTGGACGGCCGCGTGGTCGGCGGCTTCCGGC
>JBKJLX010000379.1:0-2712 GCA_046596645.1 Polyangiaceae bacterium
ATCGTCGCCAACATCCGCACCGTCCACGACACCAAGATCGGCGACACGGTCACCGACGCGGTGCACCCGGCGACGCAGGCGCTGCCCGGCTTCAAGGACGTGAAGCCGATGGTCTTCGCGGGGATCTTCCCGACCGACAGCGCGGCCTACCCGGATCTGCGCGACGCGCTCGAGAAGCTCCACATGAACGACGCCGCGTTCAACTTCGAGGCCGACTCGTCGGAGGCCCTCGGGTTCGGCTTCCGCTGCGGCTTCCTGGGCCTCCTCCACATGGAGATCATCCAGGAGCGGCTCGAGCGCGAGTTCAACCTCGACCTCATCACCACCGCGCCGAGCGTCGTCTATCACGGCTATCTGCGCGACGGAGAGATGGTCCGCATCGAGAACCCGGCGAAGATGCCGGCGCCCAACGCCATGGAGCGGATCGAGGAGCCGATCTACCGGCTCACCATCCACGTGCCGTCGGAGTTCGTCGGCGCGGTGCTCACCCTCTGCCAGGAGAAGCGGGGCGAGCAGAAGTCGATCGCCTACGCGTCGGCGACCCGCGTGATCATCACCTACGACATCCCCTTCGGGGAGGTCCTCATGGACTTCCACGACAAGCTGAAGAGCTGCTCGCGCGGCTACGCGTCGATGGACTACGAGCTGGTCGGCTACCGCGCCGACGATCTCGTGCGCGTGGACATGCTGGTGAACGGCGAGCCGCTCGATGCGCTCAGCATCATCGTCCACAAGGAGCGCGCCTACGTGAAGGGCCGCGATCTCGCGGACAAGCTGAAGGAGCTGGTGCCGCGCCAGCAGTACGAGGTCGCCATCCAGGCCGCCATCGGGTCGAAGGTCATCGCGCGGACCACGGTCAAGGCGATGCGCAAGGACGTGACGGCCAAGTGCTACGGCGGCGACATCAGCCGCAAGCGCAAGCTCCTCGAGAAGCAGAAGGAGGGCAAGAAGCGCATGAAGATGGTGGGCAGCGTGGAGATCCCGCAGGAGGCGTTCCTCGCCATCCTGAAGATCGACTGATTTTCCGGAGGGGCTTTGCTGCGCAGCCCCTCCCTCCGCCGCTCCGCGACGGAGCCTCCCCCCCCGAAGGCGCGCCTCCGCGCTGCGTCTCCGATGCCGCTGGTGCGGGTTGCCGAGGGCGGTGGCCTTGCACGAATCCGCATCGGAGCCGGAGCGCTACGCGTGCTCGCTTCGCTCGCGGAATGTGCTGGTGACGTTGTGCGACGCCATGCGCACGGGGGGGCGCCAGCGCATCTGGACCGGGAGTCCGCGCGAGGAGCGGACGGCCGCGCGGGGCTCGGCAGGTCATGTACGGCGACCAGGAGTCGTCCATCACGGTGAGCGCGTGAGGCCTCGCCGCAGGCGCCGCCGCCGGCCGTTCTCCTGCTTCGACGTCCCGCACGCCGGCGGAATGTCGCAACTGGCCTACGTTGACGGGGCGTGCTCCACAACAGACCCTGCACGCTGGCCTTCATCGGGCCAACGGAGGTCTTGTCGCATGGTGTCCTCGATCGTGGTGCTTCCTTCCTGTCGTCTGCTCGTCGCCGCCGCCGCTCTTCTGGTCGCCAGCACCGCGGCCTCCACCGCGATGGCGCAGTGCCCGGACGAGGCGCCGTACTACTGCAGCGACGGGTCCTGCTACGACATCCCGTGCGAGAGCGTCACCACCTGCCCGGACAGCGCGCCGTACGAGTGCAGCGACGGCGGCTGCTACGAGACCTCGGACTGCGGCAACACGTCGGGCTGCCCCGACAGCGCGCCGAACTATTGCAGCGACGGCAACTGCTACGACGTGCCTTGCGAGGACGTCACCAGCTGTCCGGACGCGGCGCCGTACTACTGCAGCGACGGCAGCTGCTACGACGTCCCGTGCGAGAGCGTCGCCACGTGTCCGGATGAGGCGCCGTACTACTGCAGTGACGGCAACTGCTACGACATCCCGTGCGAGAGCGTCAGCACGTGCCCCGACCAGGCCCCCAATCTCTGCAGTGACGGGTACTGCTACCCCTCGTCCGACTGCTCGCCGTGCCCCCCCGGCTATCCCTACGACTGCGGCAACGAGTACTGCGGCTCGACGGAGGAGGCGTGCCTCGACAACTCCGACACCACGCCGTCCACGCCGGGTCAGACGCCCGGCGAGCGCCTCGCTCCCGGCGCCGACCCCGGCAGCGGGGATGAGCTCTGTGCGGACATCGGGACCACCTACGAAGGTTGCGCCTCCGTCCAGGGCTGCTGCACGACGACCTCGTGTCGCTATCTCACCGACGACGGGACGTCGTTCTATTGCGACGGAGTCGACTGCTACGCCGCTGCCGACGCGACGGCCGCGTACTGCGAGGAGCAGACCGGCTGCTCGGTGTCGCCCGCCCCCGCCCGCGGCGGCCTCGGCAGCATGGTGGCGTTCGCCGCCCTCGCGCTCGGCGCGGCGGTGCGAGCTGGGCGCAGTCGCCGCGCCGCCGCCGCTGCTCCGAGGAGCTGAGCCTTCCGCGTCACGACTCGGAAACAGTTCCACCCAGCGGTCGCGCCGCGATGGGATCTGCACCGGCCTTCGGGCCCGGTCAAAGCAGGGCGACACCCTCGGCGCGCGCGAGGCGCCGGTCGAAGGTGAGGAGCCCGCCGGCCGCGCTCCGCGCCTTGCCGGCGATGAGGTAATCCGCGAAGACCGCGGTGCCGAGCGCCAGCTCGTCGAGCGCTTGCTCCACGAGCTCGAGG
>JBKJLX010000392.1:0-3226 GCA_046596645.1 Polyangiaceae bacterium
ACGCGCGCGCCGCGCTCGATGGCGTGCTTGATCGTCGGGAGCGCCTCGCGGATGCGCGCGTCGTCGGTGATCTTGCCGTCCTCGAGCGGGACGTTGAAGTCGACGCGCACGAAGACGCGCTTCTGCTCGATCGGCAGCTCGCGTATCGGGGTGATGCGGTCCAGCGTGGTCATCGCTTTTTACCTCTCGAGCCTTCTCACATCTTCGAGGAGACGAGCTGCGCGAGCTCGATCATGCGGTTCGAAAAGCCCCACTCGTTGTCGTACCAGCTGAAGACCTTCGCGAAGTTGTCGCCCATGACCTGGGTGACGGTGGCGTCGAAGATCGACGAGCGCGCGTCGCCGATGAAGTCGCTCGAGACGAGCAGCTCCTCGGTGTAGCCGAGGATGTTCTTCAGCTTGCCCTCGCTGGCCGACTTCATGGCGGCGTGGACGGCGTCCTTCGTCATCGGCTTCTCCGAGACGAAGGAGAGGTCGACGAGGCTCACGTCCATCGTGGGGACGCGGATCGACTGGCCGTCGAACTTGCCCTTGAGCGCCGGGATGACCTCGGAGAGCGCCTTGGCCGCGCCGGTCGACGACGGGATCATGTTCTGGGCAGCGGCGCGCGCGCGGCGCAGATCACCCTTGCGGTGCGGCACGTCGAGGATGTGCTGGTCGTTGGTGTACGCGTGCACCGTCGTCATCAGCCCGCGCTCGATGCCGAAGGTGTCGAGCATGACCTTGGCGATGGGCGCGAGGCAGTTGGTGGTGCACGACCCGCACGAGACGATGCTGTGCGCCTTGGGATCGTACTGCTCGTCGTTCACGCCGACGACCACGGTCACGTCGTGGCTCTTGGCGGGCGCCGAGATGATGACCTTCTTCGCGCCGGCGTCGATGTGCGCCTTGGCCTTGGGGCCGTCGGTGAAGAGGCCGGTGCACTCGAGGACGATGTCGACCCCCAGCTCCTTCCAGGGGAGCTTCGCCGGGTCCTTCTCGGCGATGACCTTGATCGCCTTGCCGCCGAGGGTGATCGCGCCCTCGGCGTGCCCGACCTCGGCCGCGCGGAAGGTGCGGTGGATCGAGTCGTACTTGAAGAGGTGCGCCAGGGTCGCCGGGTCGGTCAGATCGTTGATCGCGACCACCTCGAGGTCGGTCACCTTGCGCTCGACGAGCGCGCGGAGGATGCAGCGACCGATGCGACCGAAACCGTTGATGCCGATCTTCGTGGCCATGGCGGGGCTCCCTGGAGGGCTCGAGACGGGTTGAAGGCTGCGTTCGTAGTCAGCCGCCCCGCCCGACGCAACCTGGGCTCCCCGCCCCCACCCCGTTCCGTGCCGATGGAACGACAACGCCCCCCACCTTCCCCGAGAGGGAAGGCTGGAGGGCGCTCGCGGTCCGGCCGCAGACCCTACCGGGGCAGCCTCAGACGCCCAGGAGGCCGACCAGCTTGTCGCGGGTGGTCAGTCCCACGTTCTGCGCCGTCTTCTCGCCGTTCTTGAAGATGAGGACGGTGGGCACGCTGCGGATGCCGTACTTGGTCGCGATCCCGGGCGCGTCGTCGATGTCGACCTTGCCGACCTTGACCTTTCCCTGGAACTCGTCCGCCACCTTGTCGACGATCGGGGCGAGCGCCTTGCAGGGGCCGCACCAGGTCGCCGTGAAATCCACGAGGACGGGCACGTCGCTCTTCAGGACCTCGGACTCGAAGTTCATCTCGTTGAAGGTCTGGACGTTCTTGCTGGCCATCGGTCCTTCTCCCGCTCGCGCTCCGGTGCGGAGCGCCGAGGAAGCCTAGGCGCGCCGAAGGGGCCTCGCAAGCGGGCCGGGGCCGCTGAAGACGGTGTTGCTCACTCTGACCGGGCACGGGAGAGGTATCGTGCATCGGTGAACGACGGCCGGGGGAGGGTCTCGACGGCGCTGGCGACGCTGGCGGCCACGGTCGCAGCCGGGGCGCTCGGCGCTTGCGAACGCTTCGAGCTGCTGGAGGACCCCGAGGGGCGGGCGCGCGACCGCCCGGCGGCCCCGGCTACGGCCGCCAGCACGGCCGCGGCGTTGCCGCGGGACGCCCCCTGGGACCCGGCGACGACCCACGCCGTCATCGTCGGCGTGCTGAGCTTCGCCGACCCTTCGATCGGCACCTTCCCCGCGCGCAACCGCAAGGACCAGGAGCTGGCCGACGTGCTCCTGGCGCGCGGCGTGCGGCGCGAGCGCATCACGGTGCTGCTCGATCAAGCAGCGACGACCGACGCGATGCTGGCGGCGGTCGAGGCGCAGGCGCGCAGCGCCGCCCCCGGCTCGACCCTGCTCGTCTACTACGCCGGCCACGGCAGCAAGAGCGAGGACGGTGAGGTCGGATTCCTCGCCTGGGACGCCAAGCCGCGCGCCGCGTTCAGCGTGCGCGCCCTGGGTCGGTCGATCGAGGCGTCGTTCCGTGGCGCGCGGGTCCTCCTCCTGGCCGACTGCTGCCACTCCGGTGGACTCGCCGAGACCGCTGCCACCCTGGAGACGAAGGGCTTCTCGGCCGCCGCGATCACCAGCGCCGAGGCCTCGAACACCTCCACCGCGAACTGGACCTTCACCCAGACGGTGATCGACGGGCTCCGCGGCGACCCGCTCGCCGATCACGATGGCGACGGCACGGTTCGCGTCGGCGAGCTCGCCCGCGAGGTCGAGGGGGCGATGAAGCACCGCGACCGGCAGCGGGCGGGCGTCGCGCTGGGCTCGCTGAGCCCAGCGGTCGCCCTGGCGCCGCGTGCCGGAGGCGCCACGCCCGGGGGCGGCGCCGCGCCGTCCGCCGCGTGGGGACCGGGCGGACCGGAGATCGGCGCCTGGGTGCAGGCGCAACGCGGTCAGGGCGCGGCGCCGGCGCGCGTCGTCGCGAGGCCGGACGGCCAGCGCGCCACCGTCGAGTTCTACGACTACAGCGACAAATCGCGCGCCGAAGTCCTGCTCTCGGCCGTGACTCCGCCTGTCTTTGCGCACCACCCGGTCGGCGCCAGGCTGCGGGTGATCTGGGCAGGCAAGGTCTGGGACGCGAACGTGCTCCGGGTGGAGGGCGACTTCCACCTCATCACCTATCCAGGGTGGTCGTCCTGGTGGGACGAATGGGTCGCGTCGGACCGGATCGTCGCCACCCGGTGACCCCGACGCCGCGACGTCCGCCCCTCGGACCGTCCGCAGGCTCGCCGGCGGCGGGCATGCCGGGTAGTCTCACCCGGCCGTGTCGCGTCGAGTCGGAGGAG
>JBKJLX010000474.1:0-12032 GCA_046596645.1 Polyangiaceae bacterium
GGTCATCCCCCTTTTCAGCACCGTCGGGTGCCGAGAAGAAGAAACCGATTTCCCGGAGCCGACGTGAGCCCCCGGAGCCAACTCGATCTTCCCCTGAACGGTCGTGGTCGCGGCCGCGGCGGCAAGGGCGCACCGCCGCCTCCCCCGCCCCCCCCGTCCTACGTCGACGCGTCCCTCCTCGACGAGGCGCAGCGGCGCTACCTCAACTACGCCGTCAGCGTCATCACGTCGCGCGCCCTGCCCGACGTGAGGGACGGCCTGAAGCCCGTCCAGCGGCGCATCCTCTACACGATGCACCACGACCTCCGGCTGGGGCCGGACGCGAAGCCCCGGAAGAGCGCGGCCGTCGTCGGCGACGTGATGGGCAAGTACCATCCGCACGGCGATTCCTCGATCTACGAGGCGATGGTCCGGCTCGCGCAGGACTTCTCGATGCGCGTCCCCCTGGTGGTCGGCCAGGGCAACTTCGGCAGCCTGGACGGCGATTCCGCGGCCGCCATGCGCTACACCGAGGCGAAGCTCGCCCCGATCTCCATCGAGCTGCTCACCGAGCTCGGCCAGCGTACCGTCGACTGGCGCCCGAACTACGACGGCACGCGAAGCGAGCCGGTGGTGCTGCCGGCGCGCTTCCCCCACCTCCTGGTGAACGGCGCCCAGGGCATCGCGGTCGGCATGGCGACCAGCATCCCGCCCCACAACCTGGGCGAGATCATCGACGCGGCCATCGCCCTGGTCGACCAGCGCGATCTGCCCACCAGCCGACTGCTCAAGCACGTGAAGGGGCCGGACTTTCCCACCGGCGGCCAGCTCCTCGCCACGCGGCAGGAGCTGGAGGCGATCTACGAGGTCGGTCACGGCAGCGTCCGCCTGCGCGGCGAGTGGACCTTCGAGGACGGACAGGGCCGTGGCGCCACCCCCCAGGTCGTCATCACCTCGATCCCCTACGGGGTCGAGCGCAAGGCGATCGTGGAGAAGATCGCTGAGGTCATCATCGGCAAGAAGCTCCAGGCGCTGGTCGACGTGCGCGACGAGTCGACGGCCATCGTGCGCGTGGTGCTCGAGCTGAAGAAGGGCGCCGATCCGCAGCTGGTCATGGCCTACCTCTTCAAGCACACGCCGCTGTCGGTGAACGTCGCCATCAACATGACCTGCCTCGTCCCCTCGCGAGAGGAGACGGAGGAGGGCTTCGAGGGCGGCCTGCCGACGGTCCCCCACCGCCTGGGGCTCAAGCAGATCCTCGAGCAGTTCCTCGACTTCCGGATGGTGACGCTGAAGCGCCGCACCGCGTTCGAGCTCGGCGAGGTCCGCGCGCGCATCCACATCCTCGAGGGTCTGGAGATCGTCTTCGACGCGCTGGACGCGATCATCAAGCTGATCCGCGCCAGCGAGGGCCGGGCCGACGCCCAGGCCAAGATGATGAAGAAGTACGAGCTGAGCGAGATCCAGGCCGACGCCATCCTCGATCTCCGCCTCTACCGCCTGGCCAAGCTCGAGATCCTCGTGGTCCGCAAGGAGCTGGACGAGAAGCGCGCCGAGGCGCGCCGCCTCGAGGGCCTGCTGAAGAGCGACGCCAAGCGCTGGAGCCTCATGAAGGAGGAGATGACGGCGATCAAGAAGGCGCACGCCGACAAGCGGAGGACGAAGATCATCGGCGCCGCAGAGGAGCCCGAGTTCCAGGCGGAGGACTTCATCGCCCTCGAGGACGCGAACGTGATCCTGTCGGCGCAGGGCTGGGTCAAGCGCTTGCGCGAGGTGAAGGACCTCACGGCGACGCGCGTGCGCGAGGGCGACGCGGTGCTGGCGGCGGTGGCCGGGTCCACGCGGTCGTCGGTCGCGTTCTTCTCCAACCTCGGCGCCTGCTACGTCGCGCGCATCCACGACGTCCCCGCGTCCACCGGCTACGGCGACCCGGTTCAGAAGCTCTTCAAGATGGACGACGGCGAGCGGATGATCGCCGTCATGAGCTTTGACGCGCGCCTGCTCGAGGTGCCGGAGCCGAGCGAGGGTGCGAGCGAGCCGGAGCCGCCGCTGGCCGTCGCGGTGACCGCCCAGGGCCTCGCCTACCGCTTCAGCTTGCGTCCGCACCGCGAGCCGTCCACCCGCGCCGGCCGCAAGTACGGAAAGCCCATGCCGGGCGACGAGATCGTCGCCGTCTTCCTGGAGGACGAGGCGGCGGAGGCGCTGCTGGTCGCGGCGACCGACGGCCACGTGCTCGGCGTCGACCTGGGAGAGATCGCGATCCTCTCCGGCGCCGGCAAGGGCGCCAAGCTCATCGACCTGAAGGAGGGCGAGCGCGTCGTCGCCGCCAAGCTGACGGCCCGGGGCGACGCGACGCTCGAGGTGCTGAACGACAAGGGCAAGCCGGTCGTGGTGAGCCTGACCGAGGCGCGTGGCCACCGCGCCGCGCGCGGCACGAAGAAGCGCGAGCGCTTCGTGAAGCCGGCCCCGATCCCGCTGGAGCCCCCGGTGCTGCCCAAGGGCGAGGTGAACTGAGATGGCGACGATCCGACCCGCGGCTCCCGCCACCGAGAAGAGGTACGACGCCGGCTCGATCGAGGTCCTCGAGGGCCTGGAGCCGGTCCGCAAGCGCCCCGCGATGTACATCGGCGGGACGGACGCCCGCGGCTACCACCACCTGCTGTGGGAGATCCTCGACAACTCGATCGACGAGGCGATCAACGGCCACGCCCGCCGCATCGAGGTGACGCTCGACAAGGATCACCGCGGCGCGACCATCAAGGACGACGGGCGCGGCATCCCGGTCGACATCCACCCCAAGTACAAGAAGCCGGCGCTGGAGCTGATCCTCTGCACGCTGCACGCGGGGGGTAAGTTCGGCGGCGGCAACTACAAGGTCTCCGGCGGCCTGCACGGCGTCGGCTCCTCGGTGGTGAACGCGCTGTCCGAGCTGATGCGCGTGACGGTGCAGCGCGACGGCGCGACCCACGAGCAGACGTTCTCGCGTGGCGTCGCGACGATGAAGCTGAAGAAGCTCGGCGAGACGCGGAAGAAGGGCACGACCGTCCACTTCCGCCCCGACCCCAACATCTTCGGCGCCAAGGCCTCATTCGACGCCGAGGCGGTGCTGGAACGCCTGGAGGCCAAGGCGTACCTGCACGGCGGCCTGGTCCTGGTCTTCAAGGACGAGGCGACGGGTCAGGTCCACGAGCTGGTCCACCCCAACGGGATCGCCGACTACCTCCCCAAGTACGTCGCCCAGCGCGGGAAGACGGCGTCGCACCAGGGCATGTTCTTCATGGACCAGGCCACCGAGAAGGATGGGGGGATGCGCCTGGAGGCGGCCCTCTGCTGGACCGAGGCGACCGACGATCACGTCCGCTCCTACGTGAACGGCATCCCCACCGCCGAGGGCGGCACCCACGTGAACGGCCTGAACGCCGCGGTGGTCAAGGCGGTGCGCGCCTTCGTCGACGCCAAGAAGATCGCTGTCAAGGGCGTGACGCTGACCGCGGAGGACATCCGCGAGGGCGTGGTGGTCCTCCTCAGCTGCTACGTCCACGAGCCCCAGTTCCAGGGGCAGACCAAGGACAAGCTCAACAACCCCGAGGTCCACGGCGCGGTCGAGGGGCTGGTCCGCCCGGCGCTGGAGAGCTGGCTGCTCTCGAACGGGTCCATCGGCGAGGCCATCGTCAACCGCGCCATCCTGTCGGCGCGCGCGCGCGAGGCGCGCCGCGAGGCGACGCAGCAGGTCCTGCGCAAGACCGCGGTCAGCCACCGCCTCAACCTGCCGGGCAAGCTCGCCGACTGCAGCTCCACCGACCCCGGGGAGAGCGAGCTGTTCCTGGTCGAGGGCGACTCCGCAGGCGGCTCCGCCAAGCAGGGCCGCGATCGGAGGACGCAGGCCATCCTCCCTCTCCGCGGCAAGGTCCTCAACGCCGAGCAGGCCAGCACGTCGAAGGTGGTCGCCAACCGCGAGCTCGCCGACATCATCAGCGCGCTCGGGTGCGGCACCGGCAAGGACTTCGACGCGTCGAAGCTCCGCTACGGGCGCATCTTCCTGCTGATGGACGCCGACAGCGACGGGCAGCACATCTCGACGCTGCTCCTCACCTTCTTCTACCGGCACCTGCCGGAGCTGGTGAGGAACGGCAACCTGTTCCTGGCGCAGCCGCCCCTCTACCGGATCGACGTCGGCAAGGAGACCCACTGGGCGCTCGACGACGCGGAGAAGGAGAAGATCCTGGCGACGCTCGCCAGGAACCAGAAGCACGAGATCTCACGCTTCAAGGGGCTGGGCGAGATGCCGGCGGAGGACCTCAAGGCGACCACCCTCGACCCGAAGCGGCGCCGGGCGCTGCGCGTGGTGGTCCGCGACGAGGACCTGCTGGAGACCGACCGCGTTCTCAACGCTCTCATGGGCAAGGACCCGCGCCCTCGCTTCAAGTTCATCACCGAGAAGGGCGCCGAGGCCGAGCTCGACGTGTGAGCGACGAAGGCGGGCGTTCGCGGAGAGAAGGCCCGGCCGAGGGCTCAGCCGTGCCGGTCGACCAGCGGGTAGAGCTCGTGATCTTCGCGATGAATCCGCTGGGCGAGGGCGTCGAAGATGGCGCGGGTGTCGTCGATGAACTTCTGCGGCTCTCGCTCGATGGCGTCGGCGAGGCGCCACGCCTGCGAGTAGTCGAGGAACGCCTTCTTGATGCCCCCCATCTCGGTCATGTATCGGGACGCCAGACTCGCGACCTGCTTGTCCTTGTGGTTCGTGAGGCGGGGGTAGAGGGCGTTGTCCTCCATGGCCAGGTGAACGCTGAGCTTGCCCGCGAGCTCCGAGAGGAGGAGCCGGACGTGGTCTGGCTCCCGCTTGAGATCGTCGATCTCGAGGAGCGCGTCGATCTCGCGGACGACCTGCTGGATCTCTCGGTGCTGCCGCCTGAAGTTCTCCGTCCGGCTCATCGGCCTGCCCCGTTCGCTTCGTGCGGCACGTCGTTCTTCGCCTCGGGCCCCTGCCGCGCCGTCTTGTCGTAGTTGCCCAGGAATGCCTTTCCGGTGAGGCCGTAGTCGGTGACCGCGAGGAGAACCATGTCCGCCGCACCGGTGTTCTGGGTCTGATGAAGTGCCCATCGCGGAACGAAGACGCAATCGCCGGTCTTGATCGGGAGGATGGCCTCGTCGACGAGCACCTGGCCGACGCCGGAGATCACGTAGAACAGCGTCTCGTGAGCGTGCTTGTGCTTCTCGTTGTTCTTTCCCGGAGGGATGCGCACCGTGCGCGGGTCGAGGACCTCGGCGCCGAACTCGGAAGGCGGTCGACGGAGAACTGGATGTTGAGCCGGAGGATCTCGTTCTGGTAGAGCCCTCGTGCCGGCGCCCGGCTCCATCACGGCCTGAGCACGCTCGGCCGCGAGGCTCTTCTTCGCCTGGATCCGCTGCAGCAAGCCCTCGATCCGCCGATGCTGCAGCGCTTCGAACAGGTTCTCGAAGAACTGCATCCTCAGGTTCAGAGCGTGGTTCAAGCTCTCGGCGCAGGTCTCGAACCACTGCGGCTGCGACGCATAAGAGACCATCATCTTCTCGAGGGTCTCGGCGTGACCGTCGTCACACTGCATGTGGATGTAGAAGAACTCGAGGTCGTCGGGGATGCCCACCCGATGAAGCCCCTCCACGAAGATCTCGTACATGCGGGCGACGATCCCCTCCGTCCCAAGGGAGAGGAACGCCGAGCTCTCGACCGGCGTCGCGCGGAGGCACGCGACGAGGTACTCGCGGACGAAGTAGCGCGTGAACTCGCTGAACTCGATCGCGTTGGGATCGCTGATGTCGAGTCCCCTGCGCAGGAAGTTGCGGAAGATCTCAGCGTGGCGCTTCTCCGGGGCCGCACCGCCCCCCTCCTCCCAGAGATTCTCCGAGAGCTGAGCCCGGAAGAGGTCGTTCTCGCAGTTCGCCATCACCGCGCCGATGAAGCGCGTTAAATTCTTCGAGTAATGGGCGTATTGGGAGAAGACGTAGCGGACGTCGTCGAGGGTGAGCCAGCCCGCCGTGAAGGCACGGAACAGGCGGTTGTTCCAGAAGGGATGCTCGGCCTGGAGCGTCCTCAGCTTCGCGAGCGAGGTCTCAGTATCTCCGACCAAACGTGACCGACTCCACGTGTCCTCCTTCGGAACCCCGGCGCGCTCCACTGCCTCCGATAACAGGCTAGCTCAGCAGGCGGGTCGCCACCGGTCAAGGCGGCCGAGGTGCTTTACCGGGCGCGGCTCGGCCGCGCCGCGCTGCCTGCACGCTACTTCCCGCGCCCGCGCGTGATGACGGCCTTGCCGCCCTTGGCGCCCTTGCCGCCGGACCTTCCGCTGGCCGCCGCGCGCTCGGCGCGCTTCTCCGGCGTGCGGGACGCGCGCTGGGTCGCCTTGGTGAGCTCGGTGCCCTGCTTCAGACGGTTGGCACCAGCGCGGGACGACTTCCGCGAGGGCTTTCCGTCGTCCGACCCCTCGAGGGCCACGCCGGCCTTGGGGGCGCGCTTCTTCACGTTGCGGCGCGCCGTGGCGCCTTCACGGTCGGGGCGGAGGGCTTCTTCCAGCGCATCGGCGACCGCGCCGGGCGCTGGCCGCCGGCGGCCGGTCTTGGCCGCCGGCTTCTTGGCGGCGGTCGTCTTCCCGGTGCCGCGCGTCTTGTGGTGGATGTCGGCGTCCGTCGTGTCGGCGCGCTGGCCGCGCGCGCCCTTGCTCGGAGACCGCTTGCCCCGCGGCAGATCCGGGGCCCCCGCGTCCTCAATGTCCTTGGGCTGCGTCTTCTTCGGGACGTTCTTGGTGAACTTGGTCGTCGGCATGCGCGCTTCTCCTCCTCGTACCCGAAACGGTAGCGCGCACCGGCGCGCTGTCACTCGATGATCCGCGGGCTCGCTGCGGATCAGACCTGCGCGAAGCGCCCGCTCCTGAAGCTGGCGTCGAGCAGCTGCGCGACCCGCCCCTCCAGCTCGCGCGCCTTGGCGTCGGGGATGGTCGCCAGCGCGGCCTTGATCTCGCCGAGCGCCTTGAGCTGGCTGAACAGCTGCACGTCACCCAGGGCGGCGCCGCCGGTCAGCACCTGGCGGATGCGATCGATCTCCCCCGCCAGCGCCTCGACCCCGATGCCCATGGCGCCCACGCGGCGGCGCTCGGGGTGCTCCCGGAAGAACGCCTCCAGCACCGGCTGGATGATGCCGTCGAGGATGCTCGACTGGTCCTCGTTGTTCCAGATGTGCTTGAGGACGAAGAAGTCGCTGGCGTCGGGGGTGGGGCGCCCGTCGAGAAAGGCGCTCGCGGCGAAGAGCTTCAGCATCTTCACCACGCGGCGGTCGGAGAGCGAGACGCCCTCGGCGCGAACCTGGAAGACCAGGCCCTTGTAGGCGGAGAGAAAGGCGTCGGAGAAGTTCATGCGGGCGCCGAAATCGCGGCCGAGGGCGAGCAGCTCCTTGGCGTCGACCATGGGCGAGAGACGATCGCCGCGCATCTGACGCACCTCGTGCTGGATGCCTCGCAGCAGCAGCTCGCCGAAGTGGTAGGCGTCGAGGTTGTCGGAGCGGACGCGAAGGAGAAAGCGATCGAAGACCGCGTTCAGTGTCTCGTCCCCCGGCACCTCGTTGGAGGCGGCGAAGACGCTGATCAGCGGGCACTTCAGGACCTGGCCGCCGCTGGTGTACTTGCGCTCGTTGAGGAGCGTCAGCAGCGCGTTGAGGATGGCGCTGTTCGACTTGAAGACCTCGTCGAGGAAGACGATCTCCGCCTCGGGGAGCATTCCGGCGGTGTTGCGCTTGTAGGTCCCCTCGCGGAACGCGGCGATGTCGACCGGGCCGAAGATCTCGTTGGGCTCGGTGAAGCGCGTGAGGAGGTACTCGAAGTACTGCGCCTTCATCAGCTCGGAGAGCGAGCGAATGAGGGCGCTCTTCGCGGTGCCCGGCGGCCCGAGGAGCACGCAGTGCTCACCCGCCACCACCGCGATGAGCAGGAGGCGAATGATCTCGTCCTTGCCGAGGAACTGTCGCTCCAGGGTCGAGGCGAGCTGCCGCAGGCGATCGTGGAGGGGGGCCGTGGGAACCGCGGTGGGAGGCCGTGCCGACATGCGTCCGGCAGGAGTATCGCGGTTGTGTCGCGCGCGAAAGCCGCTCGCCACCGGCCGGCGACGTCGGCCGCGCGCGCGACGTCTCCCGTCGGTTTCACGCTTGCCAGTTCGGCGCGTCTTGCCTAGCACCTAGAGACCATGTCCAGCGACCGACGCTCGCACCCCACGGTCCGCCCGCACGCGCTCGCGCTCGGCGTCGTCGCGCGTCCTGGGCTCGAGGCCCGGCTCGCGTTCCTGGGCGCGCCGCTCGCGGCGGAGGTCGCGAGCGCGATGCTGAACGACGCGCTGGGGGCGCTGTCGACGTTCCCGGTGAAGCACCGCGTGGTGGTGGTCGAGGACGGTGACGGCACGCTGGCCCGGGTGCCCGTCACCTGGAAGCGCCACGCGCTCCCGGTGGGTGAGAGCTCGCTGGGCCTCTCGCTGGCGCGGCGCGCGCTGTCGCACCTGTTCACGCTCGGCGGCGAAGCGTCGCTGGTCGTGCTGGCCGACGGGCCGGTGATGCCCCTGGGCGAGCTGTTCGACGGCCTGCTCGGGCTGGCGACGCCCGCGGCAAGCGCACCGGCCGCCGCGCCGCAACCGACGCCGGTGCTGGTCGGTCCGCTGGAGTCGGGCGGCATCTTCGCCGCCGGCCTGGCGCGGGAGGAGGCGGCGATCGCCGATGCGCTCCCCTGGGCCGACGGCTCCCCTGCCGCGATCGAGCGCTTCGCCGGTGCGCACGCGGTCGACCTGCGGCAGACGGGCCCGAGCTACTTCGACGACGGCCCGGCGGCGCTGCGTCGCCTGAAGAAGGACGTCGTGGGGGGCGCCTTCGCCCCGATCTGCCGCAAGCTTCTCGACCGCCCCGACGTCGAGCGGGCCCTGATCGCCGCCGGGGTATGAGCGGATGATTTGTCGTTGACCAGTGCGAGGTCGCTCGCTAAAAGGGTCTCCGTCTGCGGGAGTAACTCAGTGGTAGAGTGCAACCTTGCCAAGGTTGACGTCGCGAGTTCGAATCTCGTCTCCCGCTCTACGCTTTGTGGGGGCTTCGCCCCCACGCCCCCCACGCTGAAGCGGCGGGGCGGGGCGGCGCCCTAACCCCCCGCCTTGCGGCCCATCACCGTCACTCGCGTCGTGAGGCGGGCTGCGCGGCGGGCTCCACGCCCGCCGTGCTCGTTCCATCGGCGGGGCACGCCAGATCGCCATGCGCGGGCACGCCAGATCGCGGCGCTGGCCAGGTCACGGCGTTGACGCTTTGAGGGCGGGCTGGCGGCGGGGCCCCAGCCAGCCTTGCTTCGAATCCGTGGTCTGAATCCGCGTGCTTCTTGCGCCGCGCGGCGGATGGGCGACACGGGGAGCATGAGCAGGGTGGAGATCGCGTTGATCGCTGCACTCGGGATCGTGCTGGGGGGATGTGCTGACGATGCCGGAACGGACGGAAGCGGCGGGTCGGCAGTGGCAGCGGTCCCGGGTCGCCGAGTTCGGGGGGCCGGGGTCCCGTCGTGCGAGCACGGGCTGGTGGAGTGCGACATGGGCTGCGTCGATCTCCTGACCGACGAGGCGAGCTGCGGGGCGTGTGGGGAGGCGTGTGGCGCAGGCGAGGCATGCAGCGGTCGGACCTGCTTCGACGCGGCGAACGCTTGCGACGTGAGCGACATCTACCTGGACTGTGACGGCGCGTACTGCACCAACTCCAGGGACTCGCTCGACCACTGCGGCGCCTGCGGTGTCGCGTGCGACGACGATGCGTGGTGCTTCGAAGGCGCGTGCACGACGCGCGAGGGCGACGGGACTTCTGTTGTGCGTCGCCCTTCGTCATCCTCGACGACGAGACGATGCAGTTCTGGTTCGAGGGAGGCGGGCGGCACCTCTTCACCTGCGGGCCGCTCGACGATCGGCCCGCGATGTTCTTCCGGTGGACGGCGACCGGCGACGACGACGTGATCGTGCAGATCGACGGTGCGCCGACCGATGACCTGGTGATCGAGGTCTTCACCGACCCCTCCTGCGACGCGGAGGTCGCGCTCTCGTGCAACGACACCAGCAGCACGGGAGACGCGCTGGCCGAGGCCGAGTTCCTCGGCGTCCCCGGGCAGACGTACTTCGTGGCGATCGGGTCGTCGACCGCGACGCCGCCACCCGGGCGCTTCGGCCTGCGGATGGACGACTGATCCGTGGCAGGGGCGAATCAGCCGGCGCGCTTCTCGAGGTGGACGAGGCGGAGCTCGTGGTCGTGGATCTTCTCGCGGACCGCGCGGTCCGCGACGATGACGTCACGGAGCTCGTGGATCGCGGCGACGACGGCGACGATCTCGGTGGCGACGCGGACCTCGGACGAGGTCTGACGGCGCTCCACGGCGCCCAGCCGTTCGTTCGTCTTGTCCAGCCGTTCGTTCGTCGTGTCCAGCCGCGCGTTCGTGGCGTCCAGACGCTCGTTCAAGTCTCGGCGGAGCTCGCCGAGCTCCGACCGGATGTCCTTCAGCACCTCGACCGTCACGTTCTTCATCGCCGCCTCCCGAGTCTAGCAGTGGAGGTCAGCAACGCGCGGGCCCGACCGGAGCGCCCTGTAGACCCCTCGATGGCGCGCGGCGGCGGTGGCGGCGGCTCCGCCGCAGGTGGCGGCCGCCAGCCACGGAAGCGCGGCCACTTCAGTCGCGGATGGCCCAGCGGACGCGAACGCCGACGCGGGCCTCGATGGCGCCCGCGGCGACCGGGGTGCTGGCGTCGCCACCCGCCGACTTGGCCTCGGCGCGCTTGTACATGGGCCCGGGCGACGCCGCGACGGTCTCCTCCACGGCGACGACCTCGCCCAGCTCGACGCCGAGCTCCTTGGCGAGCTGGGTGGCCTTGCCCCTCGCGTCGGCGATGGCGCGCTTCCGGGCCTTGGCGCGGATGGCGGTCCGGTCCTCGAGCTCGAAGTTGATCCCGTCGACGCGGGTGTCGTCACCACCCGCGGCGGCGGTCGCGTCGACCACGTCCCCCGCGATGGCCGGGTTGAGGAGTGTGACGGGCACCGTGTTGGTCGCGACGTAACCGCGAAGCGTGCGGCCGTTCTCGCCTTCGTCGTACTGCGGCGCCAGGGAGAGCTGCTCGGTCTGGACGTCGACCGCGGCGATGCCCTTCCCGGTCAGCGCGGCGATGACCCGCTGCTGGGCGGCGGCGCCGGCCGACCGTGCCTCCGCCATCGACGGGCGGTGGGCCTCGACGCGCGACGCTGGCGGCTCGGCGCAGATGACGCCGACGCCAGCATGCTGAGGATGATCCATTTCATGCCGTGACGGCGACGCGCCTCATCCCGACGCCTGGGCGGCGCTTCTCGACTGCGCCGCATGGATGCGGAAGGCGCGATAACACAAGGAGACGGCGACGAAGAACGATGCGCAGACGAAGGCCGGCGCCAGCCGCGAGAAGAGAGCGATCAGCAGCATCGTCGCGAGGTACACCGGCACGACGGGCCATAACTCGCGGACCATCGTCGCTGCCATGAGGCCAGAGACCACCGCCGCCACGGTCAGGGAGTGGAAGGATGCCTCGAGCGTATCGCCGCCAAGGAGGATGGTGACCGCGTCGGCCATCGCCATGCCTGTGAGCCAGAACCAGTACGCGTAGGTGATGCGGCGGGTGGCCGCGGTGGCGAGCAGGGTGCGTCGAAACACCAGCATCAACGCCGTCACGGTGACGACGCCGATGGCGTCGAACGCGAGCGCCTGCGCGCCGGGGTAGCTTCCACCGCTGCTCGCCGCCTGCCAGGCGAAGAACACCGCGGCCGGGAGGATGCCCGCCGCCATCACCAGGGACATCGTCAGGAAGGGGGTGACGACCGACGTGGCGTCGCCCTCGCGGCGCGCGCGTTGCCCCTCGGCAACAGCCGCGCGCTCACGCTCCACGTCGACCACCAGCGCGTCGACCCGCTCGACGAGGCCGGTGTCGAGCGCCGCGATCTCCGCGAGCAGCGCGCGGGCCGCGACCGGGCTGCGGCGTGCGATCTCGAGGTCGACCATGCGGCC
>JBKJLX010000502.1:0-3467 GCA_046596645.1 Polyangiaceae bacterium
GCGATGATTCCGAGCTTCACGACTGCCTCCTCGGGCCTGACGACCCTCGAGCGGGACCTCAGCAAGAGAGGTTCCAGCGTCGAGGGCCGTTACGGCCTGGTCCTGACCTCCGCGCTAAGCATTCGCAGTGCCATCGACGCAGCGCGGCGAGATGCGGGCACAATCGCGCGATATGGGCCACTTTCTGGCGCGCCGGCCAACCTCCGCCTTCTTCCCTCGATTGCAACTGTGCAATTTAGGGGTTCACGGGTGCGGCGGACGGCCTACGGGGGTGGGACGCCGACGATCCGGATGCGAGCACCACCCACACGCAGATCTGGCGCGACCCCGCCAGAGCTGCGATCGGGTCACTCCGCGGGGCAGCCACGGGAGAGGGCATCGTCGAGCTCGACGTAGAGGTCGCCGCCCTCGATCGAGCAGCCGCTGAAGCCCGCGTCCTGGGCGGCGGCGACGAGGGAGGCCTCGCTCGCGGAGGCGGTGATGAACGCCGCACGACCGCGGACCAGGGGCGCGTCGGCGACGACCGCGGCGCAGCTGAGCTCGCTGCAGGTGCTGGCGCCGCATGTGTCCTCGCACGTCCGCTGGTGACGCTCGGGCGTGCGGTAGGCGTCGACGACGGTGACGCTCCTGGCGAGCCGGGAGCGGAGCGCCTGCAGGTGCTCGACGAACACCGGATCGATCAAGGCGTTGCGGGTGGTGGAGGGCTCGCCCGCGAACAGCTCGTCGACGCTGAAGTTCGCCGCGATCTTCGAGGAGGCCGGCGCCATGGCGCCGCTGAACGGGTCCTCCAGCTGCCGGCGGTCGAGGAAGCAGGTGGGCGCGGTCGCATCGGCGCCGCCGGGCGCCGCCTCGTAGGCCTCGGTGAGGGCGGGCACCGGCAGCAGCTGTGCGACGAGCCCGCTCGGGTAGCGGGTGGCAATGCAGCCGCCGGGGCCAGCGGGGAAGTAGCCCACGTAGCCGGCGAACTTCTTCCACAGCCGGAAGTGCGAGACGTTGCCGAAGCCGGAGCTGCCGACCCACGGGGTGTACGTGTAGAGCGCGGCGGTCGTGGCGTTGGCCGGGGTCACCCAGAGCGGGTCGAGGGTCTTCTTCGCCTTGCCGACCTTCCAGCCGGCGATGGTCGACCCGCCCCCCTCGAGGTCGTCGAGGTAACCGCGCATGAGCTTGGTCATGCAGGCGACCTGCTTGCCGAAGCCCTTGTACTGGGGCGAGCAGCTCTCGAAGTCCGGGCAGCCGCAGCCGAAGGCGTGGTTCAGCGCCTTGGAGCTGGCGGTGCTCTTGGCGATGAGTGACTGCTCCATCTGCGCACGCACGAGGATGGCGAGCGGGTTGATGCGGTGCGTCTGCGCCGCGTCCCAGATCGCCTGCGACGCCTTCTTTCCGTCGGTCGTGGTGGTGGCCAGGACCGAGCGGTTGCCGTAGGGCGTCTCCTCCAGGAACGCCTGGATTTCGGCGACGGTCATCGCGCCGGCGTCGGTGAATGCCGCGTCGCCGAGGAGACGGGCGCGATCGAAGCCGGGCTCGTTGAGCTCGTCGTCGGTCACCTGCGTCTCGTCGACCGGTTCCGGCTCGTCGGTGCCCCCCGGGGTGCAGCCCGCGAGGGCGACGAGAAGGGGAGCGGCGAAGGCGTAGGCGAAGGCGAAGGCGGAAGAGGCGCGAAGCTTCGGCATCGGCGGCGACCAGAGCAGGAACCGGGCCCGCTCCGATCCTCTGTAAATCCCATGCCTGGGCGACGTTCGACCGGGGCGCGCGCCCTGGTCACGCGTTGCCCGCTCCAGCCTGGGCTCAGGCGTGAAGGTGCGCCGATGGGTGGTCCATCGTTCACCGGGGGCGCTTCACCCCGAGGCCCAGCGTGCTCGGGCGTGGGCGATGAGCGCGTTGGTCGATGCGTCGTGCGCGGTCGCCGTCGGCGCGTCGTCGGCGAGCTCGGGGAGGATCGCCTTGGCGAGCTGCTTGCCGAGCTCGACGCCCCACTGATCGAAGGAGTTGATGCCCCAGATCGAGCCCATCACGAAGATCCGGTGCTCGTAGAGCGCGATCAGCGCGCCGAGCGTGAAGGGGTCGAGGCGATCGAAGAGGAGGGTGTTGGTCGGCCGGTTGCCGGGGAAGACCTTGTGCGGGACCAGCTTCTCCAGCGCGGCGCCGGAGAGGCCCTGCTTCACCAGCTCGGCCCGCGCCTCCTCCGCGGTCTTGCCGCGCATGAGCGCCTCGGTCTGGGCGAGAGCGTTGGCGAGGAGGATGCGATGGTGCTGCGACTCCGGCGGCCCGCCCGGTCGCCCCAGCGCGTTGTGCGAGTGCACTGGCGCAAGGAAGTCGCAGGGGATCAGCTGCGTCCCCTGGTGGATGAGCTGGTAGAATGCGTGCTGGCCGTTCGTCCCCGGCTCGCCGAAGACGACGGGCCCGGTGACGACGTCGACCGGCTCGCCGTCGACTCCGACGCGCTTGCCGTTGCTCTCCATGTCGGCCTGCTGGAGGTACGCCGGGAGGCGATGCAGGTACTGGTCGTAGGGGAGGACGGCCTGCGCCTGCGCGCCCCAGAAGTCCGCGTACCAGACCCCGAGCACACCGAGCAGCACCGGGAGGTTCGACTCCAGGGGCGTCGTCCGAAAGTGCTCGTCCATGGCGTGGGCGCCGTCGAGCAGCGCGCGGAAGCCCTCCCAGCCGATGGAGAGGGCGATGGACAGGCCGATGCTCGACCACAGCGAGTAGCGGCCGCCGACCCAGTCCCAGAACACGAACATGTTCGCCGGATCGATGCCGAAGCGGCGCACCTCGGGCTCGTTGGTGGAGAGGGCGACGAAGTGCTTCGCCACGTGCTCCGCATCCTTCGCCGCGGCGAGGAACCAGGTGCGCGCGCTCTCCGCGTTCACCAGCGTCTCCTGGGTGGTGAAGGTCTTGGAGGCGACGAGGAACAGCGTCGTCTCCGGGCGGACCCGGCGGAGCACCTCGGCGAGGTGCGTCCCGTCGACGTTGGAGACGAAGTGCACCTCGAGCGGCGGCTCGCCCTGCCATGCGGCGGGACCGCCCCCCCGGTACGGGCGCAGGGCCTCGGTCACCATGACCGGGCCCAGATCGCTGCCGCCGATCCCGATGTTCACGACATCGGTGATGCGCTCTCCCGTCCAGCCGCGGTGGGCGCCCGACCGCACCGCCTCGGAGAACGCGCGGAGGTGCGCTAGCGCGGCGTGCACGTCCGGGGCGACGTCGCGGCCGTCCACCAGGACCTCGCGATCGCGCGGCGCGCGCAGCGCCACGTGGAGCACCGCACGCCCCTCGGTCGCGTTGATCGGCGCCGCAGCGAACATGCGGTCGCGGTGCGCCTCCACGCCGCGCTCGCGCGCCAGGGCGACGAGGAGCCCCAGGGTGCCGTCGCGGGCGAGGTTCTTCGACAGGTCGACGTGGAGCCCGCAGGCGTCGACCGTCATCCTCGCGGCGCGGGCGGGGTCGGCGGCGAAGAGGTCGCGCAT
>JBKJLX010000532.1:0-9005 GCA_046596645.1 Polyangiaceae bacterium
CCGAGGCCAGCGCGGCCGGCCTGGCGCTGGGCGCGCTCCCGGTGTGGACCGAGCTCGGCGCCGGACTCGCCGTCGTCGGGGAAGCCGTAGAGGCCGGCGCCGAGCTCGGTCCACACCGGGAGCGCGCCCAGCGCCAGGCCGGCCGCGCTGGCCTCGGGCACGTCCCAGTACGTCGTGAAATGCGGGATGCGGCGCACGTCGAGCGGCACCTCCGCGAACGGCGCGACGAGCTCGACGCCGGCGAGCCCCGCCGCAACCACGACCACGTCGGCGTCGAGGCGGGTCGCGGCGCCATCCCCCAGGTCCGCCGTCACGCCGGCCGCCGCGCCAGCCGCGGTCTCGACAGCCATCACCCGCCCCCGGACGTGCTTGACGCCGGCGCTCCTCGACGCGCGGGCGATGGCGCGGGTCGTGCGGGCCGCCCACGCGAAGCCGCCGCCCGGCTCGAACACGGCGCGACGCAGGCTCCGCACGTCGATGGCAGGCCATCGCTTGGCGACCGCGCCCGGCGTCAGCACCTCGAAGGGCTCACCGAGCTCGGCCAGGTGGGTCATGCCGCGATCGAGCGCCCCGGCGTTGGCGCGGTGGCTCGCGGTGTCGTCGTCGCGATCGAGGTAGACGACGCCCACGTCGGCGACCATCTCCACGCCCAGCTGGGCCGACCACTCGGCGAAGAGGCCGAGGCTCCTCGCGCCGCACTCGGCGAAGCGACGCTCGCCGTACATCGCGCGGACGACGCGGGTGCGATCGCCGGAGCCGGTCTCGTTCGCGGCGGCGGCCACCGCCTCGATCAGGGTCACCTCGTCCCCGCGCAGCGCCAGGCGCCAGGCGACGACCTGCCCGAAGATGCCTCCCCCCACGACGACCGCGCGCATGCTCGCCTCCCGACCTCGAACTAGACACCAGCCGACGACCGACGGCGACCCTAGGATGCGCCGATGAAGGACGCTCGCCGCTCGACCGCCGGGGCCCCCGCCGCCGCGATCGCCATCCTCGCGCTGGTGGCGTGCGCGCCGCCCGCGACGCCCCAGGCCGCACCAGCGCGATCGCCGAAGCCAGCGGCGGTGGCCGCGCCGCGCTCCGACGACGAGGCGGCGCCGGTCCTCCGCCGCCAGAGCCCGGCGCTCATCGAGGCCGGGACCGTCCAGGGCACCGTGGTGGGGCGCTTCGACGACGACGGGATGGAGACGGTCGCCATCGCGTTCCCCGCCCCCCCCGCCCTCTCATCGCCCGAGAACGGTAATGACAGGACGTGGCTCACGCCAGAACAGGCCACGGTCGTCGACCCGACCGGAGCGTCTCTCCCGTCGGCGTTCGTCGCCAGCTCACCGCCCGGGGACCCCGTGCCGCAGCGGCTGTGGATCCGCCGGCCGATCGCGGCGTCTCCGCAGCCGATCCGCGCCGTGGTGGTGCTGTCGGCGGAGCTCGAGCGGCCCGCCGGCCGGTTCACCATCGAGGCCGCGGCGCCGACGATGCCGGTGGATGCCAGGCAGCGCGCCCACTTCGGCGTCGCGTTCGCGCACGAGGTCGAGCGTCGCACCAGCGAGACGCCGTTCGGCGCGACGGCGGCGGCGCGGGTGCGCCGCCTCTACGTCGCGCCCACCGCGCAGCCCAAGGGCTCGGGCGCGCACCGCGATCGGGAGCGCTTCGAGGTGTCGCCCGATCTCGCGTCGCTGATGCGCTCGACGACCGGAGTGAGCGCGCTCTCGGCCGCGCTGGCCCACGACCGTGCGCTGCGCGTCGGGCCCGGGGCGAAGCGCGACGTGCCCATCGCCTCCCTGTCGCTCCCCTCGATGGAGAGCCACCCGTGGGCGGCGATGGCCGCGAAGCTCCCCGCCCCGCCGGGAGAGTCGCTGGCGACGCTGGTGCCCGCGGACGTCTGGTACGTGCGCGCTCGCACGCTGGGCTCGCTGTTCCGCCTGCTGGACGAGGCGGACAGCTGGGGGACGGCAGCGGTGCGCCTCGCCGAGGACGTGGCCTTCGACGCGTCGATCGCCGACCGCTACGAGACGCAGCTCGGTCTCCGCCGATCGGCGATGTCGCGCGCCTTCGGCGACGGGGTCGTCGGCGAGGTCGCGATCGTCGGCAGCGATCCGTACATCCGCGAAGGTTCGGACGTGACGCTGCTCTTCCGGGTGAAGGGCCGCGCCGCCTTCGACATCGCGCTGGCGGACTCGCTCGCGGAGCGAGCCAGGGGCCATGGCGCGGTGACCACCTCGACGGTGCCGCACGGCGGCGATGCCATCTCGATCGCGAACACGGCGGACGGCGCGGTGCGCCGACACCGAGCCAGCGTCGGCGACGTCGAGCTCGTTTCCAACAGCCTGGGCGCCATCAAGCGCACGCTGGAGGCGGCTCGCGGGCGCGCGCCGTCGCTGGGCAAGGAGCTCGACGTCCGCTACGCCCTCGCGCGCGACGCGTCGGAGCCGCAGGACGTGCTGGCGCTGGTCGGCGAGGGGCTGGTCCGCCGGGTGGTGGGGCCTGCGCACAAGATCGGCGAGGCGCGACGGCAGCTGGCGCGGGCCGAGCTGCTCGCGCCGGGCGCGGCGGCGGTCCTCCACGGGTGGCTGCGCGGCGCCCCGCCGGCGTCGGCGGACGCGCTGGTGAAGTCGAAGCTGCTCGCGGCGGACGAGCTGCAGCACGGCGACAAGCAGCGGATCACCTTCGAGCCCGGCCGTGCGCCCCGCTCGCCGTGGGGCACGCCGGGCTTCATGACGCCGCTCGTCGATCTCCCGGCGATCGACGCGGTCTCCGGCGCCGAGCGAGACGCCTACGCGCAGTTCAAGCGTGCCTACGAGGAGGGCTGGGCCGGCGAGCCCTTCGATCCCATCGCGGTGCGGGTGGTGCTGCCCGAGCAGGGGCCGCTCACCGCGCACGTCCGCGTCCTGCCCATCCCGCGGGACCGCGACATCGACGAGCTGCTCCGGGTCGTCGGCGCGGGTCGGGTGCGCGCCGAGTCCACGCCCGACGGCGGGCGCTTCGTGCTGGCGCTCTCCGGCGACGAGCGGTGGCGGGAGGACCTGGGCCTTCCCCTGGGGCGAATGATCGGCGGCGACCGCCGCGCGCTCGACTGGATCGGCGACTGGGGCGCCGTCGGGATCGCCGACCGCAACGGGCTGCTCCACGCGATACGCCGCGAGGTGGCGCCGGAGCCGCTCGAGAAGGAGCATCGCCGCTACGGGGACGAGGAGATCGCGGAGCTCACCCGCATCCCCCTGTGGATCGGGGTCGGTGTCCGCAGCCCGGCGACGCTGGGCCTCCTTCTCACGCTGGTCCGCAAGCTCGCCGCCGACGCCATGCCCAACCTGGTGAGCTGGGGCGAGGCGGGCAAGGAGGGCGACGCCTCCATCGTCGCGGTGCGCATTGCCGGCGAGGCGATCGACGACTCGGTGCGCGGTCGCGAGATCGCGATCTACTACTCCATCGTCACCGGGGGCCCGGGCGGCGCAGCCTTCTACGCCTCGCTGAAGGAGGACGTGCTGCGCAAGCTCCTCCGCGAGCACGCGACGGGGCGCGGCCCGCGGGCGCCGGCGCGGGGAGAGACGAGCCCGGCCGCAGCGCAGGCGCTGCTCGACGTGGTGACGCGCGAGGGTGGCCCGCTGGCGACGGCGCTGGTGTGGGCCTCCGAGCACTCGGCGCGCGAGCACAGCCGTGTCTCCCGCCAGTACGCAGGCTGGTTCCTCCACGGCGCCTCCACCCCGGAAGCCGCCCAGGACCTGGCGCGGGCCTACCTCGGCGCCGCGCCGACGACGCCCAGCGGCAAGCCCTTCACCACCGGCCCGACGGGCGTCACCGATCCCGACCGCGGCAACGACATCGAGCCCCTGTGGCCCGCCCTCCCCGTCCCCGGCACCCCGATCGCAGCGGTCGCCTCCCGCCTGGGTCGCATCCACGTGGAGACCCGCTTCGACGACGAGCCCGGCTCCACCAAGGCCGCCCCCCTCCGCAGCTTCGCCGCCCGCATATCCATCGAGCCGCGTCGCTGAGTCAGTCGCCGAGTCAGAGCAGGCGCAACGCCCTGCCGAGCAGCGCCCGCGCCATGCTCGGCTTCTCCGCGACCCCGACCAGGCGCGTCCCGCTGTGCAGCTCGATGAGCCGGCCATCGAGGTGGCCGTCCAGCCAGTCGCCCATCTCCAGCTCCGCCTCCACCGCGGTGCGGAAGTCGAAGGTGCCCTCGGCCGCGCCGCTGAACACCAGCTGGACGCCGGTCTTCCACCGCGAGCAGCGGACGACGACCGAGCGCGTCAGGGGGCCCAGCAGAGCAGGGAGCACGACCGGGAAGTATTGCAGATCGACCGGCAGAAAGCCGGCGTAGACCCTGCGAGAAAGAAAAGGCTACGGAAGTGAGCTCTTGACCTGGTTTGCGGGCGCTCGACCCAGAGCCGGCACCGTCACCTGGGACCTCACCAGCGCGGAGACGCGACGGACACGAACCGGGCGTCGGACGATCCGCCGACGTGCGCCGAGGCGAACGCGCGCGAGGATCGGGCGAGCAAGCCCTGAGGTAGGATGCCGCGTCGATGGAGCTCTCGGCGCACCCCGCGATGGCCGCCGATGCGCGGCTGCGGAGGCATGCCGACGGGCTCGAGCTGAGGCTGGTCGCGCAGGCGACCTTCCTCCTGGTCTCTGGACCCACCGAGATCGTCAGCGCGGAGGAGCTCGACGAGGACGCCGCGCGATGGCTCGACGACGCGGCCGCGCCCGACGGCGCCGCGGTGGTCGTCGTCGGCGGCGGCGCCGGCGCGAGCCGCTTGACCGCCGACGGTGAGGTCGTCCGCCTGGGACCGGAGGGTCGCGGCGATCGCAGGATGCCGCCTGGCGCGCTGCGGCCCGGTGCCGAGCTGGCAATGGAGACCGACGACGCAGGCACCGTCGCGACCCGGCTGCCCGACGAGGGCCCGCGCGCCTGGCTCGACGTCGGCGGAACGCGCCGCCCGCTGACCTTGCAGCCGATCGCGGTGCGCATCGACCTGGTCGGCCTGCGCCTCTCCATCGTCTGGTGCGCCTCGGCCGCGGTGGACGCGGGCACACTCGACGGTGCGCACGTCGTCGTCCACACCGACGCGGCGCCCTCGGGCGCGGCGCCCCGCTCGGCGCGTCCGCCCGCTCCGGCGCGTACCATCGCCATCGTCGACGCGTCGCCGACGCCCGTGCGCGTCGAGGCCCCGTCGATCGAGTGGGACATCGACAGCACGGTGTCGATCGACGGCCCCGGGCCAGCCTCGCTGCCGCTGCCGTTCGTCGGCGCGCGGCCGGAGCGGGAGCGTCCGCCGTCGCTCCCGGAGCCGGAGAGGGTTCAGCCGCCAGCCCTCTCGGAGCCGGAGAGGGTTCAGCCGCCAGCCCTCTCGGCGCCGCTGGAGCGGCGATCGATCGG
Source organism: Polyangiaceae bacterium (assembly GCA_046596645.1). Classification (GTDB taxonomy): domain Bacteria; phylum Myxococcota_A; class Polyangia; order Polyangiales; family Polyangiaceae; genus JBKJLX01. The sequence goes on from JBKJLX010000532.1 coordinate 5,375, forward strand.
CCAGATCCTCGCCGAGCGCCGCCCGCCGCCGGCCCACGTCGCCACGACGGTCGCCCAAGGCGAGGCCGCCGGGCCCGCCCGCGCCGGTCGCATGCGCATGGGCGATGTCGACGGCGACGGCCAGCGAGCCGTGGCGCGCCACGGCGCTGTCACCGACCCGGTCCCCGCCTTCATGCTCCTCCACGTGGAGCCGGGCGCCTCGGCCCGACTGCGGCGCGCGACGTCGTGGCGTACGGTGCTCCAGGCCCCGAACCGCGCCGCGCAGCGGTCCTCCGAGCAGGCAGGCGAGGACAAAGCGGCGGCGCGCGACGCGCGGGACGCGGTCGCGGCGCTGCGAGGCGCGGCCGCGGTCGCCCTGCCCGCGATCGGCGGCGAGATCGAGCAGGCGGTCGACGACGGGCTGTTCGTCGCGCCGATCCTGGTCGTCGAGGGCGCGCTCGAGCTGCCCCTCGACCCGACGGGGCTGCTGCGCGCGACGGCGGAGGCGGTCGCCCCGCTGTGCCCGACCGACCGGCGCCTGGAAGAGGCGCACGCGCGGGTGAAGCCGTTCCTCGACGCGCCGTGGCTGGATCGTGCAGTCGCCGAGGCCGAGCGGGCCACGCTGCTCGCTGCGGTCGCCTCGGTGGGCCGGGGTCAGACCGCGGAGGCGCTGGACGCCCAGGTCGAGCGCAAGCTGCGGCGCGATCGGCGTCACGTCACGCGCAGCTGGCAGGGCGCGGAGCACGTGCTCGCGGTGCTCGTCGCCGGGGACGGGGAGAAGAGCGCGCGGGCGCAGGTGCTGCTGCCGCGCGCCGCGGTCGATCGCATGCCGCTGGCGCGACGCTTCCGCGCGCGGCTCCTGGTGGAGGCCTACCCGACGGACGAGCCGGACGACGGCGATGCGCCGGTGCTGATCGCGATCGCGGTCACCCGCGAGCTCGTGACGTCCTGAGTGGCTCTTCGTTCAGCACCTGCGTGCTGCATTGCGACCTCGGGCGGCGGGCGTCAGCAGGCGCGCGCCGGCAGCGTCGGGCGCGAGGTCGCGCCGCGTTCGACGCGCACGGTGGGGCGGGTGGAATCGACCAGCGACCACGTCTGCGAGACGGGGCGACCGGCGCCGAGCCGCTGGGCGAGGCGACCCGGCAGATCGCCGTGGAGACGCGCCGCCATCTCCTGGGGGACCTCGGAGGCGAGGACGCTGCAGACCGCCGCGACCCTGCGCGCGTCGAGGGTGTCCTGCAGCTCCTCGCGAGCGGGCGCGTCCCACTCCAGCTCGTCGGGGTCGCGCGCCACGAGCAGCGCCAGCTCGAGCGGCAGCGCCGCCGCCAGGGCCAACGCGTCGGCGTCCGACAGGATGCTCCTCAGCTCGTCGCCGACGATGAGGAGCGCGAGGCGCGCGTCGCTCGACGAGATTCCGGCGAGAGCGCGGATGGCTTCGATGAGGTGTTCCATGGCGGCTGCCGACCGCCTGAGCAAGGCGCGGGCCACCGACGAAACGCCTGGGAACGGGCGCGAACGCTCGATGGCGGCGGGTCGCCAGACCCACTCTCGTCTTACGGCGGGACGCGTGAGACGGGACACGGCGGTCGACGACACGGGCTCACGTCCCGTCCTTGGGCGGCGCGCCTTCGGTCGCCCGTCGACGGGCGACGAGCCCGACCAGCTCGGTGCTGTTGCTCGCCCCCAGCTTCTTCGCGAGGTCCCGGACGTGGAACGCGACCGTCGACGGTGACAGCAGCACCCCCTCCACCACGCCCAGAGCACCCAGGCGCAGGCGCGTGGTCCGAGAGCAGGATCGCACCCACAGGGAGGTCATGTCCCCAATGGCTGTCATCGGTGGCGCCTCGACAGCGCGATCGCGTCGAGGCGTGGCTCGGACGGCAGCATGTGCCGCGGACGGTGCGAAACCAGCTCGCCTCCGTGTACACGAAGCTCGGCGTCGGCACGCGAATCGAGCTGGCCGCCCGCTACCCCTGGCTGGCTGACGATTGAGGCGCGGGGCCGCGCGAGCGGCCCCCAGGCTCGGTCACGTGGCGGCGCGTGCAGCGGGAGCGGCCGGTCGCGGCCCGGCCGACAGCATCCATAGGACGTAGACCGCGAAGGAGAGGATGAATCCGACGAACCACGCGTAATTGTAGAGCTTCATCCAGAATGCGCCGACCTCGAGGACCTTGATGGTGCCGAGGAAGCCGGGCAGGTTGGGGAAGACGCCGACGGCGAGCGCGACGAGCGCGGCCGGGTTGAAGCCGCCCGCGTACCAGTACGGGCCCTCCTTGCGGTAGAGGCCGACCAGGTCGAGCTGCTTCTTGCGGATGACGAAGTAGTCGCCGATGAGCACGCCGCCGATGGCGCCCAGCAGGGCCGAATACCCCACGAGCCAGGTGAAGATGTAGCCGGTGGGGTCGGCCACCAGCTTCCACGGCTGGATCAGGATGCCGATGATCCCGGTGATGAGCCCGCCGGTGCGGAAGGAGATCTTCGCCGGCCACAGGTTGGCGAAGTCGTTGGCGGGGCTGACCACGTTGGCGGCGATGTTGGTGGCGAGGGTGGCGATGCACAGCGACAGGAGCGCCACCACCAGCACCAGCGGGTTCTTGAACTTCGTGATGAGGATGACCGGGTCCCAGATCGTCTCGCCGTAAATGACGACCGTGGCCGAGGTCACCGCGACGCCGATGAAGGAGAAGAGGCCCATCGTCGTCGGCAGGCCGACCGCCTGACCCACCGCTTGATCGCGCTGCGAGAACGCGTAGCGCGTGAAGTCGGGGATGTTGAGGCTCAGCGTCGCCCAGAAGCCGATCATCCCGGTGAGCGCCGGGAAGAAGAAGGTCCAGAACTGGCCGGCCTTGGGCTGGCCCGGGGCGAAGGCGCTCGGCTTGGCGAGCATGGGACCGAAGCCGCCCGCCTCCACGTAGGCCCAGGCGAGGAGGGCGAGGCCGAGGGCGAGCAGGAGCGGCGCCTTGATGTTCAGCAGCACGCGGATCGACTCGATGCCTCGGTAGATGACGAGCATGTTGATCGCCCAGAAGAAGAGGAAGCACGCGAGCTGCGGCAGGCTGATGCCGAGGAGCACGTGCGGCGCCGTCTCCCAGGAGGGCACGTAGATCGCGATGATCTTGAAGATGGCCCAGCCGCCGATCCACGCCTGGATGCCGAACCACCCGCAAGCGACCAGCGCGCGGAGGATGGCGGGGACGTTGGCGCCGAGGATGCCGAACGACGGCCGGCAGTAGACCGGGAACGGGATGCCGTATTTCGTGCCGGCGTGGGCGTTGAGGACCATCGGGATGAGGACGATGGTGTTGCCGAGGAGGATGGTGACGACGGCCTGCCACCAGCTCATCCCCTCGCTGATCAGCGAGGACGCGAGCATGTAGGTCGGCACGCAGGCGCTCATGGAGATCCAGAGCGCGGCGATGTCGCGGGTCGCCCACTTGCGCTGGGCCTTGGTGGTCGGGGCGAGGTCCTCGTTGGCGTACGGGGAGTGGATCTCGCCCGCCAGCTCGTGGATGTCGCCGACGACGCGTTCCTCGGGCGGTGCAGCCGATGCCATGGGCGGCAGGGTGGCCAAAGGGCGTGCCGGGAGGCAAGTCTCTCGCGCAAGCGCTGCCTGGGCGGCCGGGGCGAGGGCGTGCACACTCCGCGCATGCAG
>JBKJLX010000645.1:0-6894 GCA_046596645.1 Polyangiaceae bacterium
CTACGACCCGCGGGCGCGCGGCGTGTATTCCAGCTCACCCGGAACGCCGGCGCCTGGCGCCGCGGCGACGGGCGCCACGCAGGGGTCGGCGCGCCTCGCGACGCCCGTGCCGCGTCCGAGCCCGTCGACGGCTGCGCGCACACCCTCGGGCCCGCCGCCCGTGCCCTCGCTAGCCAGCGAGCCGCCGGCCGCTCGAACACCGTCCCCGCCGCGGCCCGCGCAGGCAGGCCCTCCGTCGTCGCAGAAGCGGAGGACGTCGCGGCGCACCGTGCGCATCCCGAACGACGCGACCGAGCGCGGTGACGTTCGGAGCTCGCCGCCTCCCGCCTACGAGGGGACGCCCACCGACGATCTCACCCCCGAGCCGAACGTCGATGAGGGCATGGTGATCAAGCCGATGCCGATCATGAGCATCGGTAGCGAGCCGCCCAACCGCCTTGCGACGCCCGCGCGCGCCATGCCCGCCGTCCCCGTGGCAGAGGACGAGGAGGAGACGACGGGCCGCGACGGCCAAGGCATCTCGCGCGAGGCGGTGGAGCAGGGGTGGACGCCGCTGCCTCCCGTGATTGGCGAGTCGCAGAACGTCGGCGGCGACACCCACCCCACACTCCCCGTCATGCAGGCGGTGACCGACGCCATCCTCGCCGAGGCGGGCCTCCGCCCGGTGGGGGCGATCCCAGCCCCGCCAGCGCCCCCGCCCCCCGTAGAGACCGCGCCGCTCCCGAACGATCTCGAGGCCATCTCGGAGTCGGATCCGGAGCTCGAGCTGATCGAGGCCGAGGACGACGCGCGCGCAGTGGCGCCGCCGCCGCCTCCAGCGTCGATGCGAGTGCCGCGCGCCCCCCCCGCGGCCCCGTCGAGCCCCTCCATCTCCACCCCGCCCGCTGCGTTGCCTCCGCCGCCCCCTGCGACCGCCTCCGCTGCGCCCGCGCTGCCGGTCATGGCGCCCGCCATCGAGGAGGGCGCGGCCAAGAAGCCGAAGCCCTGGTGGGAGGACCTCTTCGGCGATGATTACATTCGCACGCTCGACCGGCTCGACGCTCGCCACGTGAAGCGCGAGGTCGATTTCATCGAGGAGAGCCTGGGCCTGGAGACCGGGGCCGTGATCCTCGATCTGGCATGCGGCGAGGGCCAGCAGGCGGTCGAGCTCGCGGCGCGCGGCTACAGCGTGGTCGGCTTCGATCTCTCGCTCCCCATGCTCGCGCGGGCGGCGGACGAGGCGCAGGACCGCGGCCAGAAGATCAACTTCCTCCACGGCGACATGCGGGAGATGCAGTTCGACGAGATGTTCGACGGCATCTACTGCTGGTCGACCAGCTTCGGCTACTTCGACGACGAGCGTAACGTCGGCGTACTCACGCGGATCCGCAAGGCGCTGCGCAAGGGCGGCAACTTCCTGCTCGACGTCGTCAACCGCGACTACGTCGCGTCGCGCGCGCCGAGCCTGGTGTGGTTCGAGGGCGAGGGCTGCACCTGCATGGATGACATGCACGTCGACTTCTTCACCAGCCGGCTGCGCGTGAAGAGGACGGCGATGTTCGACGACGGGCACTCGCGCGAGCTCGACTACTCGATCCGCCTCTACACCCTGCACGAGCTGGGGAAGATGCTGCACGAGGCGGGCTTCAAGGTGGTCGAGGTCACCGGTCACCCCACGCACCCCGGCGTCTTCTTCGGCGCCGAGTCGCCGCGCATGATCATCCTCGCCGAGCGGGCGTGATGCCGCCGGCGGGCCCCGGCGCGCCGTCGAGCTCGCTGAGCAACTCGCTTGCCGCCGCGATCCCCGGCCTGGCGACGACGGCGGAGGCGCCGGAGCTGCTGGCGACCGCGCGCGACCTCTGGCCGCGCCACCACATCGCGGTGCGCGCCGGCGACGTCGCGCCAGCCAGGCCGGGCGCCGTGGTGTGGCCCACCACCACCGAGGACGTCGCCCGCATCGTCGCCTGGTGCGCCGAGCGAGGCGTCGCCATCGCGCCATTCGGCGCCGGCTCCGGCGTGTGCGGGGGCACGCTTCCCACGCGGGACACCGTCCTGCTCGACGTGAAGCGCATGAAGCGCTGGCGCCACTTCGACGCGGAGACGCCGTCGGTCGACGTCGAAGCAGGCGCGCTCGGCATCCGCTTCGAGGAGGACCTGCAGGAGCGCGGCTTCACCCTCGGCCATTTCCCCTCCAGCATCCTCTGCTCGACCGTCGGTGGCTGGGTCGCCGCGCGCAGCGCCGGCCAGTGCTCCGGCCTGTACGGGAAGATCGAGGACATGGTCCTCGACCTCGAGTGCGTGGTCGGCCGTGGCGAGGTGGTGCGGTTCCAGCGCCGCGCCGAGGGGCCCGATCTCACGCCCATCCTCATCGGCAGCGAGGGCGTGCTCGGCGTCATCACCTCGGCGCGCCTCCGCCTCCACGCGAGCCCTCCGGCGCGCGCCCATGGCTCGTTCTCGTTCCCCAGCATCGAGGCGGGTTGGGAGGCGATCCGCGCGCTCTACCAGGCGGGCCTGCGGCCCGCGGTGTGCCGCCTCTACGACAGCTTCGACTCGTGGATGGCCAAGCGCGGCCGGGTGAAGACCGAGAAGCGCACCGCCAGCGGAGTCGCGGCGCCTCACCGTCGCCCGGGCGCGGGGTTCGCCGCGCTGCGCGCGGCGCTGCGCGCACCGGGCCTCCTCAACTCCATCATCGATGGGCTGGGCGACAAGGTCTTCGGCGGCGCCACCCTGGTCCTCATCTTCGACGGCGCCCCCGGCGAGGCCGAGGCCGACCTCGCGCGCGCGACGTCGCTCGCGTCGGCGGGCGGTGGGCGCGATCTTGGCGAGGCCCCAGCGCGCCACTGGTTCGCGCACCGCTACAGCGTCAGCTACCGCCAGGCGCCCATGTTCATGTCCGGCTCCTTTGCCGACACCATGGAGGTCGCCGCGCCGTGGTCGAAGCTCGCCGCGCTCTACCACGGCGTGCGCGCCGCCCTCGGGCGCCACGTGTTCGTGATGGCGCACCTCTCCCACGCGTACCCCGACGGCTGCAGCATCTACTTCACCTTCGCCGCCAGCGCGCCCGATCGCGCTTCCAGCGAGGCGCTCTACGACCGCGCGTGGCGCAGCGCGCTCGCCGCCGCGATCGACGCCGGCGGTACGCTGTCTCACCACCACGGGGTCGGCCGCAGCAAGGCGCCGGCCCTCGGTGCCGAGCTGGGCCTGGGGGTGGAGGTCGTGCACTCGCTGCGAGGCGTCTTCGATCCGGCGGGGATCTTCAACCCCGGCAACCTGCTCCCGCGCGAGGGCTCCCCGCATCGCCGCGCGCCGGCGGCGCCGGCGGCCATCGCGTTCGACGAGGCCTCGCTGCTCGTCCACGCGCCGGGGGCAGCCTCGGTCGGGGAGATCGAGGCGCGCGCCCGCGCGCTCGGCCTGACGATGGGACTGGCGGCGGGGCCGGCGGCATCATTGGAGCACCAGCCGATCGCCGCGTGGCTCGCCGAAGGCGCGCCGGGCGGACCCGACCTCCTCCTCGATCCGGTCGACCACCTGGTCGCCGGCTTCTCGGCGACCTTGCGCGCCGGCGGCCGCGTCGACATCCGCCCGGGGCCGCGGCGCGCGGTCGGCCCCGATCTCTACGCGCTCTTTCATGGCCAGCGCGAGCGTACCGGCGTGGTCGACGGCGCCTGGCTGCGCGTCCACCGCCAGGGCGCCGGGCGGGCGAGGCCGCTGGTCAGCGCCGTCGAGCGGCAGACCCGCCTCGAGGGCGTCGAGCAGTCGTGGAACGAGCGCGCCTGCGACGCCGCGGCTGCCGTCTCGGACTGACCGCGCCTCCTGGGGCGGGACTCAGCGACCGGCGGCGACCGCCCGATCCGAGAGGTGCTGCAGGTACGCCTCGATCGCCGGGTACCCGCCCTCGAGCGGGTTGTGCACGTCCTTGGCGCTCTTCGGGTCGAGTGACTTCGAAGACTCCCACGCGTCGTCCATCCCGTCGCCGTCGCTGTCGGGAAGCGGCAGCCCGGTGGTGAGACCCTCCATCAGGTTCGGCGCCGGACGGGCGCCCCAGGCGCCGGTCCGCGCGCGCACGTCGGCGACCACGCGCTTGGTCACCACGTCCCGCGGGAAGGCGCCCGCCTGCGCGAGCACCGCCTCCTTGGCGGCGAGCGGGTCCTCCACCTTCACCGGAACGTAGCCGGGGATCGACGCGAAGCTCGGCTCCTGCGCGGCGAGCACCACCTCGGGGGGCGCCACCGACTCCAGCTTGCCGGCGCCGAACGATGGGTGGGTGCGTTCGCTCCACGGATCCTGCACCAGGCCGACGAAGCGCCCCGGGTCGTCGACGTGGTTGTCCTTCAAAAAGTAAGCGAGCCCCGGCCCCGGGGCCGGGCTGTCGGAGCGAAAATAGAACGGGTGGATGGCGTCGTTCGGCCCCTGGATGAACGAGTTCCCGACGATCGAGAACGCACCCGCGGCCGGGTCGTGGTGCACGAAACCATGCCGCACGTTGTAGACGACGACGTTCTTCATCTCTGCCGGGCCATTGGCGATGTGGCGCGCGGTTCATGTGGTGCGCGAGGAGGTCGTGGTGGAGGGTGATCTTCCGCGCCTCCTTCCCCGCGGTGAGACCATAGTTATGGTTGGCCTTGGGGTGGCCGACCGTCGCGCTCTCCTCGATGGTCGACCACTGCACCGTGACCTCGGTCGCGCCGTAGAGGTCGACGGTGTCGTCCACGCCCCAGGCGAAGGAGCAGTGATCGATCATCACCGTGTCCGCCTTGGGCAGGGACAGCGCGTCGAACTGGTCTCCCGGCGAGCCGTCGTAGCGAGGCCGCACGCGGAGGTGACGCATGACGATGTTGCGCACGCGCCGCGCCGGATCCATCCGCAAGCGGCCCTCGATGGTGATCCCGGCGCCCGGCGCCGTCTGCCCGGCGATGGTGACGTCGCCGTTCTTGATCACCACGTCGCCGCGGATGGCGCCGCTCACCGCGAACACGATGATCCGCGGACCGGGGAGATCGAGCGCCGCCTGCAGGCTGCCCGCCCCCAGCGGCGCCAGCGTGGTCACCCGCACCACCTTGCCGCCGCGACCGCCGGTGGCCTTGGCTCCGAAGCCCTGCGCCCCCGGGAAGGACGGCAAGTTGGGCGCGATGGTCGGCGTCGCGCCGCCCGAGGGCCTCGCTGGCGCGCCGGGGTTGCCGACGCTCTCCACCGCCGCCTTGGGCAGCACGACCGGCGGCGGCGTGAACCAGGACGGCTCCTGGGGCGCGTCACCCTGGATCTTCGCGTTGTTCAAGCCCTTCGGCGTGCATGCGGAGCCACCGACGACGGCAGCGGCGGCGAGCAGCCACGTCGCGGCGGAGCGAATCCGGACCTCGAGCATGGGGCGAACCGTAGCAAGCGGCCGCCCCGACGCCCGGCGGTCCGGTTTACCGTGGGACTCGGAGCCACCATGAAATTGCCCCTTCTCCCCACGACGATGGTCGGCTCATACCCCCGCCCGAGCTGGTTCCGCCACCAGCTGGAGGGGCGCGACGTGCTCGACGCGTTCAAGGTCGCCGCCCACGAGGAGGCGTTCGACGACGCTGTCGGCACCGTCATCCGCGATCAGGAGGGCGCGGGTCTCGACGTGCTCACCGACGGGCAGATGTGGTTCGACGACTACGGCATGGGGATCGGATCCTTCCTCTGGTACTGGCTCGAGCGCACCGGCGGCTTCGGCAGGGCGAAGGTCCCGCACCCGGCGCACGGCAAGGCGCGCGGGCGCGACGTGTGGGCGCTGGAGGAGGCGGGCGGCGTCGAGGTGGTGGGCCCCATCGAGCGCGGGCCGGTGCGGCTCGCCGCGCTCTACCGGCTGGCGCAGAAGCACTCTGAGCGCCCCATCAAGGCCTGCGTCGGCGCGGGGCCGGTGCAGCTCTCGACGCTGGCGCATTTCGTCTCCGGGCCCGTCAAGGACCGCTATGCGCTCTCCGAGGCGCTGGCCGACGTGTTCGCCGCGGAGATCGCCGACCTCACCGCGGCCGGCTGTCGTCACGTGCAGCTGGAGGATCTCGGCGCGTGGATCCCGTCGCTGAGCGGCGACAAGGACTGGGCCTGGGTGCGCAGCATCGTCGAGCGCACCCTGGCCGGGGTCGCGGCGCCACTCCCCGACGGCACGCGCGCGCGCACCTCCTGGCACTTCTGCCTGGGCAACGTGTGGGGCAACCGCATGACGGGCATGACCGACGCCGGCTACGGCAAGGTCCTCCCCCATTACCTCGACGTGAAGGTCGACGAGCTGGTCCTCGACTTCGCCTGCCGGGAGATGCGCGACGCCGAGGTCCTCCGCGACCTCCCGAAGGAGATGTCGGTGGCCATCGGGGTCATCGACGTGCGAACGCTCGAGATCGAGTCGCCGGAGCAGGTGGCCGAGCGCATCCGCACCGTGCTCGAGGTGCTGCCCGCCGAGCGCCTCACCATCACCACCGACTGTGGGATGAAGCAGCTGCCGCGGGTGTGCGCAGTGGGCAAGCTGAGGAGCCTGGTGGCCGGCACCGCCATCGTCCGGCGAGAGCTGCGCGGGGGCTGAGCGACATCACCGCGAAGAAGCCGCGCGAGACCACGAACGTGCAGGACCCGCCGCATCGGCTCAGCCGATGCCGTGTCTTCGGAGCAGCTCGATGAGATAGCTGCGGTCCATCTGCGCGTCGCGCGCCGCCTGTCGTACGTTGCCGCCGGCACGCGCCACCAGCTCGCCGAGGTACGCGCGCTCGAAGCCTTCGAGCACCTCGCGCCGCGCGTCTCGGTAGCTGCGGACCGGCGTGTCCCCGGGGCGCGCGTCGAGGATCTGGGGACAAGCTGGCGATGCGGGGGCGGGGCCCGCGGGGCCGAGAGGACCGAGGCCGCCCATCACCAGCGCCGCCTCGACGATGTTGCGCAGCTCGCGAACGTTGCCCG
>JBKJLX010000660.1:0-3422 GCA_046596645.1 Polyangiaceae bacterium
CCAATCTCCTGCCGCTGTCGTTCGACTACGGCCTCTACCAGTGGATCAACGTGAACCAGTTCGGCGGCACCCTGCTGCTCGAGCAGTCGTTCTCGTACCCCGGCCCCATCCTCAAGCGCCTGGTCGACGAGAAGGTCACCGGCCTGCCAGTGGTGCCGACCATCGCCTCGATCCTCAAGCAGTACGAGGCCAAGGGGCTGAAGCTCGAGGGCATCGAGTACGTCACCAACACTGCGGCGGCGCTCTCCGGCAGCCACATCGCCACGTTGAAGAGCATCTGCCCCAACGCGCGGATCTACTCGATGTACGGCCTCACCGAGTGCAAGCGGGTGAGCTACCTGCCGCCCTCCGAGATCGACAAGCGCCCCGACTCGGTCGGCAAGGCGATGCCGAACCTCGAGGTCTACATCGCCAACCCGGCGACCGGTGAGCGCCTGCCGCCCAACACGCCGGGCGAGCTGGTGGTGCGCTCACCTCAGGTGATGAAGGGCTACTGGGAGAAGCCGGAGGCGACCGCCAAGCGCCTGAGGCCCAGCCCCGAGATCCCGAACGAGATGCACCTGTGGACGGGTGACACCTTCAAGATGGACGAGGACGGCTACCTCTATTTCGTCGCCCGCACCGACGACATCATCAAGTCGCGCGGCGAGAAGGTGAGCCCGAAGGAGGTGGAGAACTGCCTCTACGGCATCACCGGCATCGTCGACGCCGCGGTGGTGGGTCGGCCGGACGAGATCCTCGGCCAGGCCATCCACGCCTACCTGGTCGTCCAGGACGAGCTGGTGGTGGACGGCAAGGTGTCGCTGACGCCGGCGCAGATCCAGCAAACCTGCGCGCAGAAGCTCGAGCCCTTCATGGTCCCGAAGTTCGTGACCTTCTTGAAGGAGATGCAGAAGACCACGAGCAACAAGATCTCGAAGACCAACATGGAGGACTTCGGCAAGCAGCACTACCTCGCCGGCGACAAGCCGTGGGAGCCGTTGCCCCCGAAGAAATAGCTCCGAGATCGCTCTGAAGTGGACGACCGGTGGAGGAGCGGGCCCAGGTGCCGCTCCTCTGCTGTGCCTGCGACATCCGCCGAGGCTAGCTCGCGGCCGCGGGGTCAGAAGGTGATGCGGAAGTCGGCGCGGCTCGCCGCGACGCGAAGCTCAGCGGTGGGCGCAGGAAGCGCGATCGCCTCCTGCCCCTTGCGCGGCTTCGCCTCGACCGGCCAGATGCCGGCGACGAAGAGCGGTACGCCGACGGTCGCGAAGATGGCGCCGTTCAGGATGAGCGCCTTGCCGATCAGCTCGTCCTCGAGGAAGTCGTAGTCCCCGTCGACGTCGTCCGCGTCGTCGAGCACGGCGGAGCCGATCGCCATGTTCATCGCGCCGATGCCCATGCACACGGCGCCGGCGACGAGCATCCCGCGGGCGTTGATCGTGGTGCCGCCAGGGCGAGTGTCGTCCTCGCTCGGCTCCGCGCGAACCTTCGACCCCGCCGCCGGGGCCGAGGGCGCGGGTGGCGGCCCCCAGGACGGGGCCGGACCGTAGGACGGCGGGTACGGATACGGATATGGATACGGTGCCTGGCCCTGCTGCGGGTACGGCTGCTGCTGCGGGTACGGCTGCTGGGGGTAGGGCTGCTGCTGTTGAGGGTAGGGCTGCTGCCGTTGCGGGTAGGGCTGCTGCGGGTAGGGCTGCTGCGGGTAGGGCTGCTGTTGCGGTGCCTGCTGCTGCGGCGGAGCTTGCTGCGGCGGAGCCTGTTGCGGTGCTGCGGGCCCGGGCGAAGACGATGCGGGCGGCGGCGCCGCCGGTGGCGTCGGCGCTGGTGCGGGGGACGGGGACGGCGCCTGCGCGTGAGCCGCCGCCGTCGTCGTCATCGCGAGGGCGAGAGTGAAGGAAGCCAAGGAAGCGCGCATGCGCGGCCTGGCATTGCATCGCAGGTGCCACCCTTCGAACGCCGGCGATCCGGCGCGCCCCTCGGCGTGGCACCTGACAGGCGTGTCGCGGGGGGGGGCCCAGCGCCCGGCAGCGCCCGGGGTCGACCCCGTGTGGGCGGCGCTCATCCGGCGTCGTTGGCCAGCGCTGCGAGCCCCTCCAGCGGCGTCTCCTCGATGAGATCGACGCCGCGCCGCGCGAAGAGCTTGGCCGCGGTGGCCGAGCGGCGGTCGCCGCCGTGGGCGATGGCCCACGACGCATGACCGACGAGCAGGGCGAGCTGCGTGGTGCGGCCCAGCGTCAGCGCCAGCCGGCGCCCCCCCGACTCGACCTCGAGCGGCGCGCGCAGCGACGTCTCCCTCAGCCAGCTGGTGGCGTGGGCGATCGTCCGCCGGGCGAGCTCCGCCTCCGCGGCGAGCTCGGGCGCCGCGTCCCGGGTAGCGCTCTCGATCTCCGCGGCGAGGGCGTCGAGCCCCCCGTCCTTGGCGATGGCACGCAGGGTGTCGAGCGAGAGGACGTTGGTGGTCCCCTCCCAGATGGGCAGCACCTGCGCGTCGCGCAGGAGGCGGGGCAGGCCTGTGTCCTCGATATAGCCCGCGCCGCCGAAGCACTCGAGCGCCTCGCTCGTCACGGCGACCGCCTGCTTGCCGGTGGTCAGCTTGGCGATGGGCGTCAGCAGGCGGAAGAGCTTCGCGTCGCGCTCGGTGGGCTGCCCTTGCTCGTGGATGCCCATTAGCTCGACCACGCGGAACGCGAGGAGGAAGCCGGCCTCGGCCTCGGCTTGCATCCAGGCCAGCGTCTCCTGATGGAGCGGCTTGTCGGAGAGAGCGGCGCCGAACTGCACGCGCTTCCTTGCGTAGTCGCGGGCCAGCGCGACCGAGCGGCGCATCGCGCCCGCGGCGCACACCGCGTTCCAGGTGCGGGTGACGTTGAGCATCGAGGCGATGTTGCGGATGCCGTCGGTTGTCCCCGCCACCGGCGTCGCCAGCAGGCCGTCGAGCGTGAGCTCGGCGGTCGGCACCTTGCGCGTGCCGAGCTTGTCCTTGAGGCGGTTGACCAGGAGCCCCGGCGCGCGCTGCCCCGCCTCGCCCTCGGTCTCCACGTAGAACAGCCCGAGGCCGCGGCCGCCGGGGCCGTTGCCCTCCGGCCGCGCCAGGGTGAGCGCCATCTGCGAGGTGGTCGCCGAGGTGAACCACTTGGTGCCGTGCAAGGTGTAGCGCCCGTCGGCCGCGGGGCGCGCCACCGTCTCGGTGAGGCCGACGTCGCTTCCGCCGGTGCGTTCGGTCATCCACTGCCCGCTGGTCCAGGCGCGCGACGGGTCGCGCGAGGTGAGGCGCGGCACCGCGCGATCGGCGAGCGGGCTCCGGTGGAAGGAGAGCGTCGCCGCCGCGCCGTCGGTCATCGCCAGCGGGCAGCTGTAGACGTCGGTCGAACCGTCGAACAGGTAGACCAGCGCGAACTGGTGCACCCGCGATAGAGGACCGTTCCTGCGCTCGTAGGCGG
>JBKJLX010000804.1:0-6200 GCA_046596645.1 Polyangiaceae bacterium
GGCCCATGAATTTTTCGGCGCTCCTCGGACAGACGACCGCGCTCAGCCCGATGGGGATGCTGGGTGCCGCCCGGCATCCCGGGGAGACCGACGCCACCCAGCATCCCCATCGGGCTGAGCGCGGTCGTCTGTCCGAGGAGCGCCGAAAAATTCATGGGCCGGGCGCGGCGGACCGGGTGGTAGGGCTGACAGTCGAACTTCGCCCACGTCCCCTGCGCGACCTCCTCCGGCGAGCAGAACGCGCCGCGCGCCTTGAGCGAGCGAAGGCGCGACACGTTGGGCTGGCGCATCGTCCGGATGGTGCGGACGCCCGGGCTTCGGGGAGCAGCGCCGCCGTTCACGGCGGGGGGCGGCGGTCCGGGTGCGGGCGGCGGGGTGGCCGGGCCCTGCTCGTACGTCGAGATGGTGCAGGCGGCGGACATCAGCGCGACGGCGACGAGGGGGAGGGTTCGCATTGAAGTCCTGGGGGCCGACGCCCGGGGAAAGGTCTGGACGTCAGACGGACGACGTCCGGAAGGATTGTACGACCTTCCGGACGCCAGCCTCCCCGGGGCGGTTCTTTTGCGACGCCTCAGGCCCCGTTCGCCGGGCCAATCTCACTCCGCGGCGCAGAAGTCGGCTCCGGCGAAGACGGCCGGGGTGTCCTGAGCGACGCCCCGCTGCTCGCAGGGCTCGTCCTCCGACCAGGCGACCCACTCCGAGCCGCGGCCGAGCGAGGTCGCGTGGGTCTTCCACAGGGCGTAGCCGTCGGTCTGCGAGCGGAAGATCGTCGGCTCCTTGCAGATGCCCTCGGCCTTGGCCTGGTCCTGCTCCGCCTTGGCGAAGTCGAGGATGATCTCGCCCATCGCGGCGGTGGTCGTGTTCCAGCAGCAGGTCTTGGAGTTCGGGTAGTCGAGCTCCGAGAAGACGTGATCCTCGAGGGCGCGGGTCTCGCCGTCGATCTCCTCCGCGGTCTTGCCGAGGCTCGACGCCATGTCGCGCAGCTCGGTGAAGGCGGTCTCGCGGGCGGTGCGGGCCGAGCAGCTGGCCGGGTGCGCGCGGAGATGCTCGCGGGACTGGGCGAGGCGCTGCGTGATCGAGGCGAGCTTCTCCTCCGGGCTGCCGGTGACGAGGATCTCGTCGAAGCGGGCGGGCCGGGCGGAGATCGCCTCCAGGTCGTCGTTCTCGATGGCGTCATCGCGGTCACCGGCGGGCACCTCGTTGACCCAGCGGCTGCCGCGGAGGACGGCGCTGCGCCAGCGGCGGACGCCGCCGCCGAGCGTCGCGTAGGCGTTGCCATCGGAGTCCTCGCCGACGCCGCCGGTGTAGGCGATGGTGAAGTAGTGGCGGGCGGCGAGCGGCTCGTCCCAGCGCGGGATGCGGCGGGGCATCGACCCGCTGGCGAGCGTGATCGCGAGCTTGCCCTCGACGGGCTCCTCGACGCGGATGACGGGCAGCACGTGGCCGATGCCCTTCTTCTGCCAGCGCTCGACCAGCAGGTCGCCGGGGTCGGTGGAGTCGGCCTCGACGTGGAACATGTTCGAGCCGTCGGCGAGGTTCACGCTCCCGAAGTAGAGAAGCATCAGGCGCATGAAGTAGCCGGTGCGCTTGTTGAGGAAGATCTCGTCGAAGTACGCGCCGGCGCCGAGCTCCTCGCCGTTGGGGCCGGTGAAGACGAGCGTGTCGTCGGTGCCCAGGCGGCGGCCGCGGAGCGTCGCGTCACTGGGCCACGGTGACCCTACGGTCCACGTCTTCTCGTGGTCCTTGTACTTGGTCTTGAACGCCTGGAAGTCCTTGGCGATGGTGCCGTCCGAGTACACGAAGCCGAAGTGACCGGCGTAGACGGGCTTCTTCGCGGCCGAGTCCCAGCCCTTCAGGAAGAACGGCAGGTGGTACCAGGAGGCGAAGGTCACGCGGAGCCACATCCCGACCTCGGCGCACTCGAGCGTGGGCGCCGGCAGCGTCTTGCCGCCGAAGGGCGTGGTGACGCGGAAGGTCTTGCCGGCGTCGGTCTCGATGGGCTCGAGGCTGGCGACCCAGAGACCGAACTTCTCCTCCCAGGTCAGCCCGCTGTTCTCCTCCCAGGAGACACCCGCCTTGCGAGCGTTCGTCGTGTCCTTGTCAGACCACGCGTTGTCCGCCGACCAGACCTCGGAGGCGGCGCCCTTGGCGACCGACGGACCCGTGGAGTCGGTGATGTCCGACGACTCGAACTTGGTCGGCGTCTCCTCCTCGGCTTCACAGCCGACGATCGTGGAGCAGAGGGACATCAGCAGCGCGAGGGCAGCGAGCGTCGGGGAGCGGCTCATGGTGTCGGCGCATAGTGCAACAGGTGGGCCATCGCACGGAACCCCTCATGCCCCCACGATGTGGGACACATTCCGCTCTCGCGGATGGATCGTCCACGGCTCAGGAAGATACTGGATCCACCCAGCCTTGCGGCCAGCGTCCGGCTGGGGGAAGGCTGCGCCGCTCGATGACGACCCGAACCGCCTCTCTCCTCGCGGCGGCCGCGCTCGCCGCCGGCGCTGCCGGCTGCACCTCCCTCGCGACCGGCCCCGGCTGGACGGGGGGCGGCCTCGCCTACTCGGCGCCGCGCCGCGTCGCGGAGGAGGAGACGCGCCTGGACCGCGAGCGCACCGAGCGCGAGAAGGAGACGCAGACCATCGGCGCCAAGCACGTGCTGGTCATGCACGTCGACTCCGAGCGCAAGCCGCAGGGCATCACGCGGACCAAGGCCGAGGCGCGCGCTCGCGCCGAGGAGTGCCTGGCGAAGATCCGCGGCGGCGCCGACTTCGACAAGACCGTCGTCGAGTGCAGCGACGAGCCAGGCGCCGCCAAGCGAGGCGGTGACCTCGGCGTCTTCGAGCGGCGCGCGATGGTCCCCGAGTTCGCCGACGCCGCGTTCGCGCTCAAGGTCGGCGACGTGAGCCAGGTCGTCGAGTCGCCCTTCGGCTTCCACATCATCAAGCGCACCGAGTAGCCACCCCGAGATACCTTCGCGCGCATGGCGGGGGCGAAGACGAAGGGGGGCGAGCTCGCGGAGTTGGTGCGGCTCGAGGAGGAGCGCACGCGCAAGGCGCGGTGGAAGCACTGGGGCCCCTACGTCGCCGACCGAGCATGGGGCACGGTGCGCGAGGACTACAGCGCGAGCGGCGACGCCTGGGGGTACCTGCCCCACGATCACGCGCGCAGCCGGGCCTACCGCTGGAACGAGGACGGCCTCGCCGGCTTCTGCGACAAGAACCAGCTTCTCTGCCTCGCGCTGGCGCTCTGGAACGGAAACGACCTGATCCTCAAGGAGCGCCTGTTCGGGCTCAACGGCCCCGAGGGCAACCACGGCGAGGACGTGAAGGAGGTCTACTTCCACGAGGACGCGACCCCGACCTCGAGCTACCTGCGGATGCTCTACAAGTACCCACAGCGCGCGTTCCCCTACGGCGCGCTGCTGGAGGGCAACCGGCAGAGGACCATCGCCGAGCGCGAGCTCGAGCTGTGGGAGGTGGGCGCGTTCGACGACGACCGCTACTTCGACGTCCAGGTTGAGTACGCCAAGGAGAGCCCCACCGACGTGATCATGGTGATCACCGCGACCAACCGCGGGCCCGACGCGGCGCCACTCCACGTGCTGCCCACCGCGTGGTTCCGCAACACCTGGGACTGGTCTCGGCCCGACGAGCCGCGCCCGACGATCCCGCGGATGGCCCGCCTCGAGGAGCGCCCGCCGACCGCCATCGAGGAGTGCGTGAAGGTCGCGCACCCCGAGCTGGGCGATCTGTGGCTGCACTTCGAGGGCGAGCCGGAGCTCCTTTTCACCGAGAACGAGACCAACCGCGAGCGGCTGTTCGGCGCCAGCAACGCGTCGCCGTGGGTGAAGGACGCTTTTCACGCACGCGTCGTCGGCGGCGACGTCGACAAGGTGAACCCCCGCCTGGTGGGGACCAAGTGCGCCGGCTGGTACCGCTTCGACGTTCCCGCGGGGGCCGCGGTGCGGGTGCGGGTGCGCCTCGCCGCGGAGCCGATGACGCGCCCCTTCGACGACGCCGACGCCGTGCTGTCGCAGCGTCGCGCCGAGGCCGACGCGTTCTACGATCACGTAGCCGACGAGCACATCCAGCCCGAGCGGCGCGCCATCCACCGCCAGGCCATGGCCGGCCTCCTGTGGACGATGCAGTTCTACCACTACGACGTCGCGCGCTGGCTCGACGGCGACGCGGTGGAGCCGCCGCACCAGCGCCACCAGGGCCGCAACCGGCAGTGGCGCCACGTCGCGGTGGCCGACGTCATCTCCATGCCCGACGGGTGGGAGTACCCGTGGTTCGCGGCGTGGGACCTCGCCTTCCACATGGTGGCGGCGACCGCCGTCGACGTGGAGCTCGCCAAGCAGCAACTGAAGCTGATGTGCAAGGAGTGGTACCAGCACCCGAGCGGGCAGACGCCGGCCTACGAGTGGGAGCTATCCGACCTCAACCCGCCGGTGCTCGCGTGGGCGGCGTACCAGATCTACAAGGTCGAGCGGAAGCAGCGGGGGCGCGGCGACCGCGTGTTCCTCGAGCGCGTCTTCCACAAGCTGCTGATCAACTTCACCTGGTGGGTCAACCGCGAGGACGAGGAGGGCAACAACCTCTTCTCCGGCGGCTTCCTCGGGCTCGACAACATCTCCATCCTCGATCGCAGCGAGACGCTACCGCCCGGCGTTCGCCTCGAGCAGGCGGACGCGACGGCGTGGATGGCGATGTACTGCCTCGATCTCATGCGCATCGCGCTGGAGCTGGCGGAGGACAACAGCGCCTACGAGGATCTCGCCAGCAAGTTCTTCGAGCACTTCCTCTACATCGCGTACGCCCTGCACCACCCGGCACCCGATCAGCACGGCAAGGCGCAGCTGGCGCCGTGGTGCGACGACGCCGGCGCGTACTACGACATCCTGGCGACGCCCCGCGGCGAGACGCATGTGCGCGTGCGATCGCTGGTGGGCCTGGTGCCGCTGTTCGCGGTGCACGTCATCACCGCGCGCCAGTACGGCAAGCTGGAGAACTTTCGCCGGCGCAAGGCGTGGTTCCTCGGTCGCAACCCGCACCTGGCGGAGGCGGTCAGCGAGCGACCCGACGGCGGCTGGGTGCTCTCCGCGGTGCCGCGGCGCAACCTGCCGCGCGTGCTGGGCGACCTGTTCGACGAGGACAAGTTCCTCTCTGCGTACGGGCCGCGCTCGCTCTCCAAGGAGCACGAAGCGGCCCCGGTGCGGGTGCGC
The DNA here is from genome assembly GCA_046596645.1 of Polyangiaceae bacterium. Taxonomy (GTDB): domain Bacteria; phylum Myxococcota_A; class Polyangia; order Polyangiales; family Polyangiaceae; genus JBKJLX01. The sequence goes on from JBKJLX010000804.1 coordinate 5,231, forward strand.
ATCGCCGACGGGCGGGTCCTGGAGGTCGGCTACGAGCCGGGCGAGAGCTCGACGCGCATGAAGGGCGGCAACTCCAACTGGCGCGGGCCCATCTGGATGCCGTCGGGCTACATGCTCTACCGCGCGCTGCTCCGTCTGGACCACGGCTTCGGCGACACGATGCAGGTGCCGGCGGTGAGCGGCCGCCCGGCGATGTCGCTGCGCGATGGCGCCATGCTCCTCGGCGATCGCCTGATCGTGCTCTTCGAGCGCGGCGCCGCCGGGCGGCGCCCGGTGTACGGGCCGCATCGCATCTTCCAGGAGGATCCGCAGTTCCGCGACCGCATCCTCTTCTACGAATACTTCCACGGGGACACCGGCGAGGGCCTGGGCGCCTCGCACCAGACCGGGTGGACGGCGCTGGTCGGCGACCTGGTGCTGCGCCAGGCGCGGCTGAGGCGCGATCATGAGGATGGCGGCTGAGAGCGGTGCCCGCAAGGCGGTGAGGCGACACGCGCGGGTCAGGTCGTCGCGGCGGCCGGCAGGAAGCGGCGCAGCGGGCAGCGCGGGCCGGGGTCCAGGTCACGGCGGTAGCTGTCGAGGATCGCGCGCGAGCGCTCGGCGAGCATGCGGCGGACGCGGCGACGCTCCCCCTTCACGCGGGGGATGGCCATGTCGTCGTAAGCGGTGGTCTGGTGCCGCATCCACGCGATGACCGCCGCCTCGGCCCGCTCGCCGATGGGGATGCGCTCGGTGCGCGCGACGGTGCCGCTTCCGACCGGGGTCGCGTGGCGCGTGACGTGGTCGGCGATCGCCGCCCCCAGCGGCTGATGACGCGGGGCCAAGGCGAGGAACGAGAGCACCGCGCCGCGGAAGTCCTCGACGTAGGCGACCTGCTTCTTCTCGCGGCGCTCGCGCCCGGCGCCGAGCTTGCGCAGGTACGCCGGGTCCTCGCGCTCCGCGGCGAGCGCGCTGCGAGCGGCCATGATGT
>JBKJLX010000848.1:0-15525 GCA_046596645.1 Polyangiaceae bacterium
CGCCGGTGTTCCGCACGCTGACGCTGCAGGGCCGCCGGCTCACCGGAGAGGTCGCCGACGGCCTGGGGCCGATCGCCCGCATCGAGATCGCGGTGGCAGGCACCGACGACTGGCGCCCGCTGTTCCCCGCCGACGGCGTCTTCGACGATGCCGCGGAGCGCATCGAGGTCGACGTCTCCAGCATCGTCTCTGCCGGCAACTGGCTGGTCGCGGTGCGCGCCTACGACACCGCTGGCAACGCCGTCTCCAGGGAGCTCGAGGCGCGCTGACCGCGGTCGACCGAGGCCGGCCCGGGGCGCCCCGTGCCGACCGCGACAGGAGGGTCATGCCGGGGCGCGGCGGCGCGGCCGACGGCAGGCGGCGCGGGGCACGGTGGCGACGGCACGTTCCGTGGATGTCGGCGCTGCGGGTGATAGCCTTCACCCGAGCTCCGCTGTCCAGCGCGCGCTTTCTTCGGTAGCACCCCATGCCCTCCGCTCCGCTCCCCTTCTGGTCCCGCTCGCGCTGCGCCCTGGCGGCGTTCGCGTTCGTGCTGCCCGCGCTGACCCTCGGCCTCGCCGGCGGGGCCTGCGCCGCGCAGGACGAGGCGGCGCAGGGTGCGGGCGGGAGCTCCTCCGGGACGGGCGACGTGGGGAGCGCAGCCAGCGTCGGCGTCGGCGGGAACGACGCCGACGCGACGGTCCCCGACGCCCAGCCGGACGTGACGCCGCCGACCTACGCCGACCTCTGCGGTGACGGCCCCTGCGCGCCCGGACCGGGCGACGGATGCGAAGGCGAATCCGAGGCGCGTGGCGCCCGGAACGAGGATGAGGGCCCGATCCAGGGCGCCACGGCGCGCGGCTGCCACGTGGTGGCCGACGACGACGGCGACCCCGAGACCGTCTGCGTGACGGTGGGCGAGGGCGAGGTCGACGCGCCCTGTCAGACCGGCGCCGACTGCGGGCCCGGTACGACCTGCGTGCCCACCGAGCAGTCGGGCAACCAGACCCCCGCGGGGATCTGCCGCCCCTATTGCTGCGACGACGTGGAGAACTGCGGCGATGGCTCCTTCTGCGCGCCGCGACCGCAGATCGAGGACCCCGATCTCGACGTGCCGGTGTGCGTCGCCGTCACGCCCTGCGAGCTCCTGGAGGACGGCTCCTGCCCGGTCGGCACCACCTGCTTGGTGGTGCGCGAGGACGGGACGACGAGCTGCGCCCAGCCGGGCAACGGCGGCCTGTGCGAACCGTGCCCCTGCGCTGCCGGGTTCGTGTGCGCGATCCACACTGGCCTCTGCGAGAAGCTGTGTCGGACCGACGGCACCGGCGACGAGTGCGGAAGCGGGTTCTGCCAGGGCGGGAGCTCGGATTATCCTGCTGGCATCGGCGTGTGCGTCGCCGGCGACGATGACGCCTGCTCCGATCCCTGAGCCCGACCACGCAGCGCCCAGCTGCAGAGCAGAGCCGTATGGACCCTGTGATCCGCAACGTGTGGGGGGTCGACGCGAGCGGCGCCTTCGTGCGCGCCAACATCCTCGACCACCGCGTCCACCCGGAGGGCCTCGACGTCGACCGCCTCCGCTTCGCGCGCGCTGCGGAGCTGCCGCTGTCCGGCGCGCGACCCCGCATCGTGAGCTGCATCGGCGGTGGAGCGGCGCTGCGCGTGCCGAGCGAGACCCTCCACCTCGCGAGCGGTGTGCACGTCTACCTGCCGCCCGGCGCGGATGCGGTGCTCGAGGCCGAGCCGGGCACGGAGCTGGTGCGGGTGGAGGCGCCGGGCGCCGAGCAGGGGCGCGGCCGGCAGGTCCTGGTGAGGGACGAAGCGTTCGTCTTCGCGTGCGCCGCGGGGCCGTCGTCGCTGCGCTGGACGCTGACGCCCCAGTACCTGAGCCGCCGCATCTTCCTCCACCACGATCAGGCGCTGCTCTCGAGGAGCGGCCACCCGGTGGCGTGGTTCCACACCACGATGTTCGACGTCGCCGGCCTCCCCGCCAACGCGGAGGGCGAGAGCGTCTTCAAGATGGCCTACAACTCGCGCACCGAGATCAACGTCTGCCACGACGTGGCGGGTGACGCGCGGGTGCGCATGGCGAGCCACCCGTACGTCGACGGCGATGGGCAGACCTGGGGCCCGTGGCTCCGCCTCGACGGCGACTCGAGCTACCACCTCAACGAGGCCCTCGACGCGCCGGAGACGGAGTGGGTGGTCGACGCCGCGACGGGCGCCCGCTCCCCCCGTCGCAACAAGCACGAGGTGCTGATCGCGGGCGGCCACGTCACGCTGCTCTGCCTGTTCGACCCCGGGCCCACCGGCGTCGAGCGCCATCGGCCGGGCGAGTACAGCGACTACGAGCCGCTGGAGAGCGTCGCCGCGCGCCCCGAGTACGCGGAGCACCAGCGCGTCATCGCGCGCTACGACCGCATGATCGACGCGCTCGGCCTGGCCCGCGCCCGACGGCGGCTGGGCGAGGCGGAGAACGCGGAGGATCTGGCGCTCTACCGGGAGGGTCACGCCGCGCAGAGCGCCCTGGAGAACGCGCTGCACGCTGCGATGAAGGCGGAGGGGCGCGAGCAGGTCCTCGCGCCGTGGCTCCGCCCTCATCCGCTCGTGGGTTGAGCCCCGCTCAGGCCTGCGACGCGTCCACGGTCCAGCGGGTGGCCGTCGCGGCAGCGGCGACGGGGGCGGGCTTCTGCGCTTCGACGGTCTGTGTGCTGTTCACCACCGGGACACGTGGCGCGGGCGTCGCAGCAACAATAACTGCATAAGACGACGAACTGTACCCATCATGGCAACAGTGTCCGCCGTGGGACTCGACCCAAGCTGGAAGCTAGAAGGACAGCTCGACGTTGGTGTTGATGACGCCGACCGACTGCGAGTACTCGCCGCTGAAGTCGGGCACGCGCGTGGGCAGCTCCTGCTCGTCCAGCGTGCTGTCCCCGTCCTCCAGCGTCCGCGAGAAATAGATGAAGTGCGTGTACGAGAAGGCGATGGCGAACGTCTCGCTCGGGCGGAACTTGCCGCCCAGCGCGAAGGAAATGTCGTTGAAGTCGGTGAGGGCCGGCTCCAGCGTCTCGTCAGGGACGGCGGTGGAGTCGAAGCCCATGCCGGTGAAGATCTCGATCTCCTTCTTCGGCCAGTAGCTGCCGCCGCCGCGGATGCCGAAGGCGGTGTCCCAGTTGCGCTTCAGGTTGACGATGGGGGCCGGCTCGCCGTCGACCGCGCCGCCGTTGTCGTTGACGGTGCACGTCTCCTCGGTGGCGTCGGTGAGGCACTGGTTCTCCAGCACCGACCAGTCGGTCACGTCGCCGAACATGCGGAGCTCGATGTCCTCGCTCGGGCGACCGCGGACGCCCAGGCGGTAGATGGGCGGGAGCTCCTGGAACAGCTTCACGTCGCTGGCGGCGGCGCCGCTGCCGAAATTGTTGGTCAGCGTCCCGTCGAGGACCATCTCCCCCAGACCCGGCTGAGCCTGGTACGAGGCGCCGATCCACAGCTTGCCGGGGATGGGCTCGACGAGGATGCCGGCCCCGAACGACGCGGTCGTGCCCTTCACGTCGATGAGCGATCGCCCCTCGAGGGAGAGGTCGTTGCCGCCCACCGCCTCGCGGGCTCGCACCGTCGTCACCTGGTTGAGGCCGATGTTGAACGCGGCGCCGACGCTCACGTATTTCGCGATGTCGTAGGCTGCGGCGAACGAGATCATCAGCGTCCGCAGGGTGCCGTCGATGGTCGCGTAGCGCTGCACGCCATCGACCGGACCGGCGAACTGCGGGTCGTCCGCGAAATCGTCGTTCTTGCTCCAGGAGGACGCGCCGCCAAAGGGCACGTGGAACGCCGCGCCGATGGCGAAGTTGTCGATCTTGAAGATGGCGCCCAGCATCGGCGCGACCGCGACGTTGAACAGCGACGCGGTGCCCACGTTGGCGCTCTCGTAGCCCTCGGGCGCGGCTGCATCGCTGGGGACCGCCTCCAGCCGCTCGTAGGTCGCGCCGCGCAGCGCGAGGTTCGCGTCGACGAAGATGCGCACGTTGAACGGCGCGTCCTGCCCCGGGGTGCGGTCGGCGATGCCGGCGGGGTTGTAGTAGATGGCCGTCGGGTTGTCGGTGACCGGGTTGCCGTGCTCGCCGCCGAAGCGTGCGGTGGCGAAGCCAGAAGCCAGCGCGTCACCGCCGGCGGCAACGAGGGCGGCGCTGGCGAGGAGCCCGAAGCACTTCGGCGCAAGGCGCCGAGCCAGGTGATTGGTCCGCACCGTCCGACGCGGCAACGGGGAGACAATTTCGCGCGAGGTGTTCATGGCTGTCCCGTCGCAGAGAGTGCGCACGGGCGCCCGAAAGGCCCCGCCCGCAGCGCGGGAGCCTACTCGAAAGCAAGCGCTCCTCGCTACGGCCTCCCACCTCACAGCGGCTCGTACTAGACTCCACGTGCGGATGGGGCCTCGCGCGCTCCTGCCGCGCCCACGGACAGGAACGACCATGCCCTCCCGCTTGCTCCGCACCTCGCTGCTTCGGTCCTCGCTCCTGGCGCCGTCGCTGCGGGCCGCCGCCGCGCTGGCCACCACCGCCGTCGCGATGACGGTCGCCGGCTGCCCCAACCCGGAGCAGACGTTCGAGGACTTCGGCGTGCGCTACGACGAGCTGGACCCGCAGCAGGCCGCCTCGACGTCGGTCGGTCAGGTCGGTGACTGCCTGATCCCCGAGCCCGGGGGCCCCGTCGACGGGACGTACCTGTTCGCGCTCTCCGCGCAGCTCAAGCCGTCGGCGCCGATCCTGTTCATCGCCCAGGTGACCGCGATCGAGGGCGGTGAGACGGGCATGCAGGTGAGCTTCAAGCTCACCCCGCTGGGGACGCCCTACCGCGACGACGACGCGATCCCGGTGCTGGAGCCGGCCGAGGGCGAGAAGGACCTGGGCGCCTTTCCCATCCAGCCCGACGGCTCGTTCGTCGCCGCGTTCCCCGAGATCACGGTCACCGGTCTCGCCAACTCCATCACGCCGCGCGATCTCACCGCCACCGTCACCCTGCGCGGCCAGATCTGCGCGGACGTGGAGCGCGAGGGCCCGATCAAGCTGGGCTTCTTCTGCGGCTCGCTGGAGGGCGACGTGACGGAGCCGGTCCCGCTCGAGCTGGCGCCGGAGAAGAACGCCTTCACCGTCACCAAGTACGACGGCACCCTGCCGACCTCCATCGTCTACAACTGCAACGGGGACCCAGCCCTCCCCTTCGACGGCTGAGCGCTCGTCAGATCGCTTTCTTCTTCTGCGCCTCGCGGATGCCGTCGCCGAAGAGCTTCATCGCCTGATCGACACCCTGCGCGGTCCACGGGAGATCGACCACCACGTCGCTGCCTTGCACGCTGGTCTTGGCGTTCTGTAGCGAATCCATCTCGCCCGCCTTGCTCTGGCCCGCCTTGTCGGCGAGGCCGAGCTTGGCCAGCGCGAGGAGGCCGGAGACCTCCTTCTCCAGCGTCGCGGCGCTGGCGGCCGAGGCGGTCACCAGGCGCAGCTGACCGCCCGGCGTCGCCATCCCCACCGAGCCGGTGACCCCGCTGATGTTGGTCAGGCCCTTGGTGAACGGGTTGCTCTTCAGCTGACCCTGCTGCTTGGTCACCAGGGCGGCGGTGACCACGAAGGACAGCTCGCTCGCGACATCGAGCTTGTAGACGGTGGAGTGGGCGTCGGTCCGCTTCATCGCCGCGGCCAGCAAGCCCTCGTCGTTGGAGAGGATGATCGCCCCGTCCTCGGCCTGGCCGATCCAGACGTACTCGCCGCTCTTCTTCGACTTGGACTTCACGGCCGGCTGACCGGCGACGGTCACACGCTCCGGCGAGTCGCCGCGGCGCGCCGCGGCGTCGACGACACCCGTGGTGGAGAACTCGCCGCCCAGGATGACGGCGAACTTCGGCTTCGATGCGCTGGGGTCGCCGATGCAGGCCACCGCGTCGTGGATGTCCTTCGACGGGTCGAGGCGCGCCTCGATGAGGAACATCTTGAGGTCGGCGGCGTCGGGGTCGTCGACCTTGATCTTCTCGTCCTTGAGCTCGTCCAGCGCGGGCTTCACGTGCGTCTGGAACGAGGGCAGCGACTGGATCTTCGCGATGTCGCCGCGGGCCACGATGTCGCACGTGCTGGGCAGGTGCTCGTGGGCGACGCTGCGGTCCTTGCCGGCGTCGCTGAAGTAGTAGAGGGCCAGCCCGCCGACGACCGCGCCCAGGAGGATCAGGGCGCCGATGACGAGGCCGATGATGAGGCCGGTGCGGCTCCTCTTCGCCGGCGCGGGGCCGACCGGGCCGCCGGAAGCGCCGGGCATCGCCTGCGCCGCGCCCATGGGGCCGCCGTACCCGCCCCCGCCCGGATCACCCGGGGGGCCGTAGCCGCCGCCCGGCGGGCCGTACCCGCCGCCGCCGGAGGGACCGTGGCCGGAGACCTGGATGCCGTTGCTCATGGGCGGCAGTCTCACCCCGTTTCGAGGCGGGCGGAAAGCTCGGTCCGTCGGCTGGCATCAGCGGTTCCCCCCGCGGCGGGGGTTGGACTAGGGTCGTCGGCCGATGAGGGTCCTCGCTCTCGCGCTCGCTGTCGTGGCGGCGCTCTCCTCCGCATGTGGGTCGAGCGACGGCGGCAAGACGTCCGCCTCCGCCGAGCCGTCCTCCTCCGCGGCGCAGAAGCCGCTCAAGATCCCCGGGATCGACACCGACGCGCTCACGCCGCGTGAGCGGCGCGAGTTCACGGCGCAGGTGCGGGAGATGCTCGCACCGTGCCCGAACGTCCCGGTCAGCCTCGCCCAGTGCCTGGAGGAGAAGCGCGAGTGCGGCGCCTGCAAACCCGCGGCGGACATGCTGCTCGCCATGGTGCAGCGGGGGGTGCCCAGGAAGGATCGCGAGGAGACGCTCAAGCTCCGCTTCGATCCCAGGTCGAAGAAGGAGGTCGACGTCGCCGGCTCGCCCGGGAAGGGCCCGGAGGATGCGCCGATCACGGTCGTGGAGTGGGCGGACTTCGAGTGCCCCTTCTGCCGCCTGATGGTCCCCGTCCTGGACTCGCTGGTGGAGCGGTTCACGGGCCAGGTTCGCGTCGTCTACAAGTTCTACCCCCTCAGCTCGCACAAGAACGGCGAGCCGGCGGCGCGCGCCGCGATAGCGGCGATGAACCAGGGGAAGTTCTGGGAGGCGCACCACAAGATCTTCGAGAGCCAGGGCCGTCTGGAGGCCTCCGACCTGGACGCGATCGCGAAGTCGCTCGAGCTCGACGTGCCGAAGTGGCGCGCCGACCTGGGGAGCGGCGACGTCGGCGACCGGATCAAGAAGGACAAGGACCTCGCCGACGCGCTCGGCCTCGAGGGCACGCCGCTGATCTTCATCGACGGTCGCGAGGTGCCGCTGGAGTCGCTGGGCGATCCGTTCGCCGATCTGGAGGCCTGGGTGAGCCTCGACCTCGAGATGAAGGGCATCAAGCCGGCGCCCAAGCCCGCGGGCTTCGAGGGGCCGCGAGCGCCCGAGGGGCCGGCGCCGCTGTCCAGCGCCGACCTCGAGGCGCTGGTTCGCCAGCTGACCTCGGCCGCGCCCAGCGCGCCGCCCGCGCCCAGCGCCGCTCCCGGCGCGCCGGCGGGCGCCAGCGCGCTCCCGCCTCCGAAGACGCCCGCGCCGCCCGCGCCCAGGAAGTAGGGACGTGAAGGTTGCCGAGGCCTGCGGTTGCTTCCCGACCGGGAGGTACTACCCCGGCATCGCGCACCTGGTGCGCGTGCGCGCGGTCGGCGTGGCCAGCGAGCTCGAGGCCGAGGCGACGTGGCACGACCTGCCGGTCGCCTGCATCGACACCGAGACCACCGGTCGCGACGTGGAGAAGGATCGCATCGTCGAGATCGGCGTCGTGCTCGGGCGCGGCGGTGTCGTGGAGGGCCGCTGGAGCTGGCTGATCGATCCCGGCATGCCCGTCCCCGCGGAGAGTACCGCCGTGCACGGCATCAAGGACGAGGACGTGAAGGGCAAGCCGACCTTCGCCCAGGTCCTGCCCGAGGTGCTGGCGGTGCTCGTGGGGGCAATCCCCGCGGCGTACAACGCCGGCTTCGACCGGTCGTTCTTCCTCGCGGAGATCGCGCGCAGCGGTGTGACCCTCACCGACGCGCCGCCGGCGTTCCGTCGCGAGGTCGAGTGGGTCGACCCGCTGGTCCTGGCCCGCGAGCTCTACGTCGACGAGCAGAGCCGCGCCCTCGGCGAGATGGCCGCCCGCCTGGGCGTCGAGCTGGTCAACGCCCACCGCGCGACCGACGACGCCGAGGCAGCGCTGATGGTGCTCTATGCCCTGGGCAAGGACCCTCGCGTCCCCCGGAACTACGCCGCCCTCATCCAGGAGCAGCGCCGCCTCGGTCGCCTGCAGGACGAGGCGCGCAAGTTCTGGAAGAAGAATTGAGTTGCCGAGGGAGCCTTGCTGCGCAGCTCCCTCCCCCGCGCTCCCCACGAGGCCCCCACACCCGCAAAGGCTCGCCTTCGCGCTGCGTCTCCGGTGCGGCTGGTGAGGGTCGCGGAGGCTGGTGACCTTGCACGGATCCGCATCGGGGGCGGAGCGCTGCGCGTGCTCGCATTCGCTCTCGCGAATGCATGGTGCGTCCGTGGGGTGGGCGGAGCGGGAGTGCGCGGTGCGTCGCGCAGGGACAGAAGTCGGATGGTTGCAACGGGGTCGGTGAGGCTCGCGAGCTCGGCCCGACTTAGCGCAGAGCGGCCACCTGGTTGCGGGCGCGGCGCCCTCCATCCACCATCGCCGCATGGGGGAGCCGTCGAAGCCGCGGCGGCGGCTGCCGGTGGTGCAGGCGCAGCGGCCGGAGGAGGAGCACGCGCGGCGGCCAGGGTGGCACTGGTCGGTGGTGGTGGCGCTGGGCACGCTGTTTGGCTGGCTCTTCGTGGAGATGGTCGCGGTGCAAGCGCTCCTGCGCGCGACGCACGCCACGGAGGGGAGGCTCCTGGCGACGGTGGTTCACCTCGCGGCGCTCGCGCTCCCGGCCGCTGGCGCAGCGGCGCTGGCGGGGCGACTCGGAGAGCGTGCGCGGGCCTGGCACGCGGCGGCCGGCGCGCTGGGGCTGGTGCTGATCATCGCCGTCGTCTCCCACATGCGCGTGGGGGGCGGCGCGATCTGGGCCATCGCCTCGGCACTGGCGAGCTTCACGGCGGGCGTCGCCTCGCTGGTGGGCTTCGCGCTCGGGCGGCGGCGGCCCGCCCCGGAGGCGTAGCCGGCCGCAGCGCCCGAGACTTGGCCCTCCTCTGGCGGGCGTGCTCTCTGCTCGAGCCATGAGCCGCAAGACCCCCCTCGCCCGCTGTGCCGCGTGCGGAGCGACCGACGCGCTCGGCGTCTCCACGAGCCGTGTGGTCGTCGACGGGCGCAGCATCTCGCTGTGCCGCACCCACTCCTCCATGGTGGCGGCGTCGCTGCCACGCACCTTCGAGGAGCTGCGCGCGGTCTTTTCCGGCCTCAGCTCGCCGCTCCACGGCGACGACGCGCCGCCGAAGGGTGTGGAGCGGCGCTCACCGATCTCGCGCCGCGACGCCGAGGATCGCCGCGAGTTCCCACCCCGGCCAGAGGGTCGCCGCCTGCGAGCCGGTCGTCGCGTGACGGACAGCGCAGCATGAAACCGCCGCGCCGCGTCGTGGTGGGCCTCGGGTCGAACCTGGGCGATCGCGCCGCGTCGATCGACGACGCGACGCGCCGGCTCGCCGCGGCCCCGCGCGTGACGCTGGTGGCGCGCTCGCCGGTCTACGAGACCGATCCGGTGGGCGGCCCGCCTCAGGACGCCTACCTCAACGCCGCGGTCCTGATCCGCACCGATCTCCCTGCCCTCGACGTCCTCCGGCACCTGCTCGCCATCGAGGTGGCGGCCGGTCGCGATCGCGACGGCACGCGCGACGCGCCGCGTGTCATCGACCTCGACCTGCTGTGGATCGACGGCGAGGTGGTGGACGAGGAGGGCCTGGAGGTGCCGCATCCTCGCCTGGCCGAGCGGGCCTTCGCCCTGGTCCCGCTCCTCGATGTCGCGCCCGACGCGCGCGACGTGAACGATCGGCGCTACGACGCGCGCCCCGCCGCTGGCGTCGCGCTGCGCTTCGTCGCGCCGGCCGCCCCTGGCGACCGCTTCACGCGCTAGCCGCGCCGGCTACGAAGCTAGGCGCGAGCCGCGCGCTTCTGCTCGACCCACTCGATCACGCGATCGGCGGGCTTGGTGCCGGTGAAGCGGCCCAGCTCCTGGATGCCGGTGGGGCTGGTCACGTTCACCTCGGTCAGGTGCTCGCCGATGACGTCGAGCCCCACGAAGACCAGACCGTCCTCCCGCAGCTTGGGGCCGATGGCCGCGACCAGCGCCCGCTCGCGCGCGGTGAGCTCGGTCGGAACCACGCTGCCCCCGACGTGGATGTTGGAGCGTAGATCGTCGGCGCGGGGGACGCGCAGGATGGCGCCCAGGGGCTCGCCGTCGAGCAGGAGCACGCGCTTGTCGCCCACCACGACGGAGGGGAGAAACTGCTGCACCATCGCCAGGCGCGACCCCTCCATGGTGAGGACGTCGATGATGGCGCGCGCGTTCTTGTCCTCGATGCGCAGCTGGAGGACGCCGGCGCCGCCAGCCCCATCGAGTGGCTTGATGACGGCGTTGCCGCCGGCGTCCTTGGTGAACGCGAGGATCTCGTCCCGATCGGCGGTGACGACGGTCCGCGGCATCCAGTCGCGGAACTGCATCGCGTAGATCTTCTCGTTCGCGTCGCGCAGCCCGCGGGGGTCGTTCACGATCACCGGCCCGCCGCGCGCGTGCTCCAGGAGGAGCGTCGCGTACAGGTAGGCGGCGTCGAAGGGCGGGTCCTTGCGGATGAACACCGCGTCCACGCTCATGAGCGACTCCGTGCGAACCTCGTCCCCCAGGCGGATGAAGGGCGGCTCGGTCAGGATGTCGATGCGGCGCAGCCGCCCCCTCGGATCACCCTCGTGCACCGACACGCCGGAGATCAGGCAGTGCAGGCTCTCGTGGCCTCGCCGCTTCGCCGCCTCGAGGAACGCGAACGTCGTGTCCTTCTCCGGGTTGACCCGGTCGAGCGAATCCATCACGAACACGAAGCGCATGGGCGGTCCTCACGGGGGGAGCGGGGTCTCAGGGCGGGGGCATCTTAGCCACGCCACGGCGATCGCGGCACTCGCCGCGTGGGGGCTGGGCGCCTTCGGTCTGGCTTGCAAGGCTCCGCGGTCCGATATCGTTGCTGCTCCAATGAAACCGGCAGTCCCCCTCGCGCCGGCCCCGCCGCCGCCCCCGCCGCCCTCGCGTGGGTCGGACCGAGGAGCCGTCGTGGCCGAGAACGAGGCCGCGGTGGAGGTGGGGGCGCGCGTGCTCGAGCGCGGCGGCTCCGCGGCCGACGCCGCTGTCGCCATGGCCTTCGTCTCCGCGGTCGTGCAGCCCACCTCCTGCGGGCTCGGCGGCGGTGGCTTCGCCCTGGTGTGGGACGGACAGAAGCGGGTCGCCTCCGTGATCGACTTCCGCGAGACGTCGCCGGGCGGCCTGCGCCTGCGCGACCACCTGGGCGACGCGCCGCCGTGGGAGAAGCGCGGCGTCCTCGCTGGCGTGCCCGGCTTCACCGCGGGCCTGGCCGAGCTGCACGCCGGGGGCGGGCGCCTGCCGTGGAGCGACCTGGTGGAGGACGCGGCCCGCCTCGCCGAGGGCGGGTTCGTCGTCGAGCCGTGGCTTGCCACCACCATCCGCTGGTCGGAGAAGGACCTGCGGCGCGTGCCGCGAGCGTCGTTCCTCTTCGGCGCCGACGGCGCGCCGCCCGTGGTGGGGACGACCCTGCGCGCCGAGCCGCTCGCGCGCACCTTGCGCGCCATCGCCGCGGGGGCCGGGGCGGCGCGCAGCGGCCCCCTGGCGGACGACGTGGTGAAGAGCGCGCGCGCCGCGGGCAGCTCGATGGTCGGCGCCGACCTCGCCTCCTACGTCGCCATCCGCCGCGACCCGCTGCGCCTGCCCTACGCCGGCTTCGAGATCCTCCTGGTGCCCCCGCCCAGCGGCGGCGGCGTGACACTCGCGCAGCAGCTGCTCGCGTTCCCGCCGGAGGACCTCGCCGCCCTCGAGCCCGCCGACGCCGTCCACCTCGGCGCCGAGGGCATGCGCTTCTCGACCGCCGAGCGCCGCACCTGGGTGGGCGACCCGGCGTTCACCCGCGCCGACCTCGCCTTCCTCCTCGGCGGGCGGCGGCTCGCCGACGTGCGGCGGCGGCTTCCGCGATCGGTCGCCACCGTCCCCTTCGGCGCTGCCATCGAGGACGGTGGCACCTGCCACATGGTGGCGTGGGACCACGAGGATCACGTGGTGTCGCTGACGATGAGCGTCGGCGGCATGTTCGGGTCCAAGGTGCTCACCGAGGGCGGCTACTTCCTCGGCGACTCGCTGAGCGACTTCGCCCACGACGCCCTCGGACGGCGCGCCATCACCCGCGGGCCCAATTTCCCGCGTGCCGCGGCGCGCCCGGCGTCGAGCATGGCGCCGGTGGTCGTCCTCCGCGACGGTGCTCCCGCGCTGGCGATCGGTGCCTCGGGGGGCGCCCGCATCCCCGGGTCGCTGCTGCAGGTCCTGCAGCGGGCGCTGGGCCGTGACGAGCCGTTGGAGCACGCGATCGACGCTCCGCGCTGGCACGCGCCCTCGGCGGGCGGCCTCCAGATCGAGGACGGGCTCCTGCCCCTGTCCGACGCCCTGCGCGAGCGAGGCGAGGCGCTCGACACGCCCCGGCCGAGCTTCGCCGCCGTCTCCGGGGCTCGCGCCCGGCGGGAGGGCGGCGTGACCCGCTTCGAGGCCGCGGCGGACCCGCGGAAGGGCGGGCGCGGCTGGATCCTCCCGCCCTGAGGTCGCCCGCAACCGCAGCCCCTGCGCCCCGTAGGATGCGGGCATGAGCAGGGAGGACGACGAGCCCGCGGCCTCCGAGATCACCCCGGAGGAGACGTGGAGGTCGAGGCGCATCTTCCTGCGTCAGGCGGCGCTGGCCACGGCCGGCGCCCTCGCCTTCGGCGGCGCCCTGTGGACGCTGTCGTCGCGCGCCTCCACGGGGACGCCCGCCCCGCCCCCGGGCCCCATGCCGAGCGGTCGCGGCGCTCCGACGCCGGAGAACGCCGCGCCGGGTGCGCCCGAGCTCGAGGCGGGGAAGACCGACTGGGAGAGCGTCACCACCTTCAACAACTTCTACGAGTTCGGCCTCGGCAAGGAGGACCCTGCGCGCTTCGCCGGCACGCTGCGCCCCCGACCGTGGACGGTGCGGGTGGAGGGTGAGTGCGACGCGCCGGCGACCTTCGGCATCGAGGATCTCCTGTCCGCCTTTCCCCAGGAAGATCGCCTCTACCGCTTCCGATGCGTCGAGGCGTGGTCGATGGTCATCCCCTGGGTGGGCTTCCCCCTGTCGAAGCTGCTGGAGAAGGTGAAGCCCAGCTCGCGCGCGAAGTACGTCTCCTTCACCACGCTCCTCGATCGCGAGCAGATGCCGGGGCAGTCGAGCGGCGTGCTCGACTGGCCCTACGTCGAGGCCCTCCGCATCGACGAGGCGATGCACCCGCTCACCCTGCTCGCCACCGGCATCTACGGCAGGATGATGCCGAACCAGAACGGCGCGCCGATCCGCCTGGTGGTGCCGTGGAAGTACGGCTTCAAGGGCGCCAAATCGATCGTGCGCGTCGCCCTCCACGAGGCGCCGCCGAAGACCACGTGGAACGAGGCCGCCTCCAGCGAGTACGGCTTCTACGCCAACGTGAACCCGGCCGTGGATCACCCGCGGTGGACGCAGGCCAGCGAGCGCCGCATCGGCGAGCTGACGCGGCGGCCGACCCTGCCCTTCAACGGCTACGCCGAGCAGGTTGCCGGACTTTACTCCGGCATGGATCTCCGGAAGCAGTTCTGAAGGCCGAGGCGACGATGGCGCGCGAGGTCGGGGGACGAACGGGGGGGCTGCGCGGCCGATCGTGGCTGAGCTTCGTCGTGTGGGCGGGGGGCCTGGTGCCGCTCGGCCTGCTCGTGTGGCGCGCCGCGGACGACGACCTCGGCGCCGACCCGGTGGCGGCGGCGCTCAACCAGCTCGGCCTTCTCGCGCTCATCCTCCTCATGACCTCGCTCGCCTGCACGCCGCTCCGCATCGTGACCAGGCAGGCGTGGCCCATCCAGATCCGACGCGCGCTCGGCCTGCTCGGCTTCGGCTACGCGACCCTCCACGTGGCGACGTACCTGGTCGTCGACCAGGGGCTCGCGGTGCGCTCGATCTTCCTCGACCTCACCAAGCGCCCCTTCATCATGTTCGGCGCGCTGGCGTGGCTGCTCCTGCTCCCGCTGGCCATGACCTCGTCGAAGGCGGCGCTGCAGCAGCTGGGCGCGGTGAGATGGCGACGCCTCCACCGCCTCGCGTACGTGTGCGCGTCGCTGGGGGTCGTCCACTTCTTCCTCCGCGTGAAGAAGGACGTCACCGAGCCGCTGATCTACGCCGCCGTGCTCGCGGTGCTGCTCGGGACCCGGGCGATGGACGCACTGCGCCGCCGCAGGACTGCTGCAGCGGCGCTCGCGGACTGACCTGTCAGCACCCTCGGTGCTGCGATCGCCTGTGACTCAGCCGCTGAAGTTCTTGGCGGCGAAGTCCCAGTTGGCGAGGTTCCACCACGCCTCGACGAACTTCGCGCGCGCGTTGCGGTGGTCGATGTAATACGCGTGCTCCCACACGTCGCAGGTGAGGACGCAGGAGCGGCCCTCGGCGAACGGGGTGCCGGCGTTGCTGGTCGTGGTGATCTCCAGCGCGTCACCGTTCTTCACCAGCCAGGCCCAGCCGGACCCGAACTGACCGACGGCGGCGGCGTTGAACTTGGTCTTGAAGTCGGCGACCGAGCCGAACGACTTGGCGATCGCGTCGGCCAGCGGTCCTGTGGGCTCACCGCCGCCCTGCGGCTTCATGCTGTTCCAGAAGAAGGTGTGGTTCCACACCTGGGCGGCGTTGTTGAAGACCGGGCCCTGCTTGGTGGTCTTCACCAGATCCTCAAGGCTCTTGCCCTGGAGCGCGGGGTCCGCCGCGACCAGCTCGTTCAGCTTGGTCACGTAAGCTTGGTGGTGCTTGCCGTGGTGGAAGTCGAGTGTCTCCGCCGACATGTGCGGGGCGAGGGCATCCTTCGAATACGGCAGCTCGGGAAGCGTGAAAGCCATGGCGCTCTTCTCCTTTTTTGGGGGAACGGAACCTTAGAGGGACCCGCCCGCATTGAAAAGGGGGGCAGGCCTCCCGCGGGGTGGAAACCGCGTGAGGGATGGGGATGGTTGGCGCACCAGCGCCCTGTCGGCTGCAGGAGACGAGACCGTGCACGGGCACGGGCACGTCGAGACGAGATTCGCTGTGAGGGCGCGATCGAGGGTGCAAAACAGGCAGATGGGGAGCTTCTCAGGGACGTGCTTGGGCCGGCGACGCACACGCCCAAATGCAGAGCGCCGATGTCGCTTTCGGGACATCGGCGCGTGCAGCTCACTCAGCGGAGGGGAAGGGATTCGAACCCCCGGTACCTTTCAGTACACTTGATTTCCAAT
>JBKJLX010000124.1:0-9757 GCA_046596645.1 Polyangiaceae bacterium
GTGCAGCGACGACGGCTTCGTCGCGCCCGCGGAAGGCGACACCCCGGTCCCCTACGAGGGGGAGGAGCTGTCGGGCGGCGACACGACGGTCTTCGACATCACGCGCGACGCGTTCGCGCGCCCTGCGCGCAACCTCGATCAGGCGGGGCGCAACGACTTCGCGATCGGCGATCACCTCTTCAACCGCGGCTGGGTCACGGCGCCGGCGAGCGCCGAGGGCAACGACGGCCTGGGTCCGCTCTACAACGCGACCAGCTGCTCGGCCTGCCACTCGCACGACGGGCGCGGCGCCCCGCCAGCCTCCCCGGAGGACGAGCGCACCTTCGGCCTCCTGGTCCGGCTCTCGGTGCCCGGCGCGGCGGAGGACGGCGGCCCCCTCGGCGAGCCCTCGTACGGGGGGCAGCTCCAGCCGCACGCGATCCTCGGCGTCGAGCCGGAGGGTCGAGTCCGCATCGACTGGGAGGAGCAGCCCGGCACCTACGGAGACGGCGAGGCGTTCACCCTGCGGCGGCCCGGCATCGCCTTCGAGGATCTCGCCTACGGCCCGATGGCGGACGACGTGCTGACGTCAGCGCGCGTCGGCCAGCAGATGGCGGGGCTCGGCCTCCTCGCGGCCATCCCGGAGGCGGCGATCCGCGCGCGCGTCGATCCCGACGACGCCGACGGTGACGGCATCTCCGGCCGCGCCAACCACCCCTGGGACGCCGTCGCCGGCGCGCCCCGGCTCGGCCGCTTCGGCTGGAAGGCCAACCAGCCCACGCTCGAGCAGCAGATCTCGGGCGCCTTCGGCGGTGACATGGGCATCACCTCGCCGCTCTTCGGCGCCGAGGGGTGCACGCCCACGCAGAAGGCGTGCGCGCTGGCTCCCGCGGGCGGCGCGCCCGAGATCGACGCCGACAAGGTCGCCCAGATCACCTTCTACGCGCACACCATCGCGGTGCCCGCGCGTCGAGACGTCGCCGACCCCACGGTGCTGCACGGCCGCACGGCGTTCGAGGAGGCGGGGTGCGGTAGCTGCCACGTCGCCAGGCACGAGACCGGCCTCCTCGAGGGGTACCCGTGGCTCTCCGAGCAGGTGATCTGGCCGTACACCGACCTGCTGGTCCACGACATGGGCGAGGGCCTGGCCGACGCTCGCCCCGACTACGAGGCCGACGGCAACGAGTGGCGCACGCCGCCGCTGTGGGGCGTCGGCCTCATCGAGACGGTGAGCCGCCACGAGCAGCTCCTCCACGACGGGCGCGCGCGCGGCTTCGCCGAGGCGATCCTCTGGCACGGCGGCGAGGCCGAGGCCTCGCGCGAGGCCTTCCGCGCGATGGACCGGGACGAGCGCGAGGCGCTGCTCGCCTTTCTTCGATCGCTGTGAGGCTCCCGGTGCCGTCTCCGACGTCTGCCACCATCACGCGCGTCCGCGTCGCGGTCCCCTTCGTGCTCGCTGGGCTGGTCAGCGTCGTGGCCGCGCTCGGGCCGGGGGGCGTCGGCTGCACCATCCACGAGGTGAGCGGCGGCACCAGCGGCGGTGGCACCTTCGACGAGCGCCCGGTGCTGCGCCACCAGGCCGAAGCGGTCGCCTTGCCGGCGTTCCGCGCGGCGGCGACCGAAGCCGCCGCGCTGATGGTCGCCACCGCCGAGCTCGAGGCCGCGCCGTCGGCCTCCACCGTCGCCGCCGCGCAGTCGGCGTGGCGCCGCGCCCGCGCCGCGTGGACCCGCACCGCCGTCTTCGGCTTCGGTCCGGCCAAGGACCTGACCCCGCGCATCGAGTGGTTTCCCACCGAGACGACCAAGGTCGAGGCCCAGGTCGCCGGCGAGGAGCCGATCGACGACGCGGCCATCGCGCGCCTCGGCGCCAACGAGCGCGGGCTCGGCGCGCTCGAGGTGCTGCTGTTCGCTGCCGGCGATGGCGATGACGTCGCCCAGGTCCTCACCGCCATCGACACCGCTCCGCGGCGTGCCGCGCTGGCGCGGGCCCTGGCGGTCGACGTGGCGGCCGCGATCACCGCCATCCAGACGGCGTGGGAGCAAAGCGACGGCGCTTACGCCGAGCAGCTCGCCACCGCGGGCGAGGGGAGCACCGCCTTCCCCGCCCGGAAGGACGGCACCGACGCCATCGTCAACGAGTCGATCTTCGTGCTCGAGCTGGTGCTGGGCGACGAGCTCGCCTTGCCGCTCGGGCTCCGCGACGACGGTACCCCGCAGCCGGAGCAGGTTCGCTCGCAGTGGAGCGACGCGTCGATCGACGACGCCCTCGGCCACCTCGACGCCTTCGGGGCCGCCTACTTCGGCGCAGCGGGGGAGGGCGGCGTGCCCATCGACGCCGCCGGGGGGCTCGCCGATCTGGTGCGCGCGCGGGGCGGCGACGATCTCGACCAGGACGTCCGCGATGCGTTCGCGCTCTCGCGCGGCGCCGTCGCCTTCATCCCGGGGCCGCTTCGGACGGCCATCACCACCGACCCTGCCAAGGTCCAGCGCGCGTACGACGAGGTGCGCGAGCTGAAGCGACTGCTGGCGTCCGACGTCGCGACCGCAGTGGGGACGACGCTCTCGTTCAACGACAACGACGGCGACTGAAATGACGGGTGCGCTGCGGCGCCGCCTGCAGGTGGCCGCGGACCGGCCTCTCGACGCGGACTCGCTGGTCGCGCTGCGCGTGGCGTTCGGGCTGCTGCTCGCGCTGGCGGGCGCGCGGTTCTGGCACCACGGCTGGATCGAGGAGCACTTCCTCCGCCCCACGCGCTTCTTCAGCTACTGGGGCCTGGGCTGGGTGAAGCCGCTGCCCGGCGCCTTCATGTACGTGGTGCACGCCGTGATGATCGCGGCGGCGCTCGCGATCGCGCTGGGAGTGCGCGCTCGCATGGCGGCGGGCGTCTTCACGGTGCTGTTCGCCTACGCGCACCTCTGCGACGTCACCCACTACCTGAACCACTACGTCCTGGTGACGCTGATCGGCCTGGTCCTCGCGGTGCTGCCCTCGGCGCGCTGGGGCGGCACGGTGCCGGCGTGGGCGGTGTGGCTCCTCCGCTTCCAGGTGGGCGTCGTTTACTTCTTCGGCGGCGTGGGAAAGCTCAACGGCGACTGGCTGCTGCGCGCCGAGCCTCTCGGCACCTGGCTCGCCCGCTCCGGGGACGTGCCGCTGCTCGGCGCCGCGGCGGGCGCGTCGTGGCTCGCGTTCGCGATGAGCTGGGCCGGCGCCGCCTTCGACCTCACGGTCCCGTTCCTCCTCTCCTGGCGGCGCACGCGGCTCGCCGCCTACCTCGCGGCGTGCGCCTTTCACCTCGTCACCGGGCGGCTCTTCCAGCTCGGGATCTTCCCCTGGCTGATGATGGCGTTCGCTCCGGTGTTCTTCGCTCCGAGCTGGCCGCGCGACCTCGCGGCGCGCCTCGGCGCCAGGGTCGAGGCGGCACCACCCGTCGGCGCGTCGTTCGCGACGCCGCGCTGGGTGCGCAGGTCGATCGCGGCCTTCGTCGCCGTCCAGCTGCTGATCCCGCTGCGCGGTCTCCTCTATCCGGGGAACGGGCTGTGGACGGAGCAGGGCTTCCGCTTCGCGTGGAAGGTCATGCTGGTCGAGAAGAACGGCGACGTCTCCGCGCGGGTCACCGACAAGGCGTCCGGCCGGATCTCGATCGTCGAGCCGCGCGAGCTCTACGACGCGCTGCAGTCGCGCATGATGGCCACCCAGCCCGATCTGCTCCTCCAGTTCGCCCACGCGGTGCGAGACCGGGAGCGGGCACGGGGTCGCGAGGTAGAGGTCCGGCTCGACGCGTTCGTCGCGATGAACGGCCGTCGGTCGCGTCGCTTCGTCGACCCCGAGGTGGACCTCGCGGGGGAGGAGGATGGCCTGGCCTCCAAGCGGTGGATCCTGCCCCTCGATGTCGTGCGGCTGGATGGACCGTCCGTGCAATCGTTGCCGGCGTCACAACGATCCAGTCCGTGATCGTTGCTTGCGGTCGACACCCGACCTCGGCACGCTCCGCTCGCGGCTGACGCCAGGCCGCTCGACCACCCCCGAGAGGATCTCCATCATGCACATCCGCAACACGATGATCACGGCGCTCGCCGTCGCGACGCTCGCGCTCGCGGCCTGCGAGGACCCCGCTGCCACCGCGCCCAAGGCGACGGTCGGCAGCGCGAAGCCCGTGCCCACGATGGCCGCGAAGGCCACGGCCACCGCGGCCGCCACCGGCACCGCCGCCGCGACCGCGGCGCCGACCGGTGACGCGCCCGCGATGGCGGCCCCTGCCAAGCCGGCAGGCGCCCTCGACCTCACCCCCACCGACTCCAAGGTGGAGTGGACCGGCTCCAAGGTCACCGGCAAGCACGACGGGAAGTTCGAGAAGTTCACCGGCTGGATCGCGCTCGAGGGCGACAAGGCGGAGTCGGCGAAGATCTTCGTCGACATCGACGTCGCCAGCCTGAAGTCGGACAGCGAGAAGCTCGACGGCCACCTGAAGACCGACGACTTCTTCGCGGTCGACAAGAACCCCAGCGCCACCTTCACCAGCACCGAGATCAAGGCAGGCGGCGAGAAGGGCGCGACCCACACCATCACCGGCAACCTGAAGCTGCGCGGCGTGGAGAAGAGCGTGAGCTTCCCGGCGACCGTCAAGGTCGACGCCAAGGAGGTCTCCGCCAAGGCGGAGTTCGCCATCAACCGCAAGGACTGGGGCATCGCCTACGAGGGCAAGAAGGACGACCTGATCCGCGACGAGGTCGTGATCAAGCTCGACATCAAGGCGGCCCGCCCGGCGAAGTGACCGGCGACCCGTACCGCGCGGACGAGGGATGCCCCCAGCAGCATCCTCCGTCCGCGCGGTACGTTTGTCGTACATCTCCCCTGAACGCTGGCTGGCCCTGGACTGGATCCAGCTGAGACCATCCCCGCGACCTCGGATAACGTCGTGGTCGGTGCCCCACCGCCCGGTCCTCGTCGCGCTGCTCGGGCTGCTGCTCGCGTGCTCGTCGACGGTCGATCCCGCGCCCGCACCCGCCTCGGCGAGCGCGTCCTCCACGTCCGTCGGCGCGGCCCCGGCGACCCCGGCCTCTGCGTTGCCCGCGTCGCCCGCGTCGTCCGCGGCGATGCCCCCCGGCGTGCCGGTGCCGGACGACGAGAACGGTGGCAAGCGCCGCAAATTCGGCGACGCGGCGGTGTTCGTCGACGGCGTGCCGCGCGGCGTCCTGCGCATCCGCGAGCTGCCGCCGAAGCTCGCCCGCCACGACGCGACCCTCGTCGACGGCCGCAAGGTCGCGCGCTGGCGTCTCGCCGAGTACCTGCAGGTCGTCGGCGTCGATCTCGCAAAGCTGCGCGAGGTGCACGTGCTGGGCGGTCGCGGTCGGACGGCGGTGATCCCGGCGAGCGAGATCGTCCGCCTGAAGGACGCCCTCCTCTTCTCCTTCACCCGCGGTGAGATCGGTGGAAAGGCTCGAATTCACTGGCCTCAGGGCATCCAGACCAACACCACGGTCGACGTCGTCGGCGCGGTGTCCGTCTACGTGGAGGCCGTCCCACCCCGCTACGATAAGCGGGAACGCGCGCTCTTCGGCGCCGACGGCGCGAAGATCGAGGGCATCCCCTACGCCTCGGCGGAGGCGATCCCCAAGGGCACGCGCGTCTACCGCGACGGCCAGTACCTGGGCTTCGTGAAGAAGAAGCTCCTCGCCGACGCCCTCCTGGCGCCCGACGCGACCGCGGCCGATCTTCGCTTCTCGCTCGCGAAGTTCCTCGCCTCGATCGGCGCCGATCCCGCGAAAGCACGCGCGATCGACCTGGTCGACGGCGACGCGGTGTCGGCGCGCCTGACGCCGGCGATGTGGCTCCAGATCCGGGACGGGGCTTCCTTCGCGGTGACCTCGGGCAGCCGGGGACGCGCCGCCTTGCGCGTGAAGGACCCGCCGAAGGGGCTCGCTCCGGAGACGCTGGTCTCCGCGGTGCTGCTCCACGAGTCGGCGCCCCCCCCGCTGCCGCCCGAGAAGCTGAAGCAGACCGAGGTGCATGGATCGAGAGAGCCCCAGGTCGACGAGAAGGTTCCCTGAAATTCCGGGCCAATCCTCTGGCTCCGTGACGGCATGACGGGTGCAAAGGTTCCGCTGCAGCTGTTCGACAGGAGACCCGCCATGCGAACGCAGACCCGCCCGCACCTCATCGGCATCGTTGCCGGCCTCGGACTCTCCCTCGGAGCGGCGCTGCCCGCCGAC
Source organism: Polyangiaceae bacterium (assembly GCA_046596645.1). Lineage (GTDB taxonomy): Bacteria > Myxococcota_A > Polyangia > Polyangiales > Polyangiaceae > JBKJLX01. The sequence goes on from JBKJLX010000124.1 coordinate 6,190, forward strand.
GCGGCCCCTGCCGCCGTCTTGAAGCTCCAGGACGCCACGGGCGAGGTGGGGCCGCAGGAGACCGACGGCGGGCCGGGCGCCGAGCAGGCCTCGGTCACGCACGTCGTCCGCGACGGCAAGACCTACGTGGTGACGGTCTTCATGAGCTCCAAGGTGCCGGAGGAGCAGCGCAACTGGCAGTGCAAATGCTCCAGCGTCGAGCTGAGCGCCGACGGCTCGCCGACCCTGGTGGCCAACGACGTCACCCTCGGGCCCTACTCGGACGGCGATCGCCTCTGCAACCACCCCAAGATCGCGTCCGACGGGAACAACGTCTTCTGGACCTACGGCTCCGACAAGAACGGGGCGAACAACCCCAGGACGTACGTCGGCGTCCTCGACCACATGTGCAACGAGGTCGCGGAGCAGGTCCGCATCTCGGACGACAGCGACAACAACGAGGGCGCGCCCGACATCCAGGTCAATGGCGACGGCTGGATCACCGCCGGCTACCTGAGCACCAACACCAACGACCGCTCGGTCGCGGTCGGCCTGCAGTTCGACGGCACCACGCTGAACACGATGTGGCGCAACTCGATCGTCGCCCCCTCGAACATCGGCCGGCCCTCCATCGGCGCCATCGGCCCGACCCGCTCACTCTTCTGCGCCGCCAAGGGTGACAACCGCCCGCCGGAGGATGGCGTCGAGTGCCACGTGCTCGACACCATGACCGGCGAGAGCCTCACCCACTCGCTCGTCGCCGCGTCGCAGCCCGAAGAGGGCATCTACATGAACCAGCCCAGCGTCGCGCAGCTCGACTTCGGCCGCTGGGCGCTCATGGCGCTGGAGTCGAGCGGCGAGGGCAAGGACGGCGGGGTGAAGGGCTCGAACCTCTCGCACCTCTACATCCTCGACGTCGACGACAACGCGATCACCACCCGCGCCGAGAAGGAGGGCCTCGGCTCCTTCCAGACCCACTCCGCCATCTGCGGCGGCGAGTACGGAACCGGCGACACCGAGAACCGCGTGGTCGGCATCTTCGGAGCGCCCATCACAGGCAACGGCCCGCCGGTCCTCCAGATCGCGCGCTACGACGCGGCCGAGGGCGTGAACCAGGACGTCGACAACGAGAAGTGGATCGCCGGCTACTACGCCGACAGCGGCAAGCTCGCCAACCTGTACGGCCACAACCCGAACACCCAGGGCCGCGACTTCCTCCGCTGTATCGGCGACGTGCCCAACCCCGCCTACGGCAACCCCGTCGGCTTCATGCCCAGCGTCCGCTCCTTCTTCGTCGTGCCCCACCAGGGCCGCACGCCGGGCGAGCCGAAGAACTCGCAGTGGCTCGCGCTCATCCCCGGCGCCACCTCGCAGCCCTTGCCTCCCGGACCGCCCCAGGACGCGGGCGACATCGAGCTCGGCGAGGGCGGCGAGACGGGTCCCACCGGCTCGGGCCCCACCGGCTCGGGTCCCACCGGCGGCGGCGAGGGTGGCAGCCCTGCCGGCTCCGGCGGCGCGGCGGGTGATGGTGACGATGATGGCGGCGCCGTCGTCGGCTCCGGCAGCACCCAGCCGGGCGGCAACGCCGAGCCCGGCAACGAGTCCTCCAGCGGCTGCGCCTGTCGCGTGGGAGACTCTCCCGGAAACGGCGGCGCGGCGCTCGCCGCAGCGCTCGGCCTCGCGATCACCCTCGTGAACCGTCGTCGGCCGTCCCGGAAGGAGTCGTGACATGAAGACCCTCGCGAACCACAGAGTCATCCTCGGCGGCGCTCTCCTCTTCGCGACGGCGGCCATCGGCGCGTGCGCGGGGGACCCCGAGACGTTCAACCCCAGCGGCACCACCTCCAGCACCACCGGGCCCGGCTCGGGCAGCGCTGGCGAGGGCGGCTCCACTGGGGCGGGGGAGGGTGGCTCGTCGGGCTCCAGCAACCCGACCAGCTCCGGCACCACCAACCCGACCGGTGGTGACGTCTCGGCGCACGACCTGTTCGTGGAGGAGGTCTACCCGCTCCTCTCCACGCCCTCGAGCCTCGGCCTCGCCTGCACCACCTGTCACGCGACCGGCTCCGCCGGCGCGCCGGTGTTCTTCGCGGCGACCGCCGAGGGGTCCTACAACGCGATCACCGGCTACGAGCCGAGCATGATCGCGACCCCCGACAACTCGAACCTGGTCCTGCACGGGCCCCACGCGGGCCCGGCGCTCGACGACGCTCAGCACGACGCGGTGGTCGAGTGGCTGGACGCCGAGGTCGAGGAGCGCGGCCTCGACGACGGTACCGGGGAAGGTGGCAACTCGAGCGGCGCGGGCGGCTCCGGCTCGGGCGGCGGTGGGCCCGTCGACCCGCCGGTCACCCTGTCCAGCGCGCTCGAGGCCTTCGGCGATTGCATGGATTACACGGTCTGGATGGAGACCGGCATGACCCATCTGCCGGAGTCGCAGACCGAGATCGGCCCCTGCCAGGGATGCCACAACGCCGGCGACGGCGGCGCCTGGCTATCCGCCAATGACGAGGAGACCTTCGCCCGTAACCGCACCTACCCCTACGTGAAGCGCCTGGTCACCGGCACCGTCGACGAGAACGGGGCCTTCGACACCCTCATCCCTGCGCGTCGCTTCCTCGAGAAGGGCTCCGAGGGCTGCGACCCCGAGATCCAGAACTGCCACCCCGAGTTCGTGCTCGCGCCCGAGATCGAGGAGGCGGTCGTGCAGTTCGTCGACCTCACGCTAGAGCGCTGGGAGGCCGGCGACTGCGTGCCCATCGACCCTGGCGGCCAGGGCGGCGGCGGCGGGCTCCCCGACGGCATCTGATCCGTCGTCCCGCGTAGGATCGGGAGCGATGCCAGGCGGTCGCGCCCTCGATCCCCGTCTCCGGGTCCTCTATCTCGTCGCGGTGGCGATCGGCGCCCTCGCCGTGCGCGACCTGCGCGTGATCGGCGGCCTGGTCGGCGTTCACCTCGTCGCCTGGTTCATGGCCGGCCTCGCGCCCCGGCGCCTCGCCCGTCAGGTGGTGAAGCTGGGCGGCTTCGCCGCGTTCGTCGTCGTCTCCTACGCGCTGGTGGCCGACGACGCGGCGACCGATCGCTGGGTGCCCCTCGCGCTGTTCGGCCGGGTCTGGCACCTCAACGCAGGCGGCGCGCTCGTCGGCGTGGCGATGGTGGCGCGGGTGGCGCTGGTCGTGCTGGCGTCGCAGATCGCGCGCGCAGGCGATGACCGCGCCTTCGCCATCGGGCTTGCGCGCCTCGGTGCGCCGACGCCGATCTCGGCGCCGCTCGACGCCGTTCTCTCCCTGCTCGGAGGCGGCGGCGGCGGCGGCGGCGGCGGCGGCGGCGGCGGTGGCGGCGGCGGCGGAGGCGGAGGCGGAGGCCGACATCGTCGTGCCGAAGGCGAGGTCGCGGGTGAGGGCTTCATCGCCTCGGTGAAGCGTCTCGCAAGAGGTGATGCCTCGCCCATCGTCCAGGGGTTCGAGCGGAACGTCGCGCGCGCGGAGCGGCACCTCGAGGGCTCGGGGCTACCGCCGCGCGCCATGCGCGACGCGGCGGTCGTGGCCGGCGTCGCCCTGGCGATGCTGAGCATCAAGGCCCTCAAGGT
>JBKJLX010000190.1:0-11440 GCA_046596645.1 Polyangiaceae bacterium
CGAGGACCGTCGCACGCCGACCGTCGCGGTGAACCTCTGGTACCACGTGGGCTCCAAGGACGAGCCGGCCAAGAAGAACGGGTTCGCGCACCTGTTCGAGCACCTGGTGTTCCAGGGCTCGCGCAACGTCGGCGAGGACAGGTTCTTCGCCTACCTGGAGCAGGCGGGCGCCAGCGAGCGCAACGGCACCACCAACGCCGACCGCACCAACTACTTCGAGACGGTTCCCGGAAACCAGCTGCCGCTGGTGCTGTGGCTGGAGAGCGATCGCATGGCGTTCCTCCTCGACCACGTGAAGGACAAGACCTTCGCCGAGCAGCGCGAGGTGGTGAAGAACGAGCGCCGGCAGAACTACGAGAACGCGCCCTACGGGCTGGTCGTGCAGTACATCCGCGCGGCGCTCTACCCGCCCGACCACCCGTACCACCTGCTCACCATCGGCACGCCCGAGGATCTCGATCGCGCCTCGCTGGAGGACGTGAAGGACTTCTACCGGCGCTTCTACCTGCCCAACAACGCGACCCTGGTCATCGCCGGCGACATCGACAAGGCGAAGACCCGCGCCCTGGTGGAGAAGTACTTCGGCACCCTGAAGAAGGGCGCTGACCCCGGCTCGCTGAAGAAGCCGATGCCGGTGGCGCTCGCGGCCGAGAAGCGGCTCGCGGTGGAGGCCGACGTGGAGCTGGCGCGGGTGCAGGTGACCTGGCCCACGCCGCCCCACTACGCACCGGGGGACGGCGATCTCGACCTGCTCTCGCAGATTCTCTCGGGGGGTCGCTCCAGCCGGCTGCACAGGCGCCTCGTCCACGAGCTGCAGATCGCGCAGAGCGTGTGGGCTTCGCAGGGGTCGAGCCTGCTCGCCAGCCAGTTCGAGATCGGGGTCACGCTGCGCAAGGGCAGCGACCCGCAGAAGGCCCTCGCCATCATCGACGAGGAGCTCGACAAGCTGCGCGCCGCCCCGCCCAGCGGGGAGGAGCTGGAGCGCGCGCGCACCGCGATCCTCAGTGACATGCTGTTCGAGACCGAGTCGCTCACCGCGCGCGCCAACTCGCTCAACGACTACAACCAGCGCACCGGCGACCCCGCCTACCTCGCCAGGGACGTGGCCCGCTTCCAGAACGCGACCGCCGCCGCGGTGCAGCGAGCGGTCGTCACCTGGCTGCCGCGCGACCGGAGGATCCTCACCGTGGTGACACCGACACCCGGCGCGCCCCGCGCCGGACGCCTGGTGGCGGGAGGTGTGAAGTGAAGCGGTCGCTCGCGTCCCTCTCCGCGCTGCTCCTCCTGGGTGCCGCTTGCGGCGACCCGAGCACGATCCTGCCGTCGGTGCCCGAGCAGCCCGTCCCGGTGGCGCCGCCGCCGGTCGAGCCCGACGAGTCCTTCCGCAAGACGCCGCCGCCCCCCGACGGCGACGTCGTCTTCGTCCCGCCGAAGATCGAGGAGGCGAGGCTCGCCAACGGCCTCCGCGTGCTGGTGACGACGCGCCATGATCTGCCGCTGGTGGCAGTGCAGCTGGTGGTCCGCCGCGGCGCCGATCAGCACAGGCCCGGTCTGGGTGCGTTCGCGGCGTCCCTCCTCACCCAGGGCACGAAATCGATGGGGTCCATCGCCTACGCCGAGTCGGTGAAGGACATCGGCGCCGTGGTGAACGCGTTCGCGTCGACCGACGCGACCATCCTCGCCAGCCGCTGCCTCACCGCGAACCTGCCGCGACTGCTCGACCTGGTGGGGGACGCGGCGCGCAAGCCCCTCTTCGACAAGGCGGAGATCGAGCGCGAGCGCACCTCTCGCCTGACCGCGATCGCGCAGCAGCGCGACCAGCCGGCGACCATCCTCCACAACACGACGCTCTCGACGCTGTACCCCGCAGGGCACCCCTACGCGGCGCCGCTCATCGGCGACGAGACGACGGTGAAGGCGGCGACGCGGGCCGATCTGGAGCGCGTCTATGCCTCCTCGCTCGGCCCCCAGGACGCGGTGCTGGCGCTCGCGGGGGACGTGACGCTCGCCCAGGCCAGGGCCGAGGCGGAGCGCGTGTTCGGCGACTGGAAAGGAGCGGCGCAGAGGCCCTTCGTCGCCACGGTGGCGCCTCCGCCGCCGGAGAAGGCGCGTCCGCGCATCGTGCTGGTCGAGCGCCCCGGCGCGACCCAGTCGCAGGTGTCGATCGCCCTGGTCGGCGTCCCCCGGAAGACGCCCGACTTCGAGGCGATCCTGGTCATGAATTCGATCTTCGGGGCGCAGTTCTCGAGCCGGCTCAACATGAACCTGCGCGAGAAGCACGCTTACACCTACGGGGCCCGCTCCGGCTTCGACATGCGCCTCGGCCCCGGCCCCTTCACCGCCGGCGGCGCCATCGAGAGCAAGGCCACCGCCGCCGCGGTGAAGGAGATCTTCGCGGAGATGGAGCGCATGCGGCGCGAGCCGGTGACGGCCGAGGAGCTCACATCCGCCAAGCAGTACCTGGTGCGGCAGCTGCCGGCCCGCTTCGAGTCGGCGTGGGAGACCGCGGGCACCCTGGCCGGCCTCGCCCTCTACGCCCTGCCGCTCGACGAGTTCGCGCAGCGCGCGGCGCGCATCGAGCGCGTGACGGCAGAGGACGTGCGGCGCGTCGCCGCGAAGCACCTCGACGACGCGGGCCGCTTCGTGGTCGTGGTGGGCGACCCCAGCGTCCACGAGGGGCTCACCGCCCTGCAGATGGGGCCGGTGAGCGTCCACAAGGCCAGGCCGGCGCCGGCGAAGGACGTCGCCCCGCCGAAGCGATGAGGCGGGCGAACATCACCCGCGTGCTCCGTCCCCGGCTTGCCGCGGTCACCTTCGCGACGCTGGCCCTCGCGCTCCTCGGTGTCGCGTGCAGCGGCAGCTCCTCGCTCGGCGCTCCCCACGCCGGTCACGCCCACGGGGACCATGTCGGCGACCGGCACCACGACGGCCCGCACGACGACCATGGCGGCGGTGCGCCCCAGGACCGAGCGCTGGCCGAGGTCGCGGCCGTGCACGGCGGGGCGGGCCCCTGGGCCGTCGCCGGCTACCGGATGGGGATGCACGCGCTGGGCGTCCTCGGCCTCGCGCGCGGCAGCTTCGATCTCGAGGTGGTGCACCACTCGCCGCGCGAGGTGCAGTACGCGTGCGTCGCCGATGGCGCCGCCGCCTCCACCGGGGCGAGCCTCGGCAAGCTCAACCTCTCCATCGCGGAGTCGGCCGCCGCGGAGACGCGCACCACCTACCGGAAGAAATCGACCGGGCAGGTGCTGACGCTTCGCCTCACGCCCGGCTTCGTCGCTCGCTTCGCAGACGTCCCTCGGGACCGTCTCGCGGCCGCCGGGCGGACGGTGATGACCCTCCCGGCTGCGGAGGTCTTCCAGGTGGCGCCCGCAGGGCCGCAGTGACGCCGAGCGGGACCTCTCGCTTGACGTGCTTGCCACGCAGACAGACGCTCGCCCCATGGCGGAGTGGGTCTACAAGGCGAAGAAGACGAAGGCGTCGCACGACGACACGCTGGACCTCGCCGGGGTCCACAATTTCCTGTGTCGGTCCGCGTTCGAGCGGGGGGCGGGCGGCGCCGGGCTCCGACCGGTGGCGAAGGTCACCGAGGTCGCGGTCGGCGACACGATTCACTATTACTGCCGCCGCACCGACGGGACGATCGCCACCTTCGGCAGCTACCTGGTCGGTGAGGCGTCGAAGGTCCCCGGCGTGTTCGCGCCGACCGAGGAGGCGGGCGCCCTGGTGTCGGTGGTCGAGCCCACCGAGAACCCGAAGCTGCTGGCGCGGCTGGAGCGCGGGTTCGACCGCGATCCCAAGCTGGAGCTCTACACTGGCTGGGTCGTCCACCGGATCCCGGCGCCGGCGACGCCGCCGCGCTTCGACCAGAACCGCCTCTTCCCCGGGCCGATGACGAACCTCTGGCCCTTCCCCGACGCGACGCTGCCGCGGTCCAAGACGAAGGCCTAGCCCGCGGGCAGGCCGGCCGGACCGGCGGCCTCGAGGATCGCGACCGCCATCGCATTGAGCGGCGTCTGGACGCCGTGCGCGCGTCCCCGGCGCACGACGACGCCGTTCCGCGCATCGACTTCCATGCGCCGGCCGGCGAGTCGATCGGCGAGGAGCGAATTGACCGCATCACGCGGTGCCTTGCGGTGCCCCTCGAGGATGCTCTCGGGCAGCTCGTCCTCCAGGGTCGCGCCCTCCGCTCGTCCGACCGCGACGCCCTCGCGAACCAGGTCGCGGAGCAGTTCGGCGACGTCGCTGCGCCAGGTGATCCCCGCCGGCTGACCGGTCAGCGCGCACACGGTCCCGCCGATGTTGAAGCAGAGCTTCTTCCAGGCCGCCGTGACGAGGTCGGCGGTCAGCGTCACCGTCACCGGCGTGCCCGAGAACAACGTCGCGAGATCCCGCCCGTTCGGGTCGTCGTTCACGATCAGCGCGGCGTGGCGACGCTGGCGGATCGTCCCCGGTCCCAGACGCAGCGCGGCGCAGTCGACCACGGCAGCGACGACGCGCGCCGGGTCGAGGTAGGGCTGGAGCCGCTCCACGTGCTCGACCCCGTTCTGCAGCACGGCGACCCGCGCACGCCCGTCGAGCACCGCCAGCCACGGCGCCGCGCTCGCGACGTCGTAGGCCTTCGTGGCCAGGATCACCCACGACGGTGAGCTCGCCTCGGCAGGGTCCAGCACCACGCGCGGCCGACAGCTCCGCGGCCCGTCCGGCGTCTCGACCCGCAGCTCGTCGAACCGGGTCCGCGCCCAGAGCTCCACCGTCAAGCGCGGGTCCTGCGCGAGCCAGAACGCGATCGTCCCGCCGACCGCTCCGGGGCCGATCACAGCGACGCGCATCTCACTGCCGCTGACACACGAAGAGGGTGCCGGTGACGCCGTCGCCGAGCTCGCCGTAGACGAGCAGGTCCATGGCTGCGACCCCTCTCACTGCTGGAAGCAGTAGATCGGGGAGAGCCAGTCGCAGATGCCGCCCGAGCACCAGCCGGTCCAGGTGCCGAGCTCGTCGGCCTTGCCCCACAGCCCGCCGCCAGAGATCGACGTCCAGTCGCCGCACGTCCCCGACGGCGTCGCCGAGCTTCCGTTGGTGTTGGTCGCCGACCACACCGTCGGGAACCCGCCGCCGGCGCAGTTCGTGGTGCCGATGGGGATGGCGCCGCCGGACTCGGTGACGGTGATGGGGATGTCGGGGCTGCCGTCGGTGAGGTCGGTCCAGCTGTCGGCGACCACCGCTTCCAGCACGTTGCGGTAGGGCACGGTCGACTGCGTGAACCTCAGCGCGGGCGAGGTGGTCGAGGTCGAGAGCCAGGCCATGTACGTGCCCGGAAGGCCGGCCGCATCCGCCAGGGCCTGGCAGGTGCCGTCGGCGCCGGTGATGCTGCCCATGTTGCCGGTGACCATCTGGCTGGAGGCGAAGACGTAGCGCCACGACCAGTCGCAGGCGTCGTTGCAGCTGTCGTTCGGATCGATGCCGAGCTCGCACTCCTCGCCGCTCTGGAGGAAACCGTCGCCGCAGGCGGCGAGCGCGCAGGTGCTGGTGCAACCGTCGAGGTTGGAGCCGTTGCCGTCGTCGCACGCCTCGACGCCGACGTGCACGTTCCCGTCGCCGCACTCGGCCGCCTCGCAGTCGTTGGTGCAGGCGTCTCCGTTCGACCCATTGCCGTCGTCGCACACCTCGTCGCCCGCGCGCGTGATGCCGTCGCCGCAGAACGCGATCGTGCACTCGCTCGTGCAGTCGTCGTCGTCCTCGTCGTCCCCGTCGTCGCACGCCTCCACGCCGGCCTGGAGGAAGCCGTCGCCGCATGCAGCCACGGCGCACAGGGTCGTGCATTCATCGGTGTCGAACGCGTTGCCGTCGTCGCACGCCTCGTCGGCCTCGATCAGCGCGTTGCCGCACGAGGTCAGCGCGCACTCGCTGGTACAGCCGTCGGTGTCGTCGTCGTTCGCGTCGTCGCAGCCCTCGACGCCCTCCTGAGTGAACCCGTCGCCGCAGAAGGCGAGGTCGCAGCCAACGGTGCAGCCGTCGGTGTCGTCGCGGTCGCCGTCGTCGCACGCCTCGCCGTCGTCGACGACGCCGTCGCCGCACGAGGGACCGGCCCCGCCAGTCCCGGTGGAGGTCGCGTCACCGCCGCCCTGGTCACCGCCGCCCTGGTCACCGCCGCCGCCCGGCCCGCCTGGCCCCGCGCCGCCCCCGCCGTCTCCCGTGGTGCTGCCGCCGCCGGTCGAGGTCGCCGAGCTGGGCGAACCGCTGGAGGCGCTGGAGTTCGCCGACGCGGTCGTGGCCGCCGTCGACGTCGCGGCCGCCGCCGCCCCGTCGCTGCCGCTGTCGTCGCCGCACGCGGTGACCGCCAGGCACGCGCCCAGCGCAAGGATGCCACGGAGGTGGAGGGCGGTCGCGCGACGTGGGGGCAACGACGGGATCACACGACGAATCTACCATGTCGGCCTCAGCGGCCGCTGCGCTCTTCGTGCTTCTTTCCGCGGTGCGAGACCCGTGTAGCTGGTTTCCGGTCTTGCTCACGCGTCGAACACGGGCAACCTGCTTCCATGCCGATCCGCAGCGGTCACCCGGGCCTCGCGCGCGCCGTCGCCTCGCGCGGGTTCCTCCTCTCGGCGCTGGGATTCACCTTCTCCTGCGCGGCTCCCGCCACGCCGGTGGACGCGCCCACGCCGCCCGTGGCGTCGGCGACGCCGTCGACCCCGCCCGCCGCAGCGCCGCCGGCGTCCGCGCCGCCGCCACCCGCCTCGAGCCCGGGGGAGGCCCTTCGCCGGCCGCCGCCGACGAACGCCGCCGAGTGCAAGGCCATGCTGGGGACCGAGCGAGCCGCGCGCAGCGACGCCAGGGTGGTGCCTGGGCCCGGCGCCGGTCAGAGCGAGCGTTTCGCTGGCATCGTCGCCACCATCCGTCGCGAACGAGGTGCCTTCCGCTGCTGCTACGAGCTGTGGGCGAAGAACCACCCGCGTCGCGACGCCAAGGTGGTCCTGTCGTTCCTGCTCGACGTCCAGGGTGCGGCGTCCGAGGTTCACCTCAAGCGCGCCGCCGGCGACGCGCTCACCGACGAGGCGGAGGCCTGCTTCGTCGACGTCGCCATGGCGATGACCTACCCGCGGAGCCCGAGCGAGAAGGAGACGTCGTTCGAGTACGAGCTCGGCTTCAAGCACCACAAGGCGCTGGAGCCCTGACCCTCGTTCCCGCGCGTTCCGCGGCCCGGCTCCTTCTGTTACTCCTTCCCCCCTCGTGACCCAGATCCCCCGGCCGAAGATCGGCCTCGGCGGTGGACCGACCGCGCCCGCCCCGAGCCCCTCCGCGCGCACCTCCACGGAGCGGGTGCCGACCGCGTCGCCCGGCGAGGCGCTCGACCTCTTCTTCGACACCGGGATCGCGTTTCACGAGATCGGTCCCATCGATCTCCCGGACGTCGTCGCCAGCTTCGTCCTCATGAAGGCGCCAGGCGGCTCGGCCCCGGCCGGCGCCCCGCCCGGCACGCCCGCCCAGCCCTCGGCGGAGACGCGGGTCCGCCGCGCCTCGCCAGGGGAGGACCCGGACATCGAGGTGTCGATCGTCGAGCACCTCGGCCAGCTCGAGCGCCGCTGGTGGCCGCTCCCCTACCAGCTGTCGGCGCCGCACGCGGTGCAGGTCTACCTGGCGCGCACCGGCGCTGGCCGCCGCGGCGCCCAGGTGCGCCTGCTCATGGCGATCGACACCGCCGCCATCTCCGGCGCGCAAGGCCGCTTCCTCGATCCCGGCATCGACGGCGACCGCCCCTTCCGCCCCCTCGACAAGGACGAGCTGGGTGGCTTCCTCGATCACCCGACGACGCGCGACCTCCTGCGCAAGCTGGAGCGATCGGGCGCCGAGTCTGTGCCGTTCAAGCTGGCCGCCCTGATCGAGGCGCTGGGTCCGCACCTGCCTCGCCTCCGCTTCACCCGGGTCGAGTCGCACGCGCCGATCGACGTCTCGCTGGTGCTCGACTTCGGCAACTCACGCACCACCGGCGCCCTGGTGGAGTCGCACGGCGGCGAGCTGCACTCGGTGCCGCTCGCCATGCGCTCGTCGGCCGACCCGTTCCAGGCCTCCGACGGCACCGTCGACTCGCGCATCACCTTCGTGCCCGGCTGGTTCGACGAGCTGGGCGCGCCGCTCGGCGTCGGCGAGCAGTTCGTGGTGCCCTCGGTGGCGCGCCTGGGCCGTGAGGCCCTTGATCGAGCCCTGGAGACGCCGCACCGCTACGCGTGCTCGATGTCGAGCCCCAAGCGCTACCTGTGGGACGGCGCCGCCTCCGAGCAGCGCTGGCACTTCGCGGTGCCGCAGCAGGGCGAGCACCGGCCTGTGCACGGACCCTTCCTCAAGTTCGTGGTGGAGGAGAAGGGCGGTCTCGAGCTGCGCGCCGACGGCCCCTCCTCCCCCGCCGACCCGCGCTACGCGCCGCGCACCATGATGCTGTTCGCGATCGCCGAGATCGTATCCCAGGCGATCTGCCAGATCGCGTCGCCCGGCTATCGCCGCTTCCAGGGGAAGGAGGGGAACCCGCGCATCCTGCGCCACGTGGTGATGACCTACCCCTCCGGCATGAGAGAGGAGGAGAAGGCCATCTACGAGGTGCTGGTGCGCAACGCCTGCCTCCTGGTGGCGCACCTCTTCCGCATTCCCGGCGATCGGCGCGCCAACCAGGACGGCCGCGAGCCCTACCTCTTCGTGGACGAGGCGCTCGCCGCGCAGATGGTGTTCCTCTACCAGGAGGTCAGCGGCACCTTCGCGGGCAGCATGGAGGACTTCGTCCGCGTCTATGGGGCGGAGGACGGCTCTGTCCGCATCGCCTCGGTCGACATCGGCGGCGGCACCTGCGACGTGATGATCGCCGAGTACCGCGACAAGCTCGCCGGCGCCGGCACCTCGCTCGCCATCCGGGAGCTGTTTCAGGACGGGGTCTCGGTCGCGGGCGACGAGGTCTGCCGCGCCATCCTGGAGGACGTCGCCTTTCCGCAGATCCTCAACCAGGTCGACCACGCGGCGAAGTCCAAGCTGGTTCACCTCTTCGGGGAGGGCGACGGCGGCCACGGCGCCGCCTGGCGCTCGCTCAAGGCCAAGCTGGTCCCCTACTTCTGGATGCCGCTGGCGCGCGCCTTCTGGTCGATCGCGGAGGGCTTCGTCATCCCCGGGCACGTGCCGGACCGGAAGTACTCCGTCGACGACCTGGGCAAGCTGTTCGAGGGCTCAACCTGGTCGGCCAACGTCCTGGCCGAGGCCGATCGCTTCCTGGAGCCGCTGGTCCCCGGCTTCCCCGGGCTGCGTAACCTCTTCTTCCGCCTCGAGCGCGGGGAGGTCGAGCGCGCCATCGAGTCTGTGCTGCGCGAGCCGCTGCGCCGCTACGCCGACGTCATCGCCCAGTTCGACGTCGACGTGCTGGTGCTGGCAGGGCGCACCTCGGCGCTCCCCTGCGTGCGTGAGGTCTTCCTCTCCGAGATGCCGGTGGCCCCGCCGCGCATCAAGTCGATGACCCGCTACAAGGTCGGTGACTGGTACCCGTCGAAATGGCGGGAGAGCGGCACCGTGGCGGATGCCAAGTCGACGGTGGTGGGCGGCGCCACCATCCTGCACCTTGCAAGCAAGAACCTGCTCTCCGGGTTCCTCCTGGAGTCGGTGGAGCACGTCCCGGCGCGCCCCATCGTGGGCATCTACCAGGACGCGCCGCCCAACATCCCCCGCGACGGCGAGCTGTTCCGCGACGGCAACAAGAGCCGTGAGTACATCTACACCGCGGGCATGCGCATCGGCTTCCGCAACGTGGACAGCCCGGAGATGGACGCCTCGCCCCTCTTCGAGGTGCGCCCGGCGAACGCCGAGGTCGAGGCGGCGCTGCGCGAGGATCGCGTCGCCATCACCTTCGAGGCGCGGAAGGACGGATCGATCGCCATCGGGGACGTGACCTCGCAGCGCGGCACCCACCACTTCACGGCCGAGGACTTCGTCCTCTCCCTGAAGACCGCGACCACCGACCGCTACTGGCTCGACACCGGCGTCTTCAAGAACGTGGGGCGCTGGTTGTGAGCCGCGCCGACGTCGTCATGGGCCGGCTGGTGCTGGGCGACCTGCTCGACGAGTCGATCCTCGAGGCGCGCCCGGGCGACGACGCGTTCCCGCTGCGGCTGGTGCTGGGCGAGGTGGGGGCCCGCCTCGAGCACGACGACGGGTTCCTCCTCGCCACCGGTCTCAACTTCTTCTTCCGCGCCGACACCCACGACGAGGACCGTGCGCTGCTCGGCTTCGAGGTGAGCCGCGCCTTCTATCGCTTCGCCCACACCGCAGGGCTGGAGGCCGAGGTGCGCGGTCAGGCGGCGCCGCTCCTCGCCAAGCTCTGCAGCTCGCAGGTCACGCGCCTGCGCTTCGAGGCGGTCGATCACGTGACCACCTACGACTCGGCCATCCACGAGCGCGACGAGGGCTCCAACGGCACCAGCGCGCTGGTGATCGAGCCGGCGAGCTTCCTCTGCCGCGTGACGGCGAGCGGCGCGGTGAAGATGAAGGCGAGGGTGCTCACGTGACGGAGCCGGGCGGAAGCGGCGAGGTCAAGGCGGCGGAGACGTGGCTCCCCAACCTGGTCGGCGGCGTCTCCATCTGGAAGCTCGCCGCCGATCTGAACCAGGAGAAGTTCTTCGGCGGCCGCCTGCTCGAGCCCGAGGTCGAGGGCGCGGAGAGCCTGCCCACCCGCGTGGTGTGGCACGTCGAGCGCCTGGTGCCGCTGGCCGATGCGCGCGCCGTGCACGGCGCCGACGTCGACGCCGCGGTGCGCGACTTCCTCGGATGCGTGGAGCGGGTGGGGAAGGAGCTGGCGTCGCCACAGTCGGGATTCCGCAAGTTCCGCGAGGCCTTCAGCGTGCCCTCGCTGGAGGGGGAGGGGACGCGCAGCTACTTCTACGATCCGTCGTCGAAGAAGCTGCTGGTCGCCAACTGGGGCGCCTCACCGCGCAGCATCGCAGGTCACGGCGAGCTGGTCTTCGGCTACGAGAAGCTCGACCGGCTGGTCGCCGCGGGTCGCGCCAACCTGGGCGCGGCGGGCGTCGCTGCCGTCGCCGGCGCAGCGGCCGTGGCCGCCGCACCAGCCGCGGCGGCGGCTCCGCCGCGCGACGCCGCGACCGCGGCGGCCGACGCGAAGAAGAAGGAAGAGGACCAGAAGAAGAAGGAGGAGGAAGAGAAGCGGAGGCCGGAGGAGAAGAAGCCCCTCTGGGTGTGGATCCTCGCCATCCTCGTCGGCATGGCCGCCGTCTTCGCGCTCCTCATGCTCCTCCGCGCGTGCCGTGAGCCCACCGAGACCGGCGGTGCCGACGCAGGGCCCGACGCCGCGAGCGACGCCGGAGCGGACGCCGATCCCGATGCGGCGGCCGACGCCGCGGCGGCCGCCGATCCCGATGCCGCCGCCGACGCCGCCGCGGACGCCGCTGCCCGTGCG
>JBKJLX010000032.1:0-6719 GCA_046596645.1 Polyangiaceae bacterium
TTCCGGCGCGTGCCGGTGTGCGACCGCGGGGCTGGCGTCACCATCTCGGGCCGCGTGGTCGAGGCGGAGGCGCGCAGCGCCGTGCCCTCCGACTCGAGCTCGACGCCGAGCGCGCGGCACTTGCGGACCAGGCGGTCGACGTCGACGTCGCCGGCGACGAGGAGGCCGCCCGGGGGCGAGGGGTCGACGAACAGGTCTGCCGTCCCGCGCCGGGTGCGCAGCATCTCCCGCACGTCCTGATCCTCGACCCAAAGGAAGCCGCTGCTCGCCACGAACGAGCCGCGGCCGACGACCGCGCACGCGCGCATCATCGTCTGCGAGAGCGACTCCGGCATGCGTGCGACGAGCTCGATGCGCTCTCGCAGCCCGTCGCCGTCGACGCCCGCACTGATCGCCTTGCCGATCACCGCCGGCGTCAGCACCAGATCCAGCCCGCCGTCGAGCCGACCCAGCTCGACCAGCCCCGCCAGCGCCAGGACGTGGGCCACCGTGGTGTCGGTTCCCAGGCGCAGGACGTGAGCATCGACGAACTCGGCCGCGGTGGGCGCCGCGGAGGGGACGGTGCTCCCCAGCATCGCGCGGCCGCGTGCCGTCAGGCGCAGGCACGCCGGCTCCTCGCCGACGGCGCCGCTCGTCGCATCCACGATGCCCACGTCGACGATGCCGAGCGCCGGCAGCGTCTCCAGGGCGATTCGCCGCGCCACATCGGCGACCGAGGGTGGCGGGAGGTTGGAGCGCTCGGCCCAGCGCCGGAACAGGCGGTCCAGCCCCTCCGCGCGCGGGTCGGAGGACAGCCAGCCGGCCAGCGCCGACCAGGGCAGCCACGAGCCCTCGCCGAGATCGGACAGCGCGTCGAGCACCACGTCGCGCAGGACGGTAGCGGCGCTCGCGTCACGCTGGTCCGGCGGCGCGCGGAGCACCTCGCGTTCGGGACGCGCCTCGTCCCACGCGCCGCCGCGACGCCAGGTCGCGAAGAGCGCGCGCGTGACCTCGCGCACGGGCCAGGTGCCCGGCGGCGACGCCACCGAGAGCGCCGGCGCGTCCCAGAGGCCGATCGCGCGCGACAGCGCGGCGAGCAGCGCCGTCGTCTCCGCGTCGACGCCGAAGCGCGACGACAGCTTGGCGACCAGCGAGCGCGGCGTCCCCACGCCTGCCTTGACCTCGCTCACCGACTCGCGCGCCGCCATCGCCATGGCGATGGCGAGCGGCCACGGGTCGCGCGCGAATGTGGCGCGGCGCGGCGCGTGGTCCTCGGCCAGCACGTGGGCGCGGATCTCCTCGCGCCGACTCTCCGCCGCGCGGCGGCGCGCCTCGCCCACGATGCGCGAGACCTCGGTCGGCACCACGTGGCGGTTGGGGTGCACGGGCACCAGGAGCGCGCGACGCTCGAGCGCAAAGCCGAGCCCGCGGCGGCTGGCGGTGATTCCGGTGGCACCGCGGAGGCGCATCGGCTCCCGCTCCAGGTCGAGCAGCTCCTGGGTGTCGACCTCGCCGCCGACGCCCTCGATCGCCTCCAGCAGCCGACGTTCGGGAGCCGCCAGCTTGTCGATGACGTCGCGCAGCTGAGCCGCGTCCTGCAACGTCTCCCACGCCATCTCGAGGGACAGCGCGAGCGGCGGCGTGGCCGGCCGACCGAGGAAGTGCGTCGCGACGGCGCTCACCGTCTCGAAGGGGGCCTGGGCCAGGAGCGCGCGCAAGCTGCGCGGATCCTCGCCGTCCCAGGTCGGCAGCTGCACCATGTACGCGGGCGGCAGCACCAGCTCGATCAGTCCCTCGGCCCGACGACCGAACAGGATGCCGCGCCCCACCAGCGCCTCGACCCCGGCGGGGAGCGCGCGGACGAGCAGCCGACCTCCGGCCTCGACCACGCGGTGCAGGAGCTCCTGCGACGCGGGCGGCAGGCGCGACGGGTCGCGCACGTCGGGCAGGCCGGCCAGGGCACGGGCGACCTGCGACGGCGCGTCGATCCGCTTCGCCTCGTCGATGCGGATGCCCATGCGCTTCACCATCGCGGCGAGCTCTGCCTTGGGCAGAGCGCGGAGGATCGCGTCGAGCCGGTTGGTGGCTTCGCTCGACGGAGGGGGCGCCTGCTCCATGATCCTCGACGGTTCGGGTTGTGCTCGCCCAGCAAGGGCTCCTCGGAGCGCGAGGCTCCAGAGAAGCGGCAGGGCCAGAGTGAGAACCGTAGCCCACGACGCGCGGCTCTGCACTCGGCGTTCGGCTACAGGCAGCGGCAGCGACCCGCGGTAGGCGTCGAGGTAGGATGCGGCCGCCTCATGATCCTTCGCGACCCGGTGCACGGCCTCGTGGCCTTCGAGAGCGAGGAGGACGCGATCGTCCCCCGGCTTCTCCAGGCGGCGGAGGTCCAGCGGCTCCGCCGCATCCGCCAGCTCGGCCTCACCGCCCTCGCCTTTCCCGGCGCCGAGCACACCCGCTTCTCTCACGCCATCGGCGCCGCGCACGTCATGCAGCGCCTGGTGGCGCGCCTCCGCCGCATCGACGGGGACCTGCCTTTCTGGCAGCGAATGACCAGCGAGCGCGCGCGCGACGCCATCGCTGCCGCATTCCTCCACGACCTCGGGCACGGCCCCCTGTCACACCTGTTCGAGGACGCGGTCCCCGGCGCGCCGCGGCACGAGTGGTGGACGCGACGCGTGCTGCTCGACCCCGAGACCGACGTGCACCGCATCCTCACCCGCGACGATCCCAGCCTGCCCGCGCGGGTCGCAGATCTGATCGACGGCAAGCACGAGCTCCCCTACCTCGCGCACTCGGTCAGCGGTCTGTTCGACGTCGATCGCTGCGACTATCTGCTGCGCGACGCTCACGCGACGGGCGTCGGCTACGGCGATTACGACCTCGACTGGCTCCTGCGCAGCCTGCGCTTCGAGCCGACCGTGGGCGGCACGGCCGGGCTGGCCCCCGGCCTGGCCATCGACGGGATGAAGGGCATCACCGCCATCGAGTCCTTCCTCCTCGCGCGGCTGTTCATGTTCCAGCAGGTGTATTTCCACAAATCGACGCGCGCCGCCGAGTTCATGATCCGGGCCATCCTCCGCCGCGCAGTGACGCTCCTGCAGGCGGGGGCGTTGCTGCCGGCGCGGCTCCCCGCACTCGACGCCATCGCGTCCGGCGAGTCGCCCAGCCTCCGCGACTACCTGGCCCTGGACGACGGGACGCTGCTCGGCGCGATGCGCGCCTGGGAGGACGCCAAGGACCCGACGCTGGCCGATCTCTGCCGACGCCTGCGCGCGCGCGAGCTCTTCAAGACCATCGAGCTGTCCCACGTCGAGAGCGACGTCGCGCCCGAGCGCGCGGTCGAGATCGCCCGCGGTGTGTGTGCCGAGGCCGGCCTGGACCCCGATCTGATGGTCGGGCTCGACGTCGCCGAGGACGTCCCCTTCTCCGCCAAGGTCGCGCTCCGCGTGATCTTCCCCGACGGGCGGGCGCGCGAGCTCTCCGAGGTCTCCTTTCTACTGGGACGGCTGCGGGGTGAGCGGTTGCGCCGGGTCCGCCTGGTGTTCGCTCCGGAGCTGCGCACCCGCCTGCACGAAGCGCTGACCGCGGAGGCCTGATGGCGCGGCGCGCCCCGCTCTCCGCTGCGGCCTTCACCGCGCTGCACACCATGATCCTGGCTGCTCCCGGGACGGCGGCAGCCGACGAGGAGGAGGTGGTGGCCGACGGCGTGTACGGCCGGCTGGACGGGGACCTCCTGGTCATCGGCGAGGCCGGCGCGGCGCTCGCGTCGGGCGGGCCCAGCCTCCTGGTGGGCGTGCGGGCCCTCTACCTGTCGACCGCAGGGGGATACGCCCGGTGGGTCGAGGGCTTCGACCGCGACGCTCTGGCGACCGGGCGATCCATCGCCTTCGGGGTGGAGCTCCGCCCGCTCTTCCTCGCGCGCTTCGCCCAGGACTGGGAGCGGGGTCCGGCGCACCTCGACCTGCTCCTCGACTCCTTCACCATCGACCTCGGTGCCTTCTTCTGGGCGCCGGTCGATGGTGCGCTCCGCACCTACCCCGGCCTCGAGGTGGGTGCTGGTCTGGAAGTGCCGCTGTTGCCCCGCGCAAACGGCCCCCATCTGGGTGTGATGGGGTCGCTCCGCGTGTCCCACGGGGGCGCGGGGGCTCCTGGCATCCCGGGAGGGCCGGCCCACGACGACCTGGACGCCAGGGCCACGGCCCTCCTCATCACACTGAGCTGGCATCATGTCGTCGACGCGGGCATCGTGGACGCTGGAGACGCCCTGACTCGATGACGACCTCGCTCCGCGACCTGCTGGTCGACGCGTTCAACGATGGGCTACGTGAGCTCGATCTCACGGCCCGCACACGCGCCGTGGCGGACGCCGCGCTCACGCGGAGAGAGCCCGACCGCATCGGCGTCGTCGCGGTGGGCAAGGCGGCGGCGCGCATGGCGTCGGGTGCGCTCGCCGCGGTCGCCGAGCGCGGGGTGGGCGCCGAGTCGCTGGTCATCCTTCCCGACGGCACCGATGATCTCGGCGTCGCCGCGCGGCCCGGGGCGCGCGTGCTGCGCGCGGCCCATCCGGTGCCGGACGCGCGCAGCGCCGCCGCCGCCGACGCCGCGCTCCGTCTCGCCGCGCAGTCGCTGGAGAACGATCTCCTGCTGGTGCTCGTCTCGGGCGGCGCGAGCTCGCTCCTCGCAGGTCCCCTGCCCGGCGTCGAGCTGGAGGAGATGATCGCCCTTCATGCGCGGCTGCACACGCTGGGCCTCCCGGTGCGCACGCTGAACCTCGTGCGCCGGCACTTCGGCCGCGCGCACGGCGGCGCTCTGCGCGCCAGGGCCGAGGGGCGCGTGGTGACGGTCATCGTCTCCGACGTGATAGGCGGCGCCCCGCACGAGGTCGGCTCCGGCCCCTCGGTGCTCGACCCCTCCACCCTGGAGGAGGCGGTGGATGCTCTCACCGCCGCGGCGCCGGGTGACACGATGATCGCGCGGCTCGCCGCGCTCCTGCGGGAGACGCCGAAGCCCGGGCTCGACGAGGAGATCGAGGTCATCGCCGATCCCGGCACGCTGGCAGCGGCGGTGGGCGCGGCTCTCGCGCGGCGCGGGCTCGACGTGAAGCTCACCGGCATGGATGAGGGAACGGCCGACGAGATCGCCTCGCGTCGGTTGCGCGAGCTGAGCGAGCTGCTGCCCGGTCAGGCGCGGGTCATGGCCTGCGAGCCGACCCTGCGCCTCTCCGCGACCGCCGGTCGCGGCGGCCGCGCCGGGTGGACGGCGCTCCGCGTCGGCCTCGACCTCCCCACGGGATGCGTCTTTCTCGCCGGTGCGTCCGACGGCGTCGACGGCGGCGGCGGCGGCGCCGGGGCCTGCGTCACGCGGGATGCGATCGCAGCCGCGGGCGACGAGCGCGCGCGCGCCGCGCTCGAGGCCTTCGACGACGCGCCGTTTCATGTCGCGGCGGCGACCGCCATCGACCTCGGGGGCCCGACCGGTCTCAACCTGACCGACGTCCACGTCCTCGCGCGGGCCTGAGCCTCAGCGGGGTGCGGCCGTCGAGAGCGGCGCCGCAACCGACGGTGAAGCGCTCGTCCCGGCGGAGGGGGCAACGGAGGCGGCAGCGGAGGCGGTGGGCGCGGCCGAGGCCGGCGGCGCCGGATCCTCCGGGCGCGGAGGCGCGGTGGGAATCGACTCGCCGAGCGCGGCGCGGACCTCGAGGGCGAGGCCGCAGCTCTGCGCCTGACGCCTGCGCGCCGCAGCGACCGCGGGGTCTTTCACCGGTGCTCCACCGACCAGCTCGGCGTCGGACGTGCGCCGCATGCGCAGCAGCAGCTGCCCGTCCTCCAGCCGCCACAGCGCGACCCGCGAGGGGTACGACGCGCCGGCGAGCGTGTCCTCGTCCTCCGCGTCTGCGGCGCCGGCGTCGATCTCCTCCGGCGACAGCGCGCGGGTGGGCGGGCGCTCGTCCAGGACCAGGAGGAAGTAGGTCGCCCGCGTGAGCAGGTGCGCCGCGAGTGGGAGGTCGTCGACCGTGGCGTCCTCGAACGAGCGGATCAGGAGCTCGAGCCGCAGGTCGTTGGTCGTGTCCTGCACGTCCGCCACCCAGTCGGGGGAGAGCATGGACAGCGTCCGGTACGCCGAGCGAAGGTTGTAGGGCTGAGTCGGCGGGCCGCAGTGGTTCAGCTCGTTGCAGAACTCGCCGCCGGGGCACTCGCGTGTGCGCTTGCACTCGACGCCCTTCACCGGGCTGGCGTCGGCCTCGCGGCGAAGGCACGACGTGAACGCGTCGCGCAGCGACCGCTTGGCCGCCTCGCGCACCAGCTCCGGCGACGCCGCCTGGTCGACCCGCGTGCGCAGGTAGAGGCCCGATGTACTGCGGACGTCGATCTTCGCCAGCTCCTCCTTGCGGATCACCTGCTCGCCGGGCTCGCGGGCGAGCTCGCCCGCCCACGCCTCGACCTTGTCGCGAAGCGGGTACCAGCGGGGGCCGAGCTCGGCCTCGACGGTCCTCTGCTTCGCCAGGAGGACGGTGCGCTGCTCATCCATCTCCGACAGGGTGCAGCGCCAGCGCAGCACCGTGAAGACGGCCACGATCATCCCGAACCACAGCCCGACCCGCACGGACGGCCGGAACTGCTTGGCCCGCGCGTCGCGCGCCTCTTCCACGGCCTTGAGGCCGAGGGACTTGTCTGAGCCGCGACGGTCGACGGGCATGGGGCCTCGGGGGCAAGCCTGCGGGAGAGTCGGAGCCAAAAAAG
>JBKJLX010000671.1:0-4899 GCA_046596645.1 Polyangiaceae bacterium
CGCGCCCGCCACGAAGCGCTCCTGGCGACCGGGCGCGCCTCCCGCGTGGCCGTGGAGCGGCTCGACGCGGCGGGGCGAGCGGCCCTGCTCCGCGCCGCGGCGCCGCTCTCGCGCGACCTGGCCGAGGAGCTGGCGCGCACGCTGGAGGCGACGCCGCTCGTCCTGGTGCAGCTGGTCAGCGACTGGCTCGACCGCGGGCTCCTCGCGCCAGGGCCCGACGGGCTCGTCGCTCCGGGCGGGGTGAGCACGCTGCTCGACGCGCGCACACCCACCGACGTCTTCCGCCACCGCGCCCTCAGCCTCCTGGCCGCGGTGCGCGAGGCGCCCGCGGTGCTCCACGCCACCGCGCTGCTGGGCCCCTGGTGCAGCTCGCGAACGCTGCACCTGGTCGGCGCCGAGCTCGGCCTCGAGCTGGAGGTGATCGACCTGGTGATCGAGGAGGCGATCATGCGAGGCGTCCTGCGCGCCGAGGGTGGTGACACCTACCGGCTGGAGCACCAGGTGTTCCGGGTGGAGCTGGCGCGCGCCGCCGCCACCGCTCCTGGCTACCCTCTGCTCGCCGCCGCGGTGGCGCATGCGCTCCTCGACATCCACGGGCGCGAGCGGCCGGAAGTGCGCGCCTACGCGGCGCTGTGGCTGCGCGAGGCCGGCCACCGCAACCAGGCCACGGAGGCGCTCCTCGAGGCGACCGATCAGATGGCGCGCGGCGGCGATCTCGACGCGGCCACGCGCCAGCTCGAGGCGGCGAACGGGTGGCTCGACATGGAACGTCTGCCCGACGACGACCCGCGTCGCGACCTTCTCATCTTCACGCGGGCGCGCGTCGCCTATTTCAGCCTCGCCTACAAGCAGGCGCTCCTGCACACGCGCGACGCCATCGCCCGCTTCACCGCGCGCGGCGACACCGCGCGACGGCTCAAGTCGATGGATCTCGAGCTGCGGATCCTCTTCTACGCCGACCGCCTGGGAGAGTGCGAGGCGAAGATGCGAGCGATGCGCCACGAGCTGGGCGCCGAGATCACACACGGCGGGCCAACGTTTCAGCACCACCTCCACCTGGCCGCCGACCTGTGCGTGATGCGCGGAGATCTGCTGGGGGCACGCGACATGATGCGCGCGGCCGTGGCCAGCATCGAGGGCAGCGACAGCGGGTACCGGGCCGTCCTCTACTTCGATCTGGCCGCGTGCGAGGCGGCGGTCGGCCGGCACGACGAGGCGCGCGCGGTCCTCGCCACCGCCCGCCGCCAGCGCCCACATACCGACGTTTACCAGCTCGCCAACCTGCGCGAGGTCGAGCACTCCGTCGGCCTGGCGGGC
The DNA here is from genome assembly GCA_046596645.1 of Polyangiaceae bacterium. Taxonomy (GTDB): domain Bacteria; phylum Myxococcota_A; class Polyangia; order Polyangiales; family Polyangiaceae; genus JBKJLX01. The sequence continues at coordinate 1,318 of JBKJLX010000671.1, forward strand.
GGCGAGCGACGGCTGCGCGCGTTCTACGTCGACCTGGTCGAGGACCGCCGCGCGCGCCTCGACCGCTGGCGGCTGACCGCCGCCGCGCTGGTCCTGGCCGAGTACGATCTGCGCTGGGACGAGCCGACGGCGCGCGCCAGCGCGCTCGAAGCCATCGAGGCCTTCGCGATGGTGCCCCACGACGAGGCGCTCTCCCACGCCTTCTTGCAGTCGATCGCGAGGAGGCTGCACGCGCGCGACGAGCACGATCTGGCCGCACGCGCCGAGGCGCTCCTCGCCGCCCGCCACGAGGTCGGCCGCACCGGCATGCCCCTGCCGCGCGGGTCCCAGCCCTCGGGCTCGGCCAAGGTGGGGCCCACCAAGCCGAGCGCCTGACGGCTCAGCGCGTCGCGCCGTCCTTCGCGGCGGCGGCCTCGGCCGCGGCGGGGTCGTCCCCCAGGTGGCACGCCACCAGGTGGCCCGGCTCACGCTCGACCAGGGGCGGCACCTCGGTCCTGCAGCGGTCCATGACGTGCGGGCAGCGCGTGTGGAACAGGCAGCCCGACGGCGGTGAGAGCGGGCTCGGCACCTCGCCGGAGAGCACGATGCGCTTGCGCGCGCGCTCCACCGTCGGATCGGGCACCGGGATCGCGCTGAGGAGGGCCCGCGTGTACGGGTGGCGAGGGTCGACGAAGATGCGGCGGGTGGGCGCCCGCTCGACGATGCGCCCCAGGTACATGACCGCGATCTGCTCGGAGACGTGGCGCACCACCGCCAGATCGTGGGCCACGAACACGTAAGTGAGGCCGAGCCGCTCCTGCAGATCGACCATCAGGTTGACGATCTGCGCCTGGATGCTGACGTCGAGCGCGCTGACCGGCTCGTCCGCCACGACCAGCTTCGGGCTCAGCGCGATGGCGCGGGCGATGCCGATGCGCTGGCGCTGCCCGCCGCTGAACTCGTGCGGGTAGCGGCGCAGGTAGGACCCGGCCAGTCCGACCTGGTCGAGGAGCGCCCGCACCCGCGGCAGCGCCTCGGCGTCGCTCTTCACGAGGCGATGCACCTTGAGCGGCTCGGCCAGCGTGTCGAACACCGTCATGCGCGGGTTGAGGCTCGCGTACGGGTCCTGGAAGACCATCTGCATGTCGCGGCGTGCATCGCGCAGCGCGCCGCCCCGCAGGCCGAGCACGTCCCGCCCAGCGATGGTGACCTGCCCGCGAGTCGCCTGGACGAGTCGGAGGATGGCGCGGCCGGTGGTCGATTTCCCGCAGCCGGACTCGCCGACCAGCCCCAGCGTGGCGCCCGCGGGGACGTCGAAGGAGACGCCGTCGACCGCGCGCACCGTGCCGACGCGACGCTGCCAGAACCCGCGCTTCACCGGGAAGTGCACGGCGAGGTCGCGCACGCGGAGCAGCGGCTCGGCCGCGGCGTCGGCGACCGGAGAGGGCGTGCTGGGGGTCGCCGCCGCTTCGCTCATGCCTCGCCCTCCGGCGGCCGCTGCTCGCGGACCGCCGCCGGGTCGTCGACGTGGCAGCGCACCACGTGCTCGAGCGTCCCCTCCCCGGCCACCACGCGCGGCGGCGGCATCACGTTGCCGCAGATCTCGATCGCCGAGGGGCAGCGCGGCTGGAACGGGCAGCCAGGGGGCACGTGCGCCAGCGAGGGCGGCATTCCCTGGATCGGCACCAGCCGCCGCCGTCGCCGCGTGCCGTCGGAGTCCACCGCCTCCTCGTCGTCGTCCTCCATCCGCGGGATCGAGCGGCGGAGCCCCACCGTGTAGGGATGCCGCGGGTCCCCGAACAGCGCGCCGGCCGGGCCCATCTCCACGATCTTCCCCGCGTACATGACGGCGACGCGATCGGCGAGGCGCGCCACCACGCCCAGATCGTGGGTGATGAGGACGATGCCGACGCCGTCTCTGTCCTTCCGCTCGCGCAGCAGCTCCAGGATCTGCGCCTGGATGGTGACGTCGAGCGCGGTGGTCGGCTCGTCCGCCAGGAGCAGCTCGGGATCGCAGAGGAGCGCCATCGCGATCATGACGCGCTGACGCATGCCGCCCGACAGGTGGTGCGGGTGATCGTCGAAGCGCCGCGCCGGATCGGGAATGCCGACCGACGTCAGCATCTCGATCGCGCGATCGCGCGCCTTCGCGCGCGACATCCTCCGGTGGAGCTCGAGCACCTCGCACAGCTGCTCCGACACCTTGAGGTAGGGGTTGAGCGAGGTCATCGGGTCCTGGAAGATCATGGCCACCCGGTTGCCGCGGATGGCTCGCATGCGCGCCTCGCTGGCGGTCACCAGGTCCTCCGACTCTCCCTTCGCGTCCTCCAGCAGGATGCTGCCGGCGACGATGCGGCCGGGCGGGTCGGGCACCAGGCGCATGGTGGAGAGGCTGGACACGCTCTTGCCCGAGCCGCTCTCGCCCACGATCCCCAGCACCTCGCCACGCTCCACCACGTAGGAGATGCCGTCGACCGCGCGCACCACCCCCTCCTCGGTGAAGAAGTGGGTCGCCAGATCGCGGACTGTGAGGAGCGGCACGCCATCAATCCTTGCGGATGCGCGGGTCGAGCGCGTCGCGCAGCCCGTCGCCGAGGAAGTTGAAGCAGAAGAGCGTGACCGCCAGGAAGAGCGCGGGGAAGAAGAGCGTCCACGGGAAGAGGTCCATCGACTCGGCGCCGTTCGACACCAGGAGCCCCCACGAGGCGAGCGGCTCCTGTGTGCCCAGGCCGAGGAAGGACAGGAACGCCTCGGTCAGCATGATGCTGGGCACCGTCAGCGTCGTGTAGACGATGATCGGGCCGAGCGCGTTCGGGATCAGGTGGCGAAAGATAAGCCCGGCGTGGCCGACGCCGATGGATCTCGCTGCCTCGACGAAGGGCTGGTTGCGAAGGGCGATCACCTGCCCGCGCACGATGCGCGCCATGGTCAGCCAGGAGATGCTGCCCAGCGCGGCGAACACGATCACGATCTGGAAGACCGGGAAGTATCGCGGGTCCCCCGGGTGCGAGACGAAGACGGAAAGGAGCGCCTTGTAGGCCGCGTACACCGGCGTGCGATCGTTGCCGAAGAACACCATCAGCAGGATCACGAACACCAGGAAGGGGAACGTGTAGAGCACGTCGACGAAGCGCATCATCAGCGCGTCGATCCGGCCCCCGAAGTAGCCCGCGATGCCACCCCAGGAGACGCCGATCACGAAGGCGACCACGGTGGCGATGATCCCGACCGCGAAGGAGACGCGGCCGCCGAAGAAGACGCGCGCCATGAGATCGCGCCCGTAGAAGTCGGTCCCCATCCAGTGGGCGGCCGAGGGCGGCGTGGCGCCGGTCGCCAGGTCCGCCTGGTCGTAGCGCCAGCTCGACAGCTCCGGCACCAGCACGCAGCCGAGGATCAGGAGGACCAGGAGGACGCCGCTGACCACCGCGGCGCGGTTCTTCGCCAGTCGGCGCCACGCGTCGCGCCACAGGCTGGAGCCCGCCTCGGCCGGAGCGGCCGGGACCGCTGCGGCGGTGGGGGCGCCGGCCGCGCTCACGTCAGCTCCTCCCGCGGGTCGAGCAGCGAGTACGCCTCGTCGACCACCGCGTTGAAGAACATGAGGAT
>JBKJLX010000753.1:0-8180 GCA_046596645.1 Polyangiaceae bacterium
GATCCCCACCTGTCGGTGGTGTTCTACTCCGGCCAGGCGAGGCGGTGGGCATCGACGCGCGGCAGGGTCAGCGACGTCACCTTCGTCCCCGAGGACATGAAGGAGCTGCGTCTGCGCATGATCGACGCGGGCTCCGCGGCGCTCGAGTTCAGCAAGGATGGCGGGTGCTGGAAGCTGCTCTCGGCCCCCCACCCCATCCCCGAGGGCGACGCGTTCGTGCGCCTGTACCACCAGGGCGGCGGTCAGACGGAGATGGACGACTACTGCCGCTGACCTCCACGTGCGCGTCAACGATTGGCCCGTATCGCCGAACTTCCCGTCACCGTGACCTGATCGTGGCGTGTTCCACGCGTTGCCGTGACGCCTCCACAGGGCGGCATGGGTACCCTCCTTGCTAAGCATTCAGCAGAGGGTTCATGGCTTCATCCCACAACCTGCTGGTCCTCTCCGACGTTCATCTGGGGAGCGATCTCGTGCAGCGCGCCCGGCCCGACGCGCCGTCTCACACCGAGTCCAGCATCCGCCGCGACCGCGAGCTGGTGGCGCTGCTCGACTGGTACCGGGCCCGTCGACGCGGCGAGAAGCCGTGGCGACTGGTGGTCGCTGGTGATCTCATCGACTTCGCCGGCATGTGCGTCCCGGTGGCGAGCGACGAGCTGGAGACGGAGCCCAACGCCGACGAGCTTCTGCACGGGCTAGGTAGCAGCGTCGACCACACCATGGCCAAGCTGCGCCACGTGGCGAGAAACCACGCCACGGTCTTCGCAGCGTTCTCGCGCTTCGTCGCCGAGGGCAACACGCTGGTCATCGTGCGTGGCAACCACGACGTCGACTTCCACTGGGCCCCCGTCCAGGAGGCGTTCCGCGGCATCCTCGCCGAGCACGCCCAGCACGAGGCGCACCTGCTCGACCGCAGCCTGGTCGAGTTCTCCGACTGGTTCTACTACGAGGAGGGCGTCGTCTACGTCGAGCACGGCCACCAGTACGACGCCTATTGCTCGTACGACCATGTCCTCCACCCGGTCATGCCGTCGGACCCGCGCCGCACGCTGCGCTCCCTGGCCGACGTGCTGCTCCGCTACGTGGTGCGGCCGACCCGCGGCATGCGCGAGTCCGGGCACGAGACCAAGAGCGCCGTCGACTACCTTCGCTTCGGCGCTCGCCTCGGTGCGCGCGGCCTGATCGGCCTCGGCGCGCGCTTCGCCCACGCGGTGGCGGTCCTGATAGGCCTGTGGCGCGATCAGATCGGCGACGCGTCGAAGTGGATGCGCGCCGAGCACGAGCGGAAGATGGCGATGCTCGCCGAGGCGCGACAGATCAGCCTGGGGACGCTCCGCGCGCTGGCGTCGCTGCAGCGGCCGCCGATGACCAGAAACCTTTTTCACCTCCTGGCGGGGGTCATGCTCGACCGCGTTGCGCTGGCCCTCGTCGGCGTGGTCGCCGCGGCCTGGGTCCTGGCCTCGCGGTGGACGCCGCAGCTCGGCATCGCCGTCGCGATCGGGCTCGCGCTGGTGCTGCCGGCAGCGTGGCTCCTGCGCCGCATGCGGGGGTCGATCGACGCCAGCGACATCCTGCGCGATCAGGCGCCGCGCGTTGCCGCGCTGTTTCCGGCTGCATTCATCGTGATGGGGCACACCCACCTGCCGGAGATGCGGGCTCGCGTCGACGGCGCAGCCACCTACGTGAACCTGGGCGCGTGGGCGGAGGAGGAGGACCCCGAGGAGGACGACGCGGCCCCGTTGCCCGCCACGCGGACCCACCTGGTCGTCCACCACGACGGCGACACCCCGACCGCCGAGCTCATGGCGTGGGAAGAGGTCGGCGGCCCCCGGCGCTACATCGCGCCTTAGCGAGCCTCGCCACGCCCGCCGCCTGGATGAGCGACGAGCTGAGCCTCGCCCCCCGCGCCCGCTGCTAGGCTCTTGACCCGATGTGGGATCGCACGAGCCCCATTCCACCCGCCGAGATGTCTCGCCTGTCCGACATCCTCGAGAGACACACGATCGCGCTGTGCGTGCTCTTCGGCTCTCGTGCGCGTGGCGATGGGACTGCCGGAAGCGATCGCGACCTCGGCGTCCTTCGTCGCGACCGACGCTCGCTCTCCTTTCGCGAGCTGGGCGTCCTGAAGCTCGATCTCGAGGATCTGTTCACCGAGTCCGTCGACGTCGTCGATCTCACCACCCCCGACGTCGCTCTTCGCATGGAGGTCGCGCGGGAAGGCGTGGTCGGATTCGCCGAGCCTCCCGAGCTCTGGGCGGACTTCGTGGCGAAGGCGCTCGTCGACCACGATGACCTCGGGCCCTGGCTCGAGGCGTGCGTGCGGGGCGTCGGCCGCGCCGTCCGTGCGCGGAGGGTTTCGTGACGCGGGTCGTCTCCGCGCGCCGCCTCGCCGAGCTGCTCGCGCGGGTCGACCGCGTCCGCGAGCTGCTGCCGCCCGATCTCGACACCTTCATCGCCGAGCGCACTGCGGCCGAGGCACTGATACTCAACCTCTATCTCGCGCTCCAGGCCACCTCGGATCTCGCTCTTCACCTCGTCGCCGATCGTGGCCTGGGCGTCCCCGCAAGCGCGCGGGATGCGTTCTTCGTGCTCGAGCGCGCCGGTGTCATCGCGCCCGACCTGGCTCGCCGGCTGGCCGCTGCGGTTGGCCTCCGGAATCGCATCGCGCACCAGTACGGCTCGCTGGATCTCGCTCTCGTACACGCAGCTGCCCGCGATGACCTAGGCGACCTCGTGAACTTCGCGGCTGCCGCCGCCCGTGCCTGGAAGCTGGACGAGCCCGGTCCCTGAGCGCGCAGCGAGCTGCCTCTGCGGGATGGAAGCCCGGCGCCACCTGAAGTCGTTCGCAAAATGCGGCCGCATCCTTCGCGGTGAGCCTCAGAAGTCGCAGGGCCCGGCTGCCATCACGTCATCGGGCAGCCACGTCTCGTGGACGTGCAGCCAGCGGAGGCGATCGGCATCACGGCGCATCCAGACGCTGGCGATGCGGCCGTTGTCGCGCGGCGTGGAGCGAGTCGCGTTTTTCTGCCACTCGGTGTAGCTCGCCAGGACGAGCTCGCCATGCTCGCGCAGCAGCATCACGTCGCGGACGGCAATGCGAAAGTCCGGGTTGTCGCCGTGCGATCGTTCGAGGCCCGGACCGAAGTCGCGCATGTGCACCGCGACGCCCGCTGGTTGCACGAGCACCAGGTCGCGGTCGAATCGATCGAGGAAAAGGCGACGAAAGACCTCCTCGCTTCGTTCGGCCGTGCCGCTTATCCAATCGACGAAAGCAATGTGGGCCTGTTCGATCTCGGTACGGACGGCGTCGAGCACCCGGCCAGGATGCCACAGAACGATCACGCACAAGCGTCCACCTGCGGGAATGTCATGGATGTGGGCCATTGCTCCTCCATGAAGCGCGCGTGATCTTGCTCCGGCCGGACGGACAACCTCGGCTATGCGTGACCCCGGCCCGTGCTTGGCGAGGAGCCGCGTGATGGCGGCCGAGGTGGTCGCGGCCTCGAGCCAGCGCGTGGACTGAGATCGACCTCGACGAACTGTTCACCGAGTCCGTCGACGTGGTCCAAGTGGGGCTACCCGGTGCGCGACGACCGGCATCTCACGGCCGAGGCACTGATACTCAATCTTTATCTCGCGCTCCAGGCCCCCTCGGATCTCGCTCTTCCCCGTAGCGAGCCTGCGGCTCGTCCAGCCGGGACAGCGCCAGCGCCAGCGCGGCCACCGCCGCGAGCGCCGCGCCGGCCGCGAGGGCGACGGTCGCGCTCCAGGTCTGCCACAAGAACCCGGTCAGGAGACCAGCCGGCACCGCGGCCACTCCCTCGACGAAGTGGTAGGCGCCGAACGCCCGGCCGCGCACCTCGGGTGGGGCGAGGTCCTTCACCATCGCCTTTTCCGCCGGCTCGGTCAGGCCGAAGAACGTCCCGTACACGCCGAACAGTGCCCACACGTGCCAGGTCGTGCTCGCCATGCCGAACGCCAGGTAGGTGACCGCATAGATCGCCCATCCCGCGAGGACGAGTCGGGTCCGCGGAACACGGTCGGCCCACGCGCCGCCGATCCACGCGCTGGCGAGCTTGACCACGTGGAACGCGGACCAGAGGAGAGGAAGGGTTGCGGTCGCGACTCCCAGCTCGCGCGCACGGAGCAGCAGAAAGGCGTCGGACGAGTTACCCAGCGCGAAGATGGCGAGGATCACCAGGAAGCGCCGCAGTCGCGGCGGCAGGCGGCGCCGAGAAGGTGAGCCGTCAGGCGCGACGGAGGCGACGACACGCGCAGTCGCCTCGGAGGGTGGCTCGCGGACCAGGAGCAGCGCGCCAATCGCCAGTGCTCCGGGGACGACTGCGGCGAGGAACACGTCGCGCGGTGCCCAGCCGATTCCGAGAAGCATCGCTGCCACCAGCGGCCCCACCACCGCTCCGGCGTGGTCCATCGCGCGGTGGACCCCGAAGGCTCGGCCGACCTGGTCGGTCGGGGCGGCCGCGGCGAGCAGCACGTCGCGCGGCGCCGAGCGGATCCCCTTGCCGACACGGTCGGTGAGGCGAATGCCGAGCACATGCCAGGGCGCCGTCGCGAAGGCCATCAGCGGCCGGACCACCCCCGCGATGCCGTAGCCGAGCAGCACCAGCGGCTTCTTGCGCTCGCTGCGGTCTGCCACCTCACCCGAGACCAGCTTGAGCAGACTGGAGACCGCGTCACTCACGCCCTCGACGAGCCCGAGGAACGCCGCGCCGCCGCCGAGGGTCGCGATGAACGCCGGGAGCAGCGGGAAGACCATCTCCGAGCCGACATCGGTGAAGAAGCTCGTCAGTCCGAGCGCGAACACCGCGAAGGGGAGGCGGGCGCGCGCCATGATCTCACCACCCGAGGCGGGTCATGACCTCGTCGAGGCTGCCGAAGACGCCGTCGACAAAGGGGCTGAAGCCGCGGCTTCGCCACTCGCCCTCGGGCACCGCGTAGACGGTGGCGCCGGCCCGCCGCCCGGCCTCGGCGCCCGTAGCCGAGTCCTCGAGGACCAGCGCGCCGTGGGCACTGACGCCGAGCCGCTCGGCCGCGAGCAGGTACACCGCGGGGCTCGGCTTGGGCGCCGCCACCTCGTCCCCGAACGCGGTGGCGCCGAAGCGCGGGAGTAGACCGGTGCCGCCGAGGACCCGCTCGCCGATGCGGCGAGGGGACGACGTCGCCACCGCCATGCGCACGCCGCGCCGGGCTGCCTCCTCCACGATGCGTCGCGCGCCCGGCTTCACGTCGACCTCACCGGCGCGCCCGAGGAAGAGATCGGTCAGGCGATCCACCAGCACCGCCACGTCCGCCCGGACCTTGCTGCGCGCCATGATCCGCTCGCAGGTGCCGGGGATCCCGACGCCGATGCAGGCCCGCGCGTCCTCCGCCGTCCAGATGGCGCCCAGCGTGCGCGCCAGATCGAGCTCGGCGCGCGCCCACACCGGCTCCGAGTCGACCAGCAGCCCGTCGAGGTCGAAGAGGATGACCTGGGGGAAGGGCGGCCGCTCGCCGTACGGGTCGTCGGCGCTCATCCGAAGCGTGCGATGAGGGACTGGAGCATCCGGTAGGTGAGCCCCCAGACGATGCGCCCGTCCACGTCCCACGCGGGGAAGGTCATGGTGACGCCCTCGCGCGACCAGGTGGTGGTCGTCTCCCGCGCGCCGCTCCGCAGCTCGTGCAGGTTCGCCCACACCACCTCGTCGACCTCGATGGGCGCCAGCGTGAGCTCTCCCACCGCCGCCTTCATGGCGAAGACGAAGGGGCGGATCCACCCGCGGTGGCGCGCGCCGCGAGGCACGACCTCGACGTCGTCGAGGCGACCGAGGAGCACCGCCACCGCCCCGAGATCGATCCCGATCTCCTCGCGCGTCTCGCGGACGGCCGTGTCGAGCAGTGTCTGGTCCTCGCGGTCGCGGTGCCCGCCGGGCAGCCCCATTTGCCCCGACCACGGGTCTCCCTCGCGCTGCGCCCTGCGGATGAAGAGGATCTCCGCGCCGTGCTCGCCGTCCCTCAGGATCGCGGCGACGGCGGAGGCGCCGCCCTCCTCGCCGGGGAGCGCGTCCTCCTCCTCGCCGGCGAGCGGATCACCACCCTGCGCCAGGATGGCGCGGACAGCTTCGACGTCGAGCGGGAGCATGGAGCGCGAGGTCGTGTAGCATGCCGGGCTCATGGACGAGAGCTTCCGACTGTCCGCTTCGAAGGCGCTCGCGCCGATCGGCCGCTTCGATCTCACCACCGCCGAGTCGATCCTCGAGATCGCCTACCTCGCCATCGCCGCCGATCGTCGCATCGAGCCGACGGAGGTCGCAGCGTTTGCCCACGTCGGCGCGCGCCTGCTCGGTCACGACGCTGCGGCGCTGCCCAGCGATCAGGTCGATGGGTGGCTCGATCACTTCCGCGCCCGCCTCGATCGCAGCACCGCGCGGGAGCGCATCGAGGCGGTCGCCGCCTCGCTTCCCCTCCAGGACGCGCGCCTCGCCGCCTACCGGATCGCGTTCTTCCTGGGCATCGTCGATCTCGACGCGAGCGATCGCGAGTTCGAGTTCGATCTCCAGCTCGTCGCCTCGCTCGGCCTCGATCAGGACACCGTCGATCGCATCGCCGCCGAGGTGAACGAGGCGATCACCCCGCCCGAGGAGTGAACGGCGGCCCCGAGCAGGGCCGCAGCGCACGGGCGCACCACATCGCGCGCGGTGGCGGCGCGCAGCGCGCCGCCGCCTCCGACCAGCTCCGCCAGCGCCGCCTCGATGCCCTCCCGTGCGGCCGCGGCGGCCGTCTCCCCGTGGGTGGAAACCAGCCAGGCCAGCGTGCGCCAGGCGAGGACCGCGTGCGACGCCTCGTCGTCGGCGATGGAGGCGAGCGCCGCGGCGATCTCGGGGTCGCTCCACGCGTCGACCTCGGCACGCGCCTCCGCCGCGCCCAGCGTCTCGCCGACGCAGCCCTCGTGGGCCACGGCCCGCGCGACCTCCGCCGCATCCACCGCGGACAGCGCGCCGCCGAGGTCGATGCGCCCCGGCCCGGCGTCGAGCGCGCCGTGCGCGCGCGCCAGCGAGAAGGCGATGCGCGCGTGGCGGACCTCGTCGGCCGCCGCCGCGTGGGTCGCCTGGAGGAGCTCGGGCGGCGCGCCCAGCGCCAGCAGCTGAAGTGACGCACGCGCGAAGCTCGCGACGCTGGCATGCTCGAGCTCGGCGATCGCCGCCCATCGCCGCGCCCCGCGCGCGCGGCCTTCCTCGTCGAGCTCTCCCAGCGCGGTCGACCAGCGCGTCGTCAGCACCGGATCGCACCAGTCGTCGCGCGCTGACGTTCCCGCGGTGCGCGACGCTCCGGCGACGACGAAGGGACGACCGATGGCGCAGGACACCGTCTGGCAGGACCACTTCGTCGGTGCGGCGGCGCCCGCCCGGCCGGGGGCGGCGGAGGCGCGACACGCGCCGCGGCCGCCGTTGCAGTCGGCGTCCGACGCGCAGGTGTCGGCGGGCGACCTGCAGGTCAGCGAGACCGAGGTGAAGCAGCCGTTGTTGAACGAGCTGACGCCGCACTGGCCGCCGGCGCAATCGGCGTCGGCCTTGCAGCCCGCCTGGGCGCACACCGAGTGGCCCTCGCCCGTGTGCTCCTTGCAGACGCACGCCTGGTCGGGCTTGCACTCGTCATCGCTCGCGCACGCGTACTCGCACCCGCAGTAGGTGCCGATCTGGCCGCTGCCGCTGACGCATTTTCCGTGCGGCCCGTCCTTGCAGTCGGCGTCGCTGGAGCACTGCTTGTGCCCCTCGTCGCCGCGGCACGCCGGCTGGTCGATCGCGGCGTCGCAGGTCACCGGGCTCGCGCGCCGCACGTTCCCGTTCGGCTCCTTCACGTAGCCGATCCCGGCCCGCTCCGGCCGCTTCCCCTCCGCCACCGGCAGCACCCCCGGCCCCGGTGGCGGCACATCCACCTCCGTCACCGCGCTGCCGCCGCTCGACGAGCTGCACGCCGCGACCCCCAGCGCCGCCAGGATCGCGCCCCTAAAACTCTCCAGCTCTCCCACGCCGCGATGCTACCCGCGGCCGTCCCGCGAGCACATCGCGAGCGCAGCGAGCACGCGCAGCGGTCAGGCCGCGATGCGGATTGTATCTACCCCACCAGGGTCGTTCAGGGCTAGCTGGTCCGGATCAACCCCCGCCGGGAGGCTCCCGCGGGAG
>JBKJLX010000756.1:0-5413 GCA_046596645.1 Polyangiaceae bacterium
GTCTCTCGCCGGGGTGCTCGGCGACGCGCCAGAGCCGCTGATTCGGAACCCGGCCGACCTGTTGGACGCCTTCTGCACCTGGATCGGGGCCGAGGACGCCTCCAACGATGCGCTGCCCCTCAACTGCGTCTCTCCGGTGACGGCGGACGCGGTCTGCGCCGCGCTGGGAGGCACGCTCCCCACGGAGGCGCAGTGGGAGCACGAGGCGCGCGGCCGAGGTCGTGACTTCCTCTATCCCTGGGGCGACCAGCAGCCGGACTGCTGCACGACCAGCCTCTCCCGGAGGTATCCCGGGGGGCCGCTCACCGAATGCGACGGCGAGGGCCTCGAGCCGCCGGGGTCGCACCCTGCGACCGCCGCGTGCGGCGGTCTCGGTGACGTGTCTCTCGACGGCGTCCACGACATGGCCGGGAGCGTCACCGAGGTGCTGCGCGACGCCCCGCGCCCGTTCGACGACGTCTGCTGGTCGCCCGCGAACGGCGGCGGCGTCGCGGTGGACCCGGTCTGCGTGGCGGACACGTACGAGCGCGCGGCCCGCGGTGGATCGTGGAGCTCGGGCCTCGGCACCGGGGCTGCCGCGCTGCGCCGCGGCTCCGCGACCGGCCCGGGTGGCGGCTTCCGCTGTGCTTACGCGGGGGCGCCGTGAGACTGCGCCTCCTTGCCGTCGCGCTCACCCTGGCCGCCGCGACCTCCTGCGACGAGGTCCCCACTCCGCGCGCGCAGTGGCTCGTCACCATCGGGACCGACGCTGTCGTCCCACAGATCGGCGATCGCCTACTCGTCGAGGTGCTGGACGAGGACGGCGCGGTGTGCGCCGGCTGCCGACGGCAATTCGGCGTCGCCGACGCCGCGGATTGGCCCATCTCCTTCGGTGTCTCCTCGGACGTCGACCGGAGCTCGTCGATCCGCGCGCGCCTCTACCGCACCGCGATCACCGGCGACGACGGCCTGCCGTCCACCGACCGCCTGATCGACGCCTTTGCGCCCCTTCCGGAGCCCGCGCGGGTGACCTACGTGGGCCTCTCGCTGCGGATGGCGTGCTTCGGCGTCGTCGCGGACCCGGCCGCCGGCACCTCGTGCGATCCGGCCACCGGCGCGAGCGCGGTGGCTCCCCCGCTCACGGGGGAGGAGCGAGAGCCGGAGGTGGCGGCCCCCGGCACCTGGTCGCTCGCCGGCCCGAGCGGCTGTGACGGCGTCACCGCGCCCGAGGGGATGGTCTGCGTGCCCGGCGGCACCTTCCTCCTCGGCGCCCCGCGCACCAGCCCGCTCGTGACGGAGCTGCTGACCGTGCCCGAGCAGATGGTCTATCTCGCGCCCTTCATGATCGACAAGGACGAGATGACCGTGGGCGAGCTGCGGCCGCTGGTGGAGGCGGGCCACCTCCTGCCGCCCGCCGGGAGCGCCGACGATGGCTATTGCACGTGGGACCGCGGCGACGATCTGCCGGTGAACTGCCTGCCGTGGCGCGGGGCGGTCGCCGCCTGTGCGGCGGCCGGCAAGCTGCTGCCGACCGAAGCGCAATGGGAGTACGTCGCGACGAACCTCCACGCCGAGACGCGCTTTCCCTGGCTCGACGAGGCGACGAACCCGTGCGATCAGGCCGTGATCGATCAGCGCAATGAAGACGGCAGCGCTGGTCGGTGCCAGCCCTCGGGCGAGGCGGCGGGCCCCTTGCCCGGCGGGAAGGACACCGACATGACGCTCCTCGGCGTTCGAAACATGGCCGGGAACGTGTCGGAGTGGGTGCTGGACGACACCCAGCCCTACGCCGGTGATGCGTGCTGGGGACCGGCGGTGCAGCTTCGTTCCGACCCGCGCTGCGAGGTGCCCGACGAGCGCGGCGCCAAGGCGCTCAAGGGGGGCTCGTGGACCAAGGACCCCGCGGACATGGCGGGGGCGCACCGCGACGGGTCGGTGGGAGCTTCCGCCGGGCTCGGCCTGCGCTGCGTCCAGCCCCTCTGAGCCCTAGCTGACGGATCGTCAGAAACGAACGCCGGTCGGCTGCACCACCCAGCCGGTGTTCCCGCCGTCATAGGGCGGGACCTCGGGACCGGGCCGGGTCAGGGCATAGGTGAGGACGACACCGCCTGCGACGACCACCGCCGCGCCGGTCCAGAACCACCACTTCTGCAGGACGGTCGGCTCGTCGACCGTCATCGCAGCATCGAGATCCAGCGCCTCGCCCGCCTTGACCCGCACCTGCGTCTCGTAGGGGAGAAAGCCCTCCTTCCCGACGACCACGCGGTAGGTGCCGGGTGGCCGAAGGACCTCGACCGGGGTGGGGCCCACGTCGACGTCGCCGACGCGCACGATCGCGCCCGCCTCCGACGACGTCACCCTCATCCGCGCCGGCAGCTCGTCCAGCTCGAGCTGCACGTCGGTGGTCGTGCCCGGTGCGAAGGTCCGGTTCAGCACGACGTCGGAGAAGCCCCTCCGCGCGAGGATGAACACATGCACGCCAGGATCGAGCACGACGTCGAAGGAGAGCGCAGGCGTCGCCTGGCCGGGGCCGGGCGGCGCTACCCCCGCGGCGAGCCGCATCGAACCGCCCGCCGCGGGGAGCGGCTCCAGCGGGCGGCCATCGACGGCGATCGTCGACCCCACCGGCTTCACGGTGAGCCGCGCCGTCGCCACCACGCGATCCATCTCGGCGATGAACCCGCGCGCCTCGACGACCGCGCTCTCCGGCACCACGTGGCCGCGCCGCTCGTCCTCGGCGATCGCGCGCGTCAGCGTCGCGCGGGCGCGGACGTAGCGGCCGAGCGCCCGCTCGCACGCACCGATGTTGAGCGTCGTCGTCGGGTTGGGGATGATCTGCGCCGAGGCCTCGAAGGCGGCCAGCGCGTCGGACCACTGTGCCCGCTGCACCAGCGCCACGCCACGCAGGTGGCGCTCGAGCGCCGCGGCCTTCTGCTCCTCGGTGGCGGCGGCAGACGCCAACGGCGCGCTCGGTGCTGCGGGTGCCTGCGCGGCCGCGGGTGCCTGCGCGCGGGCCGCCGACGGCGCGACGAGCAGCGAGGCCGCGAGCAGCGACGCCGCGATCGAGGAGGCCGCCGCCGACGGCCCTCGGGTCACGGCAGGAATCGTGGGGCCTTGCACGCGTGCACGGTACAGCCGGCGAGGCCGCGCTCGATGGTCGAAATGCAGGGCCTGCCAGGGTCCTGGGCTCGAAGAAAACACCATGGCCATCGCGCCCCATCGCTTGCATGGCTCGGGTCGGGGGGCTTTCGATGGCTGGGGAGGCTGGGGGGCTGAGCGGGGTCGAGCGACGCATTGGTCGACCTCCTCGGCGCGGGGTGGTCCCAGAAGCAGATCGCGCTGGAGTGCGCACGATCGGAGAGCGCAGTGTCCCGCGCCCTTCGGCGCGTCCGCGGGCGCCTGGACGTCCGGACCCGGCACGATCTTCAGCGCCTCGCCACCCCGGCGCCGCTCCGGGCGCCCGCGGTGGCGCTGACGGTGGCGGAGCGAGACGTGGCGCGACTGGCCCTCGACGGACTCCCCAACCACACGCGATCGCGTGCGCCCGACGCTGCTCGGCGCGCACGGTCGCCAACCAGCTGCAAAGCGTCTACGCGAAGTGCGGGATCTCGTCGCGCTGGGAGCTCTCGCGCGTGGTGTGGAGCGGGGTCCACGCAGGCGCTGTCACTCGATGATGACCTGCACGCTTCCGAAGACGACGTTGTTGCTCTCGTCGGACTCGGCCAGCGCGTTCCGCGGGTCGATCTGCAGGTAGGCGCTGTACGCGCCTGCGGGCACCTGGAGCACGCAGACGTGGGGGCCCGTCCAGCTGTGCGAGTGGCCAGGGCGGACCGGCTGGGACGTCGGGAGGCGCATGCATGGGAAGGCGCTGGCCCCGTCGGAGAGGCCGACCTCGACCTCGAACTCCGGTGCCGTGTCCGGGCCCTCATTGGCCACCACGACCTCGTCGCCCTGAGCGACGGGGCTGCCGTTGGTGTCGGCGTTGATGAGAAACCAGTAGGTCCCGGGGGCGGTAGCGATGTGCCACACCTCGCCATCCGGTGTGAAGCGGAGCTCGACCTGCGGAGGCCGGGGCCCGCTCCCCGAGCTGTCGTCCTCGTCCTCGCTCGCGCCGTCTCCGCCCCCGCTCCCGCTCCCGTCGTCGTCGAGGCCCAGGGGCGGAGAGGAGAGGCAGCTGGTCACGGCGACCAGCGCCAGGCCCAGGGCCACTGCGAGCACGTCGATGCGATCGTTGGACACGGGGCATCACGCTGGAGCGGGCGGGGTGGCGCGCCCATGGTCAGATCTTGCAAGGCACCTCGCTGGAGGGCGCCGCCACCTGCTCGGGCGCGGCGCAAGAACTGCTCATGGCGACGCGACAGCCTCCGGGGCACGTCGCCACACGATGCGAGAATGGAGCTGGGTGCTCGCCGCGGCCACACTCGCGTGCGCGTCCGTCGCCCACGCCGACTCGGCCGAGGGCGCGAAGGGCAAGCTCGTCGCGACCTCGGCGAAGCCGGCGGAAATCGTGATCGATGACCAGCGGGGCGCGGCGCCGCTCGCCGTCGAGGTGCCGCCGGGCGAGCACCTCGTCGTCGCCTATTTCGCGGACGGCGGACGCAGCGCGGCGTTCGCGCTGGTCGAGCCGGGGCGGACCACCGATGTCGCGCTCGAGCCCTCCGCCCACCGCACGCGCTTCGACGTGCACGAGCGAGGTCTACGCCTGTCGCTGGGACTGTCTCCCGCCCTCGGGATGATCGAGCTGGGTCGCGGCGGCTTCATCGGCACCGGCGGCCGCGCAGAGGTCTGGCTGCGCGGCACGCTCTCCCCGGCGGCCGACATGGGCGTGGGGCTGCTGGGCGGGGTCGATCTCTATCCCTCGCCGGAGACGAGCGCGGAAGAGATCACCGGCACGGCCACGCAGCTGGCCTTCGGTGCCGCCTTCGAGGCGCGAATGCACGCGTTCTCGGTCTACTCGGCGGGGATCGGCCTCGAGCTCGACGTGCACCCCGATGCCAGCGGGCTTCGCCTTCTCCCCGACGACGTCTCCGGCAACGCCACCGCGTTGTTCGTCGGGCCGCGGTTCTCGCCGGCCATCCTCCGCTTCGGGGATGCGCGCACCATCGAGATCGCGTCGGTGGTGTCCGCGGGCCCCTACGTCGTCTTCGACGGCGGGTTCACCGGGTTCCGGACGAACCTCTCGATCGGAGTCCACTATGTCCTGTGACGTGCGGTCCGCGGCTCGGCGTGCTCCCGGATGGGCCCTCGCGGCGATCGTGACGTTCTCGGGGGGAGCCGCCGCGGCGGACGACACCGTTCACCTGGTGGGTGGCGGTCGCGTCAGAGGCGTGGTCCTCGAGGAGTCGTCGACGGGGGTCCGCGTCCAGCTGGCGAATGGAGAGGTGCGGACCGTGCCGCGGGCCGAGGTGGCGCGCGTGGACTACGAGGGCGAGCC
>JBKJLX010000772.1:0-19641 GCA_046596645.1 Polyangiaceae bacterium
GACGCCGGCCCCGAGCGGGGCCAGCAGCCAGGCCCAGGGCATGCCGGCCACCGGCAGCGCGACGATCGCCAGGCCGAGGAGGCAGCCCATCCACCCCGCGTAGGAGAGGAGCGTCGCCCCGGCGACGCGCGCCACCGGCACCCCGAAGGCGCGCGCGGTCATGTAGGTCAGGAAGGCCTGACCCAGGTGGTGGTTGAGGAGGCCCGGCAGGTACGAGGCGCCGCGGAGCACGTAGAACTCGCCGAAGCGGACGTCGGGGGCCGACACCCGATACGCGGCGACGCTGGCGAGCGCGTCCGCGGCGAGGAGCACGACCGTCCACCCCAGGGTGAAGGCGAGGAACAGGGGCACGTTCAGCTCGGCCAGCACCGCGCGGAACGCCACCAGATCCAGCCGCGCCACCACGAAGGTGAGGAGCCCCGCGGCGACGACGAAGGGCAGGGCGCGCCGCCACAGCGGCGCCGGCGGCGGTGGCCGGAACGACGTCGTCGGCGCCGGGTCGGGCGCCGGGCTGCTCTCCCCACCGGGCGCCACGGCCGCCTCCTACCACGGCGCCAACTTGCCTCCCACGGCTGAAGTCGCCTGCGACTTCGGCCGGATTGAGAGGCAACGGCGACAACGCGTCGCTTCAACCCGCGTGGACGTGACCGTGCTGGACGTCGTACGGCGAGGTGTTCAGCGGCCCGGCGGGGACGTGTGGCATCGGAGGCATCTGCGCGCGCGACAGCACCTTCGACCAGCGAATGCGGCCGGTCAGCATCATCAGGAGGAAGAGGGTCGCCACCGAGAGCAGGGTCACGGTGAGGCCGGTGAACCCCTCCAGGAAGTGCGCGAGCGAGAAGCCGACCAGGTAGAGCAGCTGCGCCGCGGCCGACTCGACGAAGGCGAAGCGGGAGCTGACCACCAGCCGCAGGTAGGCGGTCACCATGACCACGCTGACGACGCTGGCGATCGCGAAGGCGGCGCCCACGTGCAGGTGGTCCACCGAGTAGGCGAACAGCAGGTGGAACGCGAAAAACGCGCCGCTCACGAGGACGTAGTTGATGGGGTGGATGTCGAGCCCGCGCAGGCGCGCCAGCACCGCCACCACCAGGAAGAAGAAGCCCAGCGAGATGGGCGCGGAGAACGAGAGCGCCGCGGCGAGCTCGCCCGGCTGCACGCGCTGCGGCATCGCCATGCCGATGCCGTCGCCGGTGACGATGCGCGAGAACTGCCACGTGAGGGCGTTGACGCCCCCCTCGGTGACGCGACCCGACGGCGAGAGCGTGCCCTGCGGGAAGTCGATGGCGTCGAAGTCGGTGGTCATCTTCAGGCCGAAGTCGCGGAGGACCGACACGCCGGAGGCGGTCGGCGCGTAGCGCCAGGAGTCGAGGCCGCGGCTCGCGTAGCCGACCTCGAGCGTGATCTCCTGACCGGCGTCGAGCAGCGCCTCGTGGACCAGCTGCCCGTTGGTGGGAGCCACCTCCAGCTCCGCGCCGTCGACGACGAAGCGGACGTCGTCGAAGACGCCCTGCGCGTCGGGGAGGTTGAAGGCGAGGCGGACCCGCGCCGGCTCCTCGCCGTCGTGGCGGAAGGTCCAGCGGCCGCCGAACGTGACGTCGTAGAGCGCGAACCAGCGCAGCCCCTTGAGGCGCTGGTCGAGCTTGAGGTCGACGTCGATGTCGCTCGTGGTGGGGGTGAGACCGATGGGCGCCGGGGGGGTGGTCGCCGGCGTCGCCGACGCCGTCGCGGCGTCGACGGGCTGGTGCGCCGGCGTCGGCGTCGCGTCCTCCCGCAGGATGACGGCGGTCGGCGCTTGCTGCACCTGGGGCCGCCCCCACAGGCCCTCGACCTGGCTCGACATCTCGCGGGTGGCGTCGCTCGAGCGCGACGACATGACGCCGCCCAGGACGAGCCAGGCCAGGCTCGTCGCGACCCAGATGCTGATGATGGCGAATGCGCGACCGATGGTGTTCAAAGGATCTCCTCCCCGGCGACCGCGCCGGACCCCTGCACGATGCGGGAGCCGGGAGGAGCGCCGCGGGAGGGGGCGAGGAGGCGCGGCGGAGAAATTGTGGCGAACCCGTGGCAGGCACTACGATCGGCACGTGATGCAGCACCCCGCCCCTCCCCGCCGCACTCTCCGGGCCATGGCCGTCGCGGCTCTTGCCGTCGCACTCGCACCCTCCCTCTCACTCGCGACGTCGGGGTGTGGAGGACACGCCCGGCAGTCGGTCCAGCCGAACGACCGAGCCTCGTGCCAGGTGGACATCGAGGTCGACGGGGTGCCGTGCGAGGCGAACTGTCCGCTGGTCGAGCAGGCGCTCGCCAACGTCGACGGAGTCACCGGCGCGCACATGGACTGGAACAGCAAGGTGGCGTCGGTGGACGCCGTGCACCCGGCCTGCGGCGGCGAGGGCTTCGATGCGATGATTGCGGCCCTCGAGGACGCCGGATTCGGGGGCAGCATCTCCTCCACGCGTTGAACGCGCCTGGACGTCACTCGTCGAGCGACACCTCGGCCGATCCCCCGACGGCCCGCGGCGGGCGCGCGGGGAAGCGCGTGGCTCGGAAGGAGGCGCGCAGCTCCTCCACGCCGGGGCGGAGCGGGCGCGCCAGCTCCACCGCGTAGAGCCAGCCCCGCTTCCACAGCGTCGCCGGGACGCGCGGCCCCATCGCCAGGTCGCGCGGCTTCGGGTCGGCCATGGTGATCGATCCCGAAGCGCGCTGCACCACCCGGCCACGGACCACCAGCTCCACCCCCTCGTCCAGCGGGCCGCCGGCGCGCAGCAGCAGCGTCGTCGTCGCGCCCGGCGCGCCGGGGAGCGGAGGGCGGAGGGCGACGATCACCGTGCCGTCGTCGAACGCTGCCTCGAGTGGCACCGTTCCTTCGAGCGCGGCGGCCAGCTCGATCGCGGCGGCGCCTCCGTCCCCCGCGTCGAGGGCGGCGTCATGGGCGATCCGATGGTCGTCGGCAAAAACTGGCTTCTCGGCAGGCAACGCGGCCGCTTCCTCGAGGTGACGGCGCAGCTCCCAGGTGCCCCAGGGGTCGGCCACCACGCGGCGGAGGGGCTCGGGGCCGGCCGTGAAGAAGCCCGCCAGCCCGGGCGCGACGCTCTCCTCGATGCGCAGCGAGGTGATGGGCGCCCAGGGGCCGGGCACGGCGATCAGCAAGGGACCCACTGCGCGCACCGCACACCGCGTCGCGGCGCCGCGCAGCCGGCCCTCTGGCAGCCCGCGCAGGTCCCCCACCCACGCGATCGCACCGGCGCCGCCGAGGTCGACGCCATCGCAGGGGCCGTGGCCGAGCGGCAGGTTCCTGGCGGTGGGACGGCGCAGCGACCACAGATGCGCCCAGCTCGGGGGCAGGCTGCCGTCGAGCGCGACCAGGCCGTCCCCCGGGAGCTGGGGCGCGAGCCAGCGCAGCGCCGCGACCTGATCGGCACCCGACGCGACCCGCTGGCCGCGCTCGTCGAAGCGACCGCCGGAGGTGCGCGCCCAGCGGAGCGCGCGCACGCCGTCGCCGGCGACCACCGCGGACACCATCACCGCGCCGGCCAGCGCCGCCATCCACGCGCGGCGACTCCGCGCTGCGGTGGTGGCCACGAGGCCCGCCAGGGCGAGCGCCGCCGCCGGCGCGAAGAGGTGGGGCCAGAACACGTGGACGTCGGCTCCCTGGCGAAAAATCAGGTACTGCGTCGCGGCCGCGAGGAGGAGGGCGAGCGGGACCAGCTCCAGCGGTCGCCGCAGCCGCGCGGCGCGCCAGGCGGCGAGTGGCCCCGAGACTGCGATCAGGGCGAGGCCGACCGGGGTGAAGGTCGTCTCCAGCCAGAAGCGTCGGCTCGCGATGGCCTGCCACGCCGAGCTGCGCGCGGTCGCCGAGCGCAGCCCGTAGCTGGCCCAGAGATCCGGGAGCTTCCCCAGGGCGTGGAACGCGGCACCGTGAGCGGCCACCACCACGACGACCATCCCGGCCAGCGCCGCGATCCGCCACAGGGTCGCGCGCGGAGGGCGCGTGCCTCGACGCCAGGCCCACGCGGCCCCGGCCGTGGCGCCCAGGGCCAGCGCGCCCACCACCAGCATGCCCTGCCAGTCCGACAGGCACGTCATCGCCGCGCCACAGAGCAACATCGCGGTGTCGCGATGCCGGGGAGCTGCGGCGCCCTGATGCACGGCGACCCCGCCCGCGAGCATGAGCGTGCTCCATGCGATGACCGGCACCTCCAGCGCGTTGAAGCTCGCGTAGGCCAGGGTGACGGGGAGCGCGCAGAACATCACCGCCGCCGCCGCGCCGGCGGCCGGGCGCCACAGCCGCGAGCCCAGCAGGTGGAGCAGTGCGGGGGTGGCGACCGACAGCAGCATCGGCGCCAGACGGCACGTCAGATCACTGCGGCCCAGCACCGCGACGAGCGCGGTCGTGAGCCAGAAGATGCCCCACGGGTGGTGCGCGTAGACGAGCTCGGGCGGCGGCGGTGAGCTGGTGTGCTCCAGCACGGGGGCCAGCGTCCCCCACCGCAGCGTCTGATCGGCGGCGATGCCCACGCTCGCCGTCGACGCGTCGTGCCCGGCGTGGATGGGAGAGGCGGCGCCCCACAGCGCGGCGACGGCCAGCGCGAGGGTCGCCGCGGCGGTGGCCGCCGCGGCGACGCGGTTCTCGACGCGATCGGGACCCGAGGGACGCTCAGGGGTCGCCGTCGTTGCCGCCGACCCCCTCGCCGGGGCCCGCGTTGCCTCCCCCAGCGCCGGTGACGGACCCGCCGCCGACGCCCTCACCAGGGCCGGGGTTTCCGCCGCCGTCCCCGCTGCCGGCGCTATCGACACCACCGCCGGCGCCATCCTCCCGGTCACCACCTCCTGTCCCGTCACTGGCATTGCCGCCACCCGACTGGGTGCCGGATCCGCTGCCGGATCCCGCCTGGGCGGCGGCGCCGTCGACGACATCGGTGGGCGTCTTCCTCTCGTCCTGGCAGGCGGGGCCCGTCAGCAGGACCGCGAGGATGGATCCCAGGCCGAGGAGGTGGGCCGGCCATGGGCGGTGTCGCGCCGGGGGTGGAGCGGCAAGGGGTGATTGGTTCATGAGGCCAGGCTCGAGGGCAAGGGTTGTGGGCGCGAAGCGCGCCTACCCCTATCGTTCGCACGCGCCGTGCCTGGTAGCGTCAGCGCGCGTGCAGCCGCCTTTCTCCCGCATGTTTGTGCCTGTTCCCCTGCGCTGGCTCCGCCGCTGGCACGAGGCGGCGCGGAGCGACGTCGAGGGCACCGTGGCCGCGGTCGTCGCCCTCGTCGTGGCGATCGTCACCGTGGTGTGGCCCCTCGCCTCGACCACCTACCCGCCGATGACGGACCTGCCCATGCACGCCGCACACACCTCGGCGATGCGGCACTTCTGGGATCCCGCCTTCCACTTCGACGACCAGTTCGAGCTGCGCCCGATCGCGGTCCCCTACATGTTCACGTACGCGCTGGGCGCGGTGCTCATGCTGGTGCTGTCTCCCTCGGTGGCGGTGCGGGTCGCGACCGGCTGTGCGCTGCTGCTCCTGCCGCTGGGGGCGGCGGTCCTGGCGCGCGGCATGAGGAAGAGCCCGCTCCTGGGTCTCGCGGCGGCGCCGCTCACCTGGTGCCACCTGGTGCACTGGGGCTTCATCAACTTCGTCGCGGCCTGCGGCCTCTTCGCGATGGCGGTCGGCCTGGCCCTCCGCCTGGTGGACAGGCCCTCCCGGTGGCGCGGCGCGGCGCTGGCGATCTGCCTGGTCGTCCTCTTCTTCGCCCACATCTTCCGCTTCCCGTTCGCGATGGCGGCGGTCCTCTTCGCCGCGCTCCTCGCGGCATGGGCGGTGACACCCTCCGGCGCGGGGGTGCGGGCGCGGGCGAGCGCGATGGGGCGGCGCGTGGTGCCGGTGCTCGCGGCGCTCGGGCCGTCACTCGGGCTCTTCGCGTGGTGGCTCGACGCACGGCCGCGCAACCTCACCCCGCCGGTGGGGGCGCTCCTCACGGCGCCCGACTTCGCGCGGCTGCGCGACGTCGTCTCCCACGTGGTCGGCGGCTTCTTCGATCCGGCGGAGATGGGGGCGGCGAGGCTCACCGCCGGCATCGCGCTGGCGCTGGCGCTGGCGCTGCTCGCCTGGCGCGTCGCGCGCCCCGGGGAGAGAACCGCGGAGGACGATCGCTTCCGGCGGACCGCGACAGCTGTGGTGATCGCGGTGACGGTCGGCCTCGCCGCCGGCTACCTGATGCTGCCGTTCCAGATCGGCAACTGGTGGTACGTCTTTCCGCGCGAGGCGACCGTGGTGCTCGTCGTAGCGGTCGCGCTCCTGCCCGATCCTCCGCGCCGCCTCGGCGCCCGCGCGCTGGTGGTCGCCGCGCTCTCCGTCTCGGCCCTGGCGACGGCACGCGTGCCCGCGAAGCACTACGCGCGCTTCGAGCGGACGACCGCCGACTTTCGCGCCATCACCGCGCACATTCCCCAGGCGCCGAAGCTCCTCTACCTGGTCTTCGATCACACCGGCACCTGGCGGCTGGTGACGCCCTTCATCCACCTTCCGGCGTGGGTTCAGGCCGAGAAGGGCGGGTGGCTCGTCTTTCACTTCGCCCTTTTCGGAGCCTCACCGCTCCGCTACCGTCGCGACGCCACCGCCGTCGTCCCTCCGCGGGTGCCCGAGCGCTGGGAGTGGGAGCCCACCGCCTTCGATCTGCGCCAGCATCGGGACTTCTTCGACTGGTTCCTGGTCCGCGCGCAGGAGTCGCCGGACATCCTCTTCATCAGCGATCCTGCCATCGAGCCGGTTGCCCACGAGGGCACGTGGTGGCTCTACCGAAAGCGCCGCGACGCCCCGGCGTCACCCTGAAGGGCCCGCAGTCGAGTGGAGGGTCGTCCAGGGGGGGGCCGGGCCCAGCGCGTGTGCCACGCGTCTCTTACAGCGTGTAGCCCTGCTCGCCGTGCTCGGTCGCGTCGAGGCCCTCGCGCTCCTCGTTGGTCCCCACACGCAGGCCGCCCAGGAGCTTGTCGAGGACCTTCAGGATCACGAAGGTGAGCAGCGCTGCGTAGGCGGCGACCACGACGATGCCGACGATCTGCGGCACCATCTGCCCCGGGTTGCCGCGGAGGACTCCCTCGCGACCGGCGGCGTTGACGCGCGTGTCGGCGAAGACGCCGGTGAGCAGCGCGCCCAGCAGCCCGCCCACGCCGTGAACGCCAAAGGCGTCGAGGCTGTCGTCGACGTGCAGTCGCTCCTTCAGGAGGATGACGCCGCCGTAGCAGGCGGCGCCTGTGAGCACTCCGATGACCATCGCCGCCCACGGCGCCACGAACCCGGCCGCCGGCGTGATCCCGACCAGTCCGGCGACCAGCCCGGAAGCGACGCCGAGCGCGGTGGGCTTGCCGCGCTGCTTCCACTCGATGGCCACCCAGCCCACCACGCCCGCGGCGGCGGCGACGTGGGTGTTGAGCAGTGCGGCGGCGGCGACGCCGTTGGCGCCCAGCGCGCTCCCGGCGTTGAAGCCGAACCAGCCGAACCAGAGGATGCCGGCGCCGAGGAGCGTCATGGTCAGGTTGTGGGGGACGTGCCGCTCCCGCGGGAAGCCGACGCGGCGACCGACCACGACGGCGCAGACCAGGGCGCTCACCCCGGCGGCGAGGTGGACGACCGTGCCGCCCGCGAAGTCGAGGGCGCCCATGTCGAGCAGCCAGCCGCCCTCGGCCCAGACCCAGTGCGCGACCGGCGCGTAGACGATGGTCACCCAGAGGAGCGAGAAGAGCGCGTAGGCGGCGAACTTCATGCGCTCTGCGAAGGCGCCGGCGATGAGCGCCGGCGTGATGATGGCGAACATCATCTGGAAGGCGCAGAAGGCGAGGTGGGGCACCGTCCCCTTGGGCTCCACGCCCACGTCGGCCAGGAAAGCGTGCCCCAGCCCGCCGATCACGCC
Source organism: Polyangiaceae bacterium (assembly GCA_046596645.1). GTDB lineage: Bacteria > Myxococcota_A > Polyangia > Polyangiales > Polyangiaceae > JBKJLX01. The sequence goes on from JBKJLX010000772.1 coordinate 7,900, forward strand.
GCCGTGGCTGGTGCCGAATGCCAGCGCGTAGCCGATGACCACCCACTGGATGGTCACGATGGGCAGCGCCGAGAACGCGTGCATCAGCGTGGCCAGGACGTTCTTGCGGCGGACCATGCCGCCGTAGAACAGCGCCAGGCCCGGCGTCATCAGCATGACCATCGAGATCGATACGAGGAGCCAGGCCGTGTCACCCGGATCGACGTGGGGTTCCATGGACCCCGGCGTAGCGGAGGCGCGTTTCGCGGACGTTTCGTCGTGGTGTCGGGCTCGCTCGCCTGTCCCCACGTGAATCTCGCGTCGGCGCCGGCACCGTGCGACGCCCCATTCCGGGAGGCTCAGGAGCCTCCTTCAGCCGGCGGGAGGATACGACAGGACCCACACGTCCAGATCGCCCGCCCGACCCACCATCCGGTAGGACGTCGCGAGCAGATCCTGGAGCTCGGTGAAGTCGTCGAGGCTGGTCGCCGAGTCGAGCGCGTCGCCGGTGACGAAGGGGAAGACATCGTTGTGCTCGACCACGATCGCCGCCGGTGGACGCGCCGAGAGGTCTCGCATCAGGGCGGCGCGCATCGGCCCCTTGGACCACGCCGCGCGCTGCGGCACGTCGTAGATGAAGCGGCTGGCCACCGGCCGGTCGGCGAGGTCGTAGACGGCCGGCTCGAAGCCCCACACGAAGATCGGCTGCCCGGGTGGCACGTGCTCCGCCACCATCTCCGCCGCCGCGCGGTTGTGGCGGGCGTCGACGTCGGCGATCGAGGCCAGGGCGTCGAGCTCGGCCGTCCTCGCCGGGCCGGGGGGCAAGGTCATTACCTGCACCCGCCGCGCCGCCCGGTCGAGCAGCGCCTGGCCCATGCTGGGCACCGGCGCGTGGACCGAGGCGACCGCCAGCCCGATCGCCAGCGCGCCGGCGCCGAGGGCGACGTGGCGGCGCGACGCCGCCTCGAGCAGCGCCACCCACCCGGTGGCGGCGATCAGGGCCGTCGGCGCGAAGGTCGCCCCCCAGTGGTAGGGGAAGAACTTCGCCTGCATAGCGACGCCCGCCACGTGCACCAGGCACACCGTCAGCGTCGCGGCGAGGACCGCCCGCGCGCGCGCCGGCCACGGCATCACCGCGGCCAGCACCAGGCCGCCGAGGAGCGCGCTCGAGTAGACGGTCAGCCACTCGATGAGGCCGCGCCACAGCATCGTCGCCGCCGTGACGTCCTTCCAGGAGATGCGCGTGTACTGCGGCGTGAACACGAAGAGGACCTCGTGCAGGTCGCCCAGCGCGCCGCGCGCGGCGAACCAGGCGAGGCAGAGGACGAGCGGCAGCACGCCGCCCAGCCCGACCCACAGGAAGGGCTGGGCGGCCTGGCGCGCGCGATCCTTGGGGGTCCAACCAGCTGGCCGGTCGCGATCCTGCAGCCACGCGGCGAGCGCGGCGACGACCGGCCCCGAGCCGGCGAGGGGCGGCTTCATCAGCCCGGCGATGCCGAGGAGCGCGCCCGCGGCCACCAGGAGCCGCGCGCGCCGGCGGGCCGCCGGCTCGCGCCCGGCGCAGGCGGCGAGCGCGATGGCCCACAGCCCGAGCGGCTCGCCGAAGCTCTCCGGCTGGCCGGTGTGCCAGAAGTCCAGCTGTGCGTGGAGGCCGCAGGCCATGGCGGCGGCGACCCACCCCACGAGGGTGGAGCCCAGCTCGCGGCGGCCGAGCCGCACCAGGGCGGCGACCGACGCGGCCATGGCGACGACCTCGAGGATGCGGATCGCCTCGGGCCCGGCGCCGAACAGGGCGCGCGCCATGGCGTACACGACGAAGATGCCGGGCGGCTTGAAGTCGAAGGCGTCGCGGTAAGGCATCCCTCCGCCGAGCGTCTCCCGCGCCACCAGCGCGTAGATCGACTGGTCGCGCCCGTGTCCAAAGGTGAGCACCAGCGCCATGGACAAGGCGATGGCGATGACGCAGAGCGCCAGCGTCAGGCGTTGCAGGCGCGGGTCCATCGCAGCGCCGTCAGGCGCGGGGGCCCCGGATGACATAGGCGTGACATACGAGCGACCGGTTCGGAATTAAAGCAAGCGTCGTGGACATCGCGGCGCTCGTGAACGTCCGGGCCCGTCGCGGAAGCGAGGCGGTCGCCCGAACCCTCCACGCCGAGCTCCCGGGGGCTCGCATTCGCGTCTCCCGGTCCCTCGCCGACGCCGAGGACTTCGCCCGCGAGATCCTGGAGGACCCGCCGGAGATGGTGCTCTCCGCCGGCGGCGACGGGACGGCGGTCGGCTTCATCAACGCGATGCGAGCGCAGTCGACGAACGAGCTGCGACCTGTCGCGCCGGCGCTCGCCGTCCTCCCGCTCGGCACCGGCAACGGCTGGGCGCACGCCACGGGCGCGCACACCTGGCGGCGCGCGCTCCGCGAGCTCGGCAACGCCGAGCGGAGCGGCCGACCCCTCCGCTTCCGCAGCTTCGACCTGGTGGAGACCTGCGGCCTGGTCGGCCCCTTCGCGGGCACCGGGTGGGACGCGGAGCTCATCGACGATTTTCATGCGCAGAAGCAGGGCTTCTCGCTGCTCCCGACGCGCGCGCGCCACGGCTTGCCCGGGTACCTCAACGCCCTCCTCACCCGGGTCGCGCCGCGACACATGTTCCAGGACCGCGTCGAGGTCGAGGTGGTGAACCTCGGCGAGGACGCGCTCGGGGTCGACGACGCGGGCAGGCCCTACGCCCTGCCGGGCGGCGAGCACGGCAAGGTGCTCTACCGCGGGCCGACCAGCGTCTGCGGCGCCGGCACCAGCGAGGAGTGGGGCTTCCGCTTCCGCGCCTTCCCGTTCGCGCAGCTCGTCCGCGGTCGCATGAACTTCCGCATCTACGCCGCCGGAGCCGCCCAGGGCCTCGCCTATTCACCGCGGCTGTGGCGCGGTGAGCACCCGCTGCCGCAGATGAGCAGCTGGCTCGTCACCAAGGTCCGCGCGACCTTCTCGCGCCCGGTCCCCTTCCAGGTGGGCGGCGACCGCGTCGACCACCGCGACACCGTCGACTACGCGATCGCGCCGTTCGAGGTCGATCTCCTCGACTGGTCGAAGCTGAGCTGACGTCGAGGAGGGTGAGCGCCCCGTCCTCGGGTGGCCCATGCTTCCCGACGTGACGAGGGCGAGGGTGATCGGCGCTGTGCTCCTCCTCGCGCCTTCGTGCTCGCGCGGCCCGGCGCCGGCCGACGAGCGCGCGTCGCGACCCGAGGCGACCGCCAGCGCATCGGGTGACGCTCCCTCGCCGAAGGGTGGGGCCTCGTCGTCGGCGCCCGCGACCGAGCCGCTCGACACCGAGGCATCGCGTGGCGCTCGCGCGCTGCTGCTGGCGGGGCTGCGACGCGAGGGGCTGGTGAAGAGCGACGCGGTGCTCGCCGTGCTGGCCGAGACGCCGCGCCACCTCTTCGTCCCCGGCGCGTCCCTCAGCGCCGCCTACCGCGATGCGCCGCACCCGATCGGCCACGGGCAGACCATCTCCCAGCCGACGGTGGTGGGGATGATGACCGAGGCCCTGGAGCTGACGGGGAAGGAGACCGTCCTCGAGATCGGAACCGGTTCCGGCTACCAGGCGGCGATCCTCGCAAGGCTCGCGAAGAAGGTTCACACCATCGAGCTGCTCGAGCCGCTGGGGGTGGCCTCGCGCGAGCGGCTGGCGCGCCTCGGGTACGGCAACGTCGAGGTGCGGGTGGGCGACGGCTACCAGGGGTGGCCGGAGCATGCCCCCTTCGACCGCATCGTCGTCACCGCAGCGCCGCCGGAGATGCCGCCGGCGCTGGTCGCGCAGCTCGCCGAGGGCGGTGTCCTGGTGGCCCCGGTGGGCGAGCAGGGCGGCATCCAGCGTCTGCTCCGCCTCCGCCGGGGCCAGGGCGCCCGCCGCGACGTGGTCACGCGGGAGGATCTGGGCGCCGTGCGCTTCGTGCCCATGGTCCCCGCGGGCGAGGCGCCCTAGCTCGACCGCCCCTGCGTCGGCCGGTCGCGCGGCCGAACCTCGGTGCCCACGGGCACGCTTGTCGGGTACCCTCGCCGCTTTCTGGCCAAGTGCCCACGAGGTGCCCAGTGCCCGAGAACGACACGTCCTCCGAGCCGCTCGTCATCGTCGTGCCCTCCGGTCCGCGCCACGACACCGATCACGATCCGCCTGCGCCGACCCCGCATTCGGGCGCGCGCCCCATGGCGGACCTGCGCCCCGAGCCCGACCAGCTGGTGCTGCTCGGCCGCTGGAAGATCGTGGAGCGCGTCGGCTCGGGGGGGATGGGCGTCGTCTACCGCGCCATCGACGTGGAGCGCGGCAGCACCGTCGCCGTCAAGACGCTGCACCGCACCGACCCGCGTGGCCTCCTCCGCCTCAAGGCCGAGTTCCGGTCGGTCGCCGATGTCGCGCACGAGAACCTCGTCATGCTCCACGAGCTGGTTGCCGACGAGGATCAGTGGTTCTTCGTCATGGAGTACGTCGACGGCGAGCGCTTCCTCGAGCACGTGAGGGGAGGGACCGCCGAGGCGGCCATCGTCGCCGAGGCGGCGGAGGTGGATCGGTTGCGACAGGCGGACACCCTGATCGGCGGCAGCTCGGCGCTCGCCGAGTGGTCACCCCGGCGCGACGCGCCGGCGCTGGACGGAGAGGGGGTGCGGCGCCTGCGCGCGTCGATCCTGCAGCTCGCGCGCGGCGTGGCCGCGCTGCACGCGGCGGGCAAGCTGCATCGCGATCTGAAGCCGAGCAACGTGCTGGTCGAGCGCGACGGCCGCGTCGTCGTCCTCGATTTCGGCCTGGTCGCCGACGACTCGCGGGTCGCGCTCGCCGCCGATCTGCATGGGCCCACCGCGGGCACGCCGGCCTACATGGCGCCGGAGCAGGCGCTGGGGCGCCCGGCGACGCCGGCCTCCGACTGGTACGCAGTGGGCGTGATGCTGTTCGAGGCGCTCACCGGCCGCCTCCCGTTCCGCGGCTCGCCGCGCGAAGCGCTGGAGGGCAACGTCCGGCAAGAGGCGCGCGCGCCCTCGGCGCTGTCGCCCTCGGTGCCGGGCGACCTCGACGTGCTCTGCGCCGAGCTGCTGCGCATGGACCCCGGGGAGCGGCCCACTGCGGAGGACGTGCTGCTGTGCCTCGCCGACGGGCAGAGCTTGGCCTCGTCCCGCGGCGGCTCGTCACCTGCGCGCGGCGCCCGCCACCTGGTGAGCCTCGCGCGTCCACCATCGAGCGCATCGGCGGGGACCGACACCGCGATCGATCTGTCGGACGCCGAGCACGACGACGTCTCCGGCGAGCGCACCGCGCGGAGGACGCTCGCCTCCAGCGACGCGCCCGAGGCGGTCAGCGCCTCGGCACCTCCGCGCGTCATCGGTCGCGAGGCCGAGCTCTCCGAGCTGGAGAGCGCCTACCGCGCCGCGGCGGCGGGCGAGGCCGTCGCGGTGCTGGTCGACGGCCGCTCCGGCGTCGGGAAGACGGCGCTGGTCCGGGGCTTCGCCGACACGCTGCGGCGGCGCGAGGGCGCGCTGGTGCTGGAGGGGCGCTGCTACGAGCGGGAGAGCGTCCCCTACAAGGCGTTCGACGCCCTGGTCGACGCGCTGGAGCGCGAGCTTGGCTCCTTGCCGCGCCGCCGGCTGGCCGAGCTCCTGCCGCCGGGCGTGAACGAGCTCGCGCGCATCTTCCCGGTGCTGCGCGAGGTCGCGGTCCTCTCGCCCGAGGTGCGGATGGCCCCGCCGGAGGTGACGCTGGTCGCCGGCGGCCCCGATCCGCAGGAGCTGCGGTCGCGCGCCTTCCGCTGCCTCAAGCTGCTCCTCTTCCGCATCGCAGGGACGAGGCCGCTGGTGCTGGTGATCGACGACCTGCAATGGGGTGACGGCGACAGCGGTCGTCTCCTCGCCGAGCTGGTGGCAGAGCCGGAGAGCCCTTCGATCCTCCTCGTGTGCACCTACCGCAGCGAAGAGGCGGAGACACCGCTGCTCCGCGCGATCCAGAGCGGCGAGCTGATCGAGGGCGTGCGCACCATCCACGTGCATCCGCTCGATCCAGGCCACGCCGCCGAGCTGGCGCGCTCGCTCCTGGGGGCGGGGGACGACGCCGCAGCCGTGGTCGCCGTCGACGTGGCGGAGGAGGCAGAGGGCAACCCGTTTTTCGTGGAGCAGCTGGTCCGCTACGCGCAGGCTGGCGGGGCGACGCGCGTCTCGCTGGCCGATCTCCTGGTGGCGCGCGTCGCGCAGCTCCCGGCCGACGCGCAGCGGCTCCTCGAGGTCGTGGCCGTCGCGGGACGACCCATCGAGCAGGGCGTCGCCGCGGCCGCCGCCGCGATCGTCGACGCGCGCCCGGCGCTGGCGCTGCTCCGCTCCGGCTCTCTGGTGAGGACGCGCGGAGCCCGCGAGCGCGACGCGGTCGAGGCCTACCACGACCGCATCCGGGAGGGCGTCTCCGCCAGCGTGGGCGGCGAGGCGCGCGCGCGCATCCACCTCGCCCTCGGGCGCGCGCTCGCCGCGACCGGCCGCGCCGACCCGCGCGATCTCGCGCAGCACCTGCACGCCGGGGGTGACCGCGACGGCGCGCACGACCACGCGGTGCGCGCGGCGGAGGAAGCGGAGCAAGGCCTGGCCTTCGAGCGCGCCGCCGAGCTGTGGGATCTCGCCCTCGCCTGCGAGCGGGGGAGGGTGGGCGAGCGGGCGCGCATCGAGGCGCGCCGTGCCGACGCGCTGGTCCACGGCGGCCGGTGCGCCGAGGCGGCTCCGCTCTTCCTCGCCGCTTCCGCCTCCGAGGATCGCGACTTGGCGTGGGACCTCCGTCGTCGCGCCGCCGAGCAGCTGCTGGTCAGCGGCGACATGGACGCCGGCGTGCGCGTGCTGCGGCCGGTGCTGGCCGACGTGGGCCTCTCCTACCCGGGGAGCGCGCGGCTCGGCGTCCGGCGGTCGGCGGGCGGCAGGGCCCCCTCGGCGCTGGCCCTCCGCCGGCTCGCCGCCTGCTGGTCGGCCGGCAAGGGTCTGCTCGCAATCGACGTGATCCGCGGGGCGTACTTCTTCATCCGCTCCGTCCTGCTGGCACAGCAGACGGGCGAGCCGCGCTTCACCGCGCGCAGCCTCGCCATCTACGGGATGATGCAGGTGTTCGAAGGCGACACTCGCGGCCACGACCGCGGCACCCGCGTCCTCGACACCGCGGAGGAGATGGCGCGGCCGCTCGACGACCCGTACCTCACCGGCCTGATCTCCTCGTGCCGTGGGCACGCCAGCATGAGCGTCGGCCGCTGGCGCGAGGGCCTGGCCCTCATGGAGCGCGGCACCGAGGTGCTCGAGCAGGGCTGCACCGGCGTCGCCTGGGAGGTGACCACCACGCGCTCCAGCTTCTTCAACACGCGCCTGTGGCTGGGCGAGGTGCAGGTCATCCAGCGCACATCGCCGGCGTGGCACCGCGCTGCCGAGCGTGTGGGCAACCTGTACGGCGCGGTCACCGCCGACCTCTACACCGCCATCGGCGAGCTGGCGGCGGGCGACGCCATCGCCGCGCGGCGCCGCGCGGGCCGCGCCATCGGCCGGTGGTCGCGCGCCGACTACCACCCTCAGCACTGGCTCGCCCACAAGGTCGAGGTCTGGTGCGACCTCTACGAGGGACGCGCCGACGCGGCGTGGTCGCGGCTGGAAGCGGCGTGGCCCAGCCTCCAGGGCTCGGACCTCCTGCGCGTCCAGCTGATGGCGATCGACGCCCTGCTCCTGCGCGGTCTGGTCGCGGCGGCGACCTCGCGCCGCAACCCGCGCCGGCTGGAGGTGGCGGGCCGCAACGCGGCGGCCCTGGAGGCGATCGGTCGCCCCACCGCGCAGGCGGCCTCGCTCCTGCTCCGCGGTCAGATCGCCCTCGCGCACGGCCGCAGCGACGAGGCGCGCAGCCACCTCGAGGCGGCGGCGGCCGGCTTCGACGCCGCCGAGGTCCACCTGCACGCCGAGTGCGCACGACGCCGCCTGGGCGAGCTCCGCGGCGGGGAGATGGGTCGGGCGATGATCGCCCGCGTCGACCGCTGGATGGAGTCGCAGGGCATCGCCGACCCGGCCCGCTTCGCCTCGGTGTTCGCTCCCCTCGGTCACAGGGCCGCTGTGGAGGCTGATCCAGCGAGGCTGTGAATTTCCGCGCCCTTGTGGCAGGGGCGCATGTCGGTGACCATGGTCCCCGAGGCGCCATGAGACACCACGGCTACTTCGGTACCGGCCCCTCGGGCCTGCGGCAGACCCGGGCCCGGCTGGTCCTCGCGCTGGCGATCGCGTCCAGCGCTTCGCTCGCGGCGTGCACCGGCCTCCTGGGCGACGCGTCGGACGGCGCCGACGGCGTCGACGGGCCGCTGGGCCCCGACGGCGACGACGGCGACGATGCCGACGGGCCGATCAACGACGACGGCACCACCGGCCCCCAGGGGCTCGACCCGGGCCGCGTCACTCTCCATCGTTTGAACCGCAACGAGTACGACAACACCGTCCGCGATCTGCTCGGCACGACGCAGCGGCCGGCGCGCGACTTCCCGGCGGACGACACCGGCTATGGCTTCGACAACGTCGCCGACGTCCTCTCGGTGCCGCCGGTGCAGCTCGAGCTCTACGAGCTCGCCGCGCAGGCGCTCGCCGCGGAGGTGATGGCGGTGCCCGACGAGTCGAGCCTCCTCCGCCAGGAGGCCGAGGATTTGGAGAGCGAGACGGGCGGCCCGTCCGAGGGCGGGTGGAACCTCACCAGCACCGGAGAGATCCCGGCCACCTTCGAGTTCCCCACCACCGGCGACTACATCGTCCGCGTCCGCGCGCAGCAGCAGGCCGCCGGCCCCGACGACGCGCAGATGGCCATCCGCGTCGCCGGCCAGGACGTGGAAACGTTCACTGTCTCCGGCGCCGCCTCGGCGGTGTTCGAGGTGACGGCCACCGTCAACCAGGGCACGCAGGTCGTCTCCGCCGCCTTCCTCAACGACTACTACGACCCCGACGCCGGCGCCGATCGCAACCTGGTCGTCGACTGGATCGAGGTCGAGGGCCCCATCGGCGCCGTGGGCGAGAACCCGCTGCGCGATCGCATCGTCACCTGCGACCCGGCGGAGGCCGGCTGCGCCACGCAGATCGTGGAGGACTTCGCCAGCCGCGCCTGGCGTCGCCCCGCCACGGCCGACGAGGTCGACCAGCTGCTGTCGCTCGTCGATCTCGCGGTCGACCAGGGCGATCCGGTCGATCGGGGCCTCGAGCTCGCGGTGCGCGCGGTGCTGTCGTCGCCCCACTTCATCTTTCGCGTCGAGCTCGACCCGGATCCCACCTCGGAGGAGGCGCACCCGCTCTCCAGCTGGGAGCTCGCCTCTCGCCTCTCCTACTTCGTCTGGAGCAGCATGCCGGACGACACGCTGTTCGCCGCCGCCGAGGCCGAAGCGCTGAGCGAGCCCGGGGCGATCCGCACCCAGATCACCCGCATGCTCGGCGACGAGAGGTCCGCCGCCCTCATCGACAACTTCGCCTCGCAGTGGCTGTGGACGCGCAACCTCGCCAACCACACCGCCGACTACGCGACGTTCCCCGCGTGGGGCGACGAGCTCAAGGCCTCGATGGCCGCGGAGACGCGCGCGTTCTTCGCCGAGTTCCTCCGCGGCGATCAGCCGATCGCGTCGCTCCTCACCGCCGATTTCGCCTACGTCGACGATCGCCTGGCCGAGCTCTACGGCTTGCCCCTGCCGGGGAGCGACGAGCCGGTCCGCGTCTCGGTCACCGCGCCGCGCGGCGGGCTCCTGGGGCAGGCGAGCGTGCTGTCCGTCACCTCGTTCGCCACGCGCACCTCGCCGGTGCGTCGCGGAAAGTGGGTGCTCGAGCAGGTGCTCTGCGACGCGCCGCCGCCGCCGCCCGCCGGCGTGGAGGGCTTCGTGGACATGCCCAACCCTGACGCCTCGCTGCGCGAGCGCATGGAGCAGCACCGCGCCGACCCCACCTGCGCCGCGTGCCACGACGTCCTCGATCCCATCGGCTTCGGTCTGGAGAACTTCGATGGCATCGGCGCCTGGCGCACCGAGGACACCGGCGACTTCCCGATCGACGCCAGCGGGCAGATGCCGGACGGCCAGAGCTTCACCGACGGCGCCGGCATGGTCGCCATCCTCGCCGGCGACGAGCGCTTCCCCGCGTGCATCGCGGAGAAGCTCTTCGTCTACGGCCTGGGCCGCGGGCCGCGCAGCGAGGACGAGGACTACCTCTCCGCGCTGGCCGAGGTCGCCGCCGATCCCGACGTGACGCTGCCCGAGGTGATCGCGGCGGTGGTCACCAGCGAGCCGTTCCTCATGAGACGGGGCGAGCCCGAAGGAGGTGACCCGTGAGCCGCATCTGGAATCCTCTCGCGAGCCGCGGCGCTGCCCCACGCGGCCGCTCGAGCGCGTCGCGCCGCGCCTTCCTCGGGGGGGCCACCACGCTGCTCGCTCTGCCGTTCCTGGAGTCGGTCGACCCGCGCAAGGCCCGCGCACAGGAGGCGCGGCCGCTGCGCCTCGTCACCTATTACATCCCGTGCGGCATCCACATGGCGAACTGGACGCCCAGCGCCGCCGGCGCGAGCTGGGAGCTGACGCCGATCCTGGCGCCGCTCGCCGACGTGAAGGAGGACGTGCTGATCCTCAGCGGGATCGCCAACCTCCCCGCGCGGCCCGACGGCCCCGGCGATCACGCCGCGGGCACCGGCACCTTCCTCACCTGCCGCCACGTCTTCAAGACCGAGGGCGCCGGGATCCAGAACGGGATCTCGGTGGACCAGGTCGCCGCGGCGCAGATCGGACAGACCACCCGCATCGCCTCGATGCAGCTGGGCCTCGACGGCGGCGATTCGGTCGGCGACTGCGACTCCGGCTACAGCTGCGCGTACGCCCGCAACATCTCCTGGGCGTCGGAGACGCAGCCGCTCCCGAAGACGATCAACCCCGAGGTGGTGTGGGACCTCCTCTTCTCCGGCTTCGACCCCGAGGCGAGCGCCGAGGAGCGCGCCAAGGAGAAGCTCTACCGGACGAGCATCCTCGACGTGGTGCGCGGCCAGGCCACCACCCTGAACGGCAAGCTCGGCACCAGCGACCGCGCCAAGCTCGACGAGTACATGACCGGCATCCGCGAGCTGGAGGAGAAGATCCAGGCGATCGACACCGCGCCCGCCTGCGCCGCCAGCGACCGCCCGCCGGGCGGGCTGCCCGTCCCCGAGCACGCCCGGACCATGGCGGACCTGATGGTGCTCGCGATGCAGTGCGACGCGACGCGCGTCATCAGCTTCATGCTGGGCAACGCCGGCTCCAACCGCAGCTACCCCTTCCTCGACGTGCCGGAGGGGCACCACGAGCTGTCGCACCACCAGGACAACCCGGCGAACTTCGAGAAGCTCACCACCATCGACACCTGGGAGGTGGAGCAGCTCGCCTACCTGCTCGGCCGCATGAAGGCGACACCCGACGGGGCCGACGGCGAGACGCTGCTCGACAACTCGCTGGTGTTCTTCTCCAGCGAGATCGAGGACGGCAACAGCCACGCCCACACCAACCTGCCGGTCATCGTCGCCGGCCGCGCAGGTGGCGCGATCGCTTCCGGGCGTCACGTCGTCTACGACGGGCAGCCCCCCATGGCGAACCTGTTCACGACCATGCTCAACGCACTCGGCGTCGAGCAGGACAGCTTCGGCGACGACGGCACGGGCTCGCTCGAGATCTAGTCACCCACGTGACCCGGCGAGGGGTCCCCCGTTGTCGTGCCACGCGACAGTGCGTCAGATCCCGGCGCGCTCGGC
>JBKJLX010000815.1:0-2947 GCA_046596645.1 Polyangiaceae bacterium
GCTGAACGCCTCGTCGGACGTGGACCTGGTGCTGATGGACGTCATGATGCCGGAGATGGACGGCTACGAGACCATGCGGGATCCCACGGATGGCCCGCATGGTCTCGTAGCCGTCCATCTCCGGCATCATGACGTCCATCAGCACCAGGTCCACGTCCGACGAGGCGTTCAGCGCGTCCAGCGCTGCTTTTCCGTTCTCCGCGTAGACCACGCGCAGGCCGCGGCCCTCGAGGATGCTGCTCATGGCGAAGATGTTGCGCACGTCGTCGTCGACCACCAGCACCGTCTTGCCGATGAGGCTGGGGTCGCGCTCCACCTTGCGCGCGTTGCTCCCGTCGACGCGGTGCAGAAACAGGGTGGTGTCCTGCATCAGCTTGTCGATCGACTGGAGGCTCGACTTGGTGATGATCGACTGGGCATACTTCTTCAGCTTGCTCTCCTCCAGGTCGGTCAGATCCTTGTTGGTGTAGACGACCACCGGAAGATCGACGAACCGCGTCTGGGTCTTGACCTCCTCGATGAGGCGGATGCCGTCGAAGTCGGGCAGGACCAGGTCGACGACCATGCAGTCGAATCGCTGCGTTTCCAGCGCCCGCATCGCCTCCTGCGCCGAGGCGACCCCGGTGACCTCCACCTGCCCGTCGTTGGAGAGCAGCTGGCCGATGTAGTCGCGCTCGTGCTGGTTGTCCTCCACCAGGAGGAGCACGCGGATCGAGCGATCGAGGAAGCTCGAGAGGTGGGCGAAGGCGCCCTCCAGCGCCTCCTTCGAGACCGGCTTCTCCAGGTAAGCAAAGGCGCCCATCGCCGCGCCGCGCTGCGACCGCTCGAGGATCGACATGACGTGTACGGGGATGTGACGCGTCCGCGGGTTGCGCTTCAGCCGATCGAGGACCGACCAGCCGTCGATGACCGGCAGCTGGAGATCGAGGGTGATGGCGTCGGGAAGGAGCTCGTTGGCGAGCGCCAGACCGGTGTCGCCGCGCGTGGCGACGACCGCCTTGAAGCCGCTCTCGCGCGCCATGTTCACCATGATGCGCGCGAACTTCACGTCGTCCTCGATGATGAGGACCACGCGGTCGCCCTCGCGCAGGTGCTCGCGGTCGTCCTCCACGTGGCCCGAGACCACCGCCTCGGCGCCGATCAGCTGGGCCACGCCCACGTCGGGCATCGGCTCGGCGATGGTGGTGTCGTCGGCGCTGGTGCCCTCGCCCTGGAAGCGCTCCGGCAGGTACAGCGTGAAGACGCTGCCCTTGGCCTGCTCGCTGGTGACATGGATCTCACCGCCGAGAAGGCGCGTGATCTCGCGGCTGATCGAGAGGCCGAGCCCGGTGCCGCCGTAGCGCCGGTTGGTGGTCCCGTCCGCCTGCTGGAACGCCTCGAAGATGATCTGGTGCTTGTCGGGCGGGATGCCGATGCCGGTGTCCGTCACGCTGAATTCGATGACGTTCTTCTCCTCGCGCAGCGAGTCGCGCATGAAGCGGGTGCCCTGCTTGGGGCGCCCGATGCGCAGTGTGACGCCGCCCTTCTCGGTGAACTTGAAGGCGTTGGAGAGGAGGTTCTTCAGCACCTGCTGCAGGCGCTGGGGGTCGGAGCGGATGGTGGCCGGCAGGTTGGTCGCCACCTCGATGCGGAGATCGAGGCCCTTCTGCTCGGCCAGCGGGCGGAAGCTGCGGTCGACGAAGTCGCGGATGGAGTCGACCGCGATGGCGCGCGGCTCCACCTCCATCTTGCCCGCCTCGACCTTGGACAGATCGAGGATCTCGTTGATGAGCGCGAGGAGGTCGCCGCCCGAGGTGTAGATGGTCTGCGCGAACTCGACCTGCTTGGGCGACAGGTTGTGCTCGGGGTTCTCCGCCAGGAGGCGCGCCAGGATCAGCAGCGAGTTGAGCGGCGTGCGCAGCTCGTGGCTCATGTTGGCGAGGAACTCGCTCTTGTACTTGGAGGCCAGAGCGAGCTGCTCCGCCTTCTCCTCCAGGCTGACCCGCGCCAGCTCGACCTCGCGGTTCTTCTCCTCGACCTTGGTGTTCTGCGCAGCGAGCAGGCGCGCCTTCTCCTCCAGTTCGATGGCCTGCTTCTCCAGGGCGGAGTTCGAGCGCTTCAGCTCGTCCTGCTGGACCGTGAGCTCCTTGGACTGGCTCTGCAGCTCCTGGGTCAGCGTCTGCGACTGCGCGAGGAGCTCCTCGGTGCGCATGTTGGCGGTGATCATGTTGAGCACCACGCCGATGCTCTCCGTCAGCTGGTCGAGGAACAGCTGGTGGATGGCGCTGAAAGGGTGGAAGCTCGCCAGCTCCAGCACCGCCTTGACCTGACCCTCGAAGATGATCGGGATGACGATGATGTTGAGCGGCGGCGCCTCGCCCAGGCCCGAGCTGATCTGGATGTAGTCGCCAGGGACATTGGTGAGGAGGATCGGCTTCTTCTCATGGGCACACTGCCCGACCAGGCCCTCGCGCAGGCGGAAGCGGTTGTTGACGCTCTTCCGCTCGCGGTAGGCGTAGGTGCTCATCAGCACCAGGGTCGGGAGGTTGCCCTCGGTGTCCATCATGAAGAACGCGCCGTGGTGGGCGGAGACCAGCGGGGTCAGCTGCGACATGATCATGTCGCTGACCGTCTCCAGGTTCTTCTGGCCCTGCATCATGGACGAGAACTTGGCGAGGTTCGTCTTCAGCCAGTCCTGTTCGGCGTTCGTCTGCGTCGTGTTCTTCAGGTTGACGATCATCTGGTTGATGTTGTCCTTCAGCATGGCGACCTCGCCCTCTGCCTGGACATCGATCGCCTGCGTCAGATCGCCCTTGGTCACCGCGGTGGCGACGTCGGAGATGGCGCGCACCTGGGTGGTGAGGTTGCCGGCGAGCTGGTTCACGTTGTCGGTGAGCTGCCGCCACGTTCCAAACGCCCCGGGCACCTTCGCCTGGCCGCCGAGCCGCCCCTCGACACCGACTTCACG
>JBKJLX010000112.1:0-7249 GCA_046596645.1 Polyangiaceae bacterium
ACCCCCCGCCGCTCCCCCCGCTGCCGCCGCTCCCGCCGCTGCCGCCCCTGCCGCCGGTTCCCTCGGTGCCGCCGGTCCCCGCGCCGCCGGCGCCGCCGTCTCCACTCGCCGCGCCCGAGCCGCCGTCTCCGCTCTCGCCGCCGCCCGGCCCGGCGGTCGTCACCGTGCTCGTCGTGGCGGCCACGCTGCTCGCGCTCGCCGCGGTGCCCGGGTCGGTCTCACCATCGTCGTCGCAGGCGCTCGAGAGGAACGCCAGGGCAACGAGCCCAACCATCGTCGTCTTCATCTTGGAAGCCTCATGCTCCGCCCCGGAGCGAGACAGGACAGCCGGCCTCGCGGTGATGACCGCGGAGCCGGTGCGCGTCGCCAGGTCTCCTGGCTCCCGGATCGTCCTCCAGCAGCTCCCTTCCCAGACCTCGCGGTCCAGTGGGGCCGTCGACGAGCGTCGACGACGTGCTGCCTTCGTCCCCGGTCACAGTGGCGGGGGCCGCGCCGGTATGTGTCTCCATGCCCTCACAATCCGACCGAAGTCGCATGCGACTCGGTCGTGTGGGGCCATGGACCGGCTTCCCTGTGTAGCGACGTGCGATTCGCCCACGGGACCTTCCCGCGAAGCGACGGGTCCTTCGCATGGGCCCCCGCAGCAAGCAAGGCGTCCCGGTCGCAAGCCGCCTGCCGCGTGCTTGATATCCGGAACGAGGTGGGCGACCCTTGTCAGCCGCCCGTGAGTCGAAACAGCGTCCCCCTCGCGCCCGGATCGATCGTCAACGATCGCTACGAGATCCGCCAGAGCCTCGGCAAGGGTGGCATGGGCGAGGTCTTCCTGGCCTTCGACCGCTCCACCCAGCAGACCGTCGCGCTGAAGGTCGTCCGCGAGGAGTCGCGGATGCCGGGGGACGACGAGGCGCTCCGCCAGGAGCTGCTGCTCGCGCGCCAGGTCAGCCACCCCAACGTCTGCCGCGTCCACGACCTCGCGCCGAGCGACTGGGGCCCCATCCTGGTGATGGAGAACATCCCCGGGCAGACGCTCCACACCCACATCCGCCGGCGCAAGGCCCAGGGCGGCTACACGGCGGACGAGTTCCGCAAGATCGCCTCGCAGATCTGCCAGGGCCTCGCCGCCATCCACGAGCAGGGGCTGGTGCACGGCGATCTGAAGCCGGGCAACGTCATGGTCGCCGACGGCAAGGCCATGGTCCTCGACTTCGGCTTCGCGCAGGAGCGCGCGCGCGCCTCGGCCCGCCGCCCCGGCGCCCCTCCCGATGGCGGCACCCCGAACTACATGGCGCCGGAGCGCCTCCGCAACGGCGGCGCCAGCGCCGAGGACGACGTCTACGCGATGGCGCTGACGCTCTGGGAGATGTGGACCTGCAAGGTCCCCGAGCCCGGCTACCGCCCGCGCGCCAAGGTGATGCGGCAGCAGATCATGTTCGACGTGCCGAGCGGCCTGTCGATCGACGAGATCAAGCAGGTCCACCGCGGCATGAGCGAGGACCCAGGGATGCGCCCGCAGGCGCGTCACATGCGGTTCTTCAACCCGTCGCAGCTGACGACGACGCCGCAGCAGATCCCGCGACCGCGCCTCGACCCCGGCCCGCCGCCCGGCCGCGCGCAGACCTCGACGTTCACCCCCGAGGCGCAGTCGCTGCTCGTCACCTACGCGACCAACGCGCCGGAGGCGGTGGGGCAGCTGCTGCCGCTCAACAAGCCCCTGATCACCGTGGGGCGCCGCGGCGATCAGGACATGTGCGTCCCCGAGGCGACGGTGTCCGGCCATCACGCGAACCTGCGCTGGCAGTCCGGCAGCTGGCTCATCGAGGACCAGGGGTCCACCAACGGCAGCTACGCCGATCACAACTACGAGCGCCGCAGCTCGGTCACGCTGATGCACGGCGGCGAGGCACAGGTCGGCGAGCTCCGGGTCAAGCTGGTCTCGTTTCCTCCGGAGTCGCCGCACCACAAGCGAGCCCGGCAGTTCCTCGCCAAGAACGACGGCCTCACCGGCCTCCTGGTGCGCGAGCACTTCCTCCGCGGCGTCGACGAGGAGGCGAGCTTCGGCGAGTGGGGCGAGGTCCCCTTCCAGGTCGCGCGCTACGAGCTGCGCGGGCCCAACCGCCAGGTCAGCGAGCGTCCGACCATCCTCGAGATGCTGGCGCTCCGCAAGGCGGCGCAGCGCGTGATCGAGCTCTGCGAGACGTACATGCTCAGCCTCACGCCGCTGGTCGCCGGTCGCACCGGCCCGCTCAAGTTCTGCGTGTCGATGGTCGGCCCCACGGTGGAGGAGGCGAGGCAGATCGTGGAGCAGGTCGTGTCCCAGGTGCAGGGCACCCTCCCCGAGTCGCTCGAGCTCGGCGCGACGATCGTCAAGGGCGAGGCCGGTCGGCCTGGCCGCACGCTGATCGACTGACGCTCCGCTTCGGTCCGTCAGTCCGCGGCGACCTCGGTGCTCGTCACGGCGTGGGCCGACGGCCACAGGGCGGCGGTCGCGCCCGCGACGGCGAGGACGGCGGCAGCCAGCATCGCCCAGGTGGTCGCCCGCGCGCGAGGCTCGGAGGCGAGCTTCTCCGCGCGCGCCAGGGGCGTGACGATGTGAGCGCGGAGCGCGAGCCGCGTCCTGTCGCCGAACGCGTGCAGCGCCGGCGGGTCCGACGGCGGCGCCGTCGACGTGAACGTCGAGCGCGGCGGCGGCACGGTCGACGCGTAGGGGGAGTGCGTGGGCGTGGCGGGCGCGTCTGCGGGCGCCGTCGCTCGCGCGGTCGCGGTCGCGATGGCCTCGCGGAAGGCGCGCGCCATGGCGCTCGCGTGCTGAAAGCGGTCCTCGACCGAGGCCGCCAGCGCGATCGCGAAGAACCCGTCGAGCCCCTCCGGCAGACCGGGGCGCAGCTGCGAAGGCGGCGTGTAGCGGGCGTGGAGGATGTTCTGGAAGGTCACCCCGACGTCCCCTCCCTCGAAGGCGCTCTGCCCGGTGATACACGCATAGGCCACGGCGCCGAGCGCGAAGAGGTCGCTGCGGGCGTCGAGGGCATCGCCGCGGACCTGCTCCGGGCTCATGAAGGCGGGCGAGCCGACCGTCACGCCGTACGCCGTCTTGATGCGGCGCCCCTCGGTGAGCTTCACGATGCCGAAGTCGAGGAGCTTGGTGACGGTTCGCTCCTCACCGTCCTCGGTGACTCGTGCCATGAAGATGTTGGCCGGCTTGATGTCGCGGTGCACGACGCCGCGCGCGCTCGCCGCGAGGAGCGCCTTGGCCATCTCGTCGATGACCTGCGCCGTCTCCTCGAGAGGCATCGGGCCGTCCGTCAGCCGGTCCGCGAGGTCCTCGCCGTGGAGGCGCTCCAGGACCAGGTACGGCGTGCGGCCGAGCATGCCGTGCGAGATGAAGGAGACGATGTGCGGCGACTGCAGGGAGCGCATCACGGTCGCCTCCTGCTCGAAGCGCTTGACCGCCTCCTCGTCAGCCACCAGCGACGCGTGCATCAGCTTGACCACGACCTCGCCGCCGGTCTTCCGATCGCTCGCCGCCCACACCGCACCCATGCCCCCCTCGACCAGGCGCTCGACGAGCTCGTAGCGGCGACCCACGAGCCGGCCTCGGCCGAGGCTTCTCTCTCTCGTTCCGCTCTCGGGCGGCCGACCTTGACTCGAGGGCGGCGTGGCCCCGGGCACCCGGCCCGGAAGGGCGGAGCCCACGCCGACGATGGTGCGGGAGCTCCCGCCACGATCCTCGAACGTGGGGCAGAACGGCAGCGCAGCGGTCATGGTGGGCCGACACTCGCAATCCTCGGGCCGACCCTGGCGCCTCGTGATCCTCGGCCTGGCGACACGGATCGACGAACCACCCGTGGCGTACTCCGATCGCCCGTGGCGCGTTGCCTCACTCTCCCTGGTGACGAGTCCAGCGAGGTCGGCTAGACAGGCGCTCCCGCACCGATGGCCCGCCCGCCGCTCCGATCGCAGCCTCCTTCGCAACCGTCGCCCTACCGGTACCTCGGTCGCGGCGGGGCGGAGCGGCCGGTCAAGGTGCAGATCATCATCGCGCTGGTCGCGGGGCTGGTGCTGGTCGCGGTGCCCCTCTATCTGTGGCGTCGCCCGCAGCCGGAGACGATCCCGTCCGCCGACGCGGCGACGGCCGGGCCCGGTCAGCCTCCTCCCGGCGGCTCCACGCTCGTTCCGTTCGGTTTCGCAAATCCCGGCGGGGTGCCAGGCGGAGTGCCCGGTGCGCAGTTCCCCGGCGCGCCACTTCCCGGCGGGCTCAGCGTCCCCGGCGCCGACGCCGGCGCCGGCTCCCGCATCGAGGTCGCGCCGGTCAAGACGCTGAAGTGCCAGGACCCCGGCCCGGGGAGGACGCCGCCCGAGCGCTGCGATTCCATCCGCTTCTTCGAGGAGTCGCTGGTGCGAGCGATCCGCGAGAGCCAGGCCTGCGCGCCCAGCGCGAAGTCGAGCTACGTCGTCAGCTTCGTCCTGGAGATGGCGTTCGCCAAGAAGCGGACGAGCCTGTTCATGGGCAAGTCCACGACGCTCTCGAAGACCAAGCGCAAGGAGCTGATCCGCTGCGTGGAGCGCGCCATGGCGTCGCCGGACTGGGATCGCATCCCACACCAGCACTCCAAGTACGTGATCAACGCCGTCGCCACCTACCCGCCGAGCGAGGCGTTCTGAGGCGAGCGCTCGCCGCTGCGCTCGCGGGGATCGCGATCGCGTCGGTGGCGGGCGCGAGGGCGCAGCAGTCGGCGCCGCTGCCGACGCTGACCGCGGCAGGGAAGGGGACGCGTAAGGTCTTCTCCCCCTACGAGCAGGAGACCATCGACGCCGCGCTGGAGGACCTCGGCGCGACGGTGGACCCCGCACCCGACGGGAAGATCGTCGAGGCGATCGTGGTCCGCCCGCTCGAGGTGCTGGAGCCGCGCGATCCGGTGCCGGACCCGCTCCGCGACCTCCTCAACTGGTTCCACGCCACGACGAGGCCGGAGATCATCGAGCGCGAGGTGCTGCAGGCGCGAGGTCGCCCCTGGGACGCGGTGAAGGTCGACGAGTCGGAGCGGAACCTTCGCTCCATCCGCCAGCTGAGCCTGGTGCTCACGGTGCCGATGCGCGGGTCGGCGCCCGACCGTGTCCGGCTGCTCGTCATCACCAAGGACATCTGGAGTCTGCGGCTCAACTCCGATCTGCGCATCGCGGGTGGGCAGCTCGAGTACCTGCTCCTGGCGCCGAGCGAGGAGAACCTCCTCGGCACGCACCAGACGGTGACTGCGCAGCTCGCGCTCCACCCCGACACCATCTCCCTGGGCGGCGGCTACCGGCTGCCCCGTGCCTTCGGCACCCGTGCCAGCGGCGCGACGTCGGCAGCAGTGATTCTCAACCGCGACAGCGGCGATCCCGAAGGGTCGACCGGCGAGATCACCTGGGGCATGCCGCTGCGCTCCACCGAGGACGAGTGGGGGTGGTCTGGGTCCGTCGGCTGGCTCACCGAGGTGTCGCGAAGGTTCGTGGGCATCGATCCGGCGACCTTCGACGCGCCCAGCACCGACGCGGAGGAGGCGGTGCCGTACGAGTACGAGACCGATCTCATCGTCGGCCGCTACGCCGTCGTCCGCTCCTTCGGCCGGGAGACGAAGCACGACGTCAGCTGGGGCGTCGAGGCGATCCGCCGCGAGTACCGGGCGCCTGTGCTGCGCGGTCAGCCCGCCGCGGTGCAACGCGACTTCGCGGACGCGATCCTCCCGGTCAGCGATACGCGGATCTACCCGTTCGTCGCCTTCTCCGACTACGACGTGCGCTTCCTCCAGATCACCGACTTCACGACCCTCGGCCTGCAGGAGAACTATCGCCTCGGCCACGACGTCTACCTGAAGGTCGCTCCGGTCTTCGAGGCCATCGGCTCCACGCGCGATTTCGTCGGGCTCTACCCGGGCGCGTCGTACACCGTCCCCTTCGGCGACGGGCTCACCCGTGCCTACGCGGAGGCGTCGGTCGAGGTGGAGCCGGAGCGCGTGGCCGACGCCGCCGTCGGGGTGGGCGGCGTCATCGTCACCCCGCGGCTCGGCTTCGGTCGCCTGGTGCTCGACGTGTACGGCCTCGACCGGATCGCGAACCACCTCAACCGCCGCACCGACATCGGCGGCGCGGGCCGCCTGCGGGGGTACCCTTCCGGCGCCTTCGTGGGAGAGAACCTGGTCGCCGCCAACCTCGAGTTCCGCAGCCGTCCGCTCGAGTTGTGGACCCTGCAGCTGGGCGGGGTCGCCTTCTTCGACGCCGGCGATGCCTGGGACGACGGAGACGCCATCGACGTGAAGCAGTCGGTGGGCGCCGGCCTCCGCATGGTGCTGCCCCAGCTCGACCGGAGCGTCCTTCGCTTCGACTGGGGCTTCCCCCTCCAGCCCGCCCCCGAGGTCGGCATCACCGGGCCCCTGCCGGGAGACTTCGTATTGACTTTCCGACAAGCATTTGGCATGCCCTCGGTGTCGGTGCCCGCGGCGAGCCTCTAGCTCGGCGCGAGGTGCTTCGCGCGTGACCGAGCGGCAGCGGCTGTGCTGCTGGGGCTCTGCTGCTGGGGGAGCCTTGCAAACAAGGGTCCTTTCGCCTAAGGTGCGCGCCGAAGACTGACGGATCCGCGAGCCGGGTTCCCAGTTCGGGAATCTGGCCTTTTTTAATTTCTGCGCATGACGAAACTGCACGACCAGCCAGAGCCGAGCGGAGCGGGCGCTGCCTCACCAGGCGGCGCTACCCGTCTGGCCGCGGTGCGCGAGGCGATCGAGCCGGTGCTGGCCGCTCACGCGGTGGAGCTGTGCGACCTGGCGTGGACGACGGAGCGATCGGGTCTGACCCTGCGCGTCACCATCGAGCGCCCGGGCCCCGACGGCGACGTGTGGACTCCGGAGAAGGGCTTCGGCGTCACCCTCGAGGACTGCGCCGAGGTCTCGCGCGACGTGTCGAGCACCCTCGACGCGACCGACGTCATCCCGCACCACTTCACGCTCGAGGTGAGCTCGCCCGGGCTCGACCGCCCGCTGCGCGGCGCCCGTGACTTCGCCCGGTTCCGCGGCGCGCTGGTCAAGGTGAAGCTCTCCAGGCCCGCGGCGGACGGTCAGCGCGTCCTGCGCGGCCTGCTCGCCGAAGCGGTGGAGGACTGCATCGCAGTCATCGTCGACGGCAAGCGCATCGACGCGCCGATCGTCGACGTGGCGGAGGCGAACCTCGTGTTCGAGCTCGCCAAGGCGCCCAAGGCGCCCAAGGCGCCCAGCGCTTCGAA
>JBKJLX010000132.1:0-3240 GCA_046596645.1 Polyangiaceae bacterium
CGCCCGCTGCCGCGGTGCTCCTCGCGGCGCTGGAGGCGACGGCGCCCGCCCCCGGATCGACGGTCGTCGGGGCGCCCCGCGCGGCACCCGGCCGGGTCCAGAAGGTCGCGCCGCGCCCTGCGGCGGTCCTGCCGGTGCAGCGCACCGGGCAGCGGTAGGGGCCTACGCCGCCGCGTCCTTCGCCAGCGCCCGCGCGCGCAGCGCCTTCACCCGCTCCTCGTAGTCCTTCCGCAGATCGGGCGTCACCTCGCGGCCGCCAAAGCGCGCCTCGAGGTAGATGCGCACCAGCTCCAGGTACTCCTCGGCCAGGGGGTGCTCGGCGTCGCGCAGCGCCTCGGCGTGGCGCAGCGGCGGCGTACCCACGGTGCGGTGGAGGCCGCGCGCGCTCATGACCTGCTCCAGCAGCTCGAAGAGCTCGGTGGCAATCCGCGCGCTCGGGGAGCGCCGCGGCGCCGCGGCGGCGCGCGCCGGAAGCACGCGCCGCCTTCGCCGCCACCAGACCACGGCGAAGACGATCACGACCACGCCGAGGGCGCCGACCAGGAAGCGGGGGTTGGTCGGCGTCACACCGGCAGGGCCGCTGGCACGCCAGCGCTGCGAGAGCGTCGACCACAGGCCGACCTGCTGACGCAGATCGTAGCCGACGATGTGGCGGTCCCAGCGCCGGCTGGTCGCCTCGAGGAAGTCGCGCACCGACGCGAGGACGCCGGCCGTCTCCGCCCGCGGCGCCGAGTCGGAGGGTGGCGTCGGGTCGAAGGTGAGCCAGCCGCGGCGGGGAACGAAGGCCTCGACCCAGGAGTGCGCGTCTCCCTGGCGGACCACGTAGAAGCGCCCGAAGCGGTTGTAGGTGCCGCCGACGAAGCCGGTCACGTTGCGCGTCGGCACACCGACCGTGCGCAGCATCACCGCCATCGCCGTGGAGTAGAACTCGCAGTGGCCACGCTTCGACTCGAAGAGGAAGTCCTCCAGCGGCGTCTTGCTCCGGGTCGAGGGCGAGCCGAGGTCGTAGCGGTAGTCCTTGCGCAACCTCGCCTCGATCGCCTTGGCCTTGTCGAAGTCGTCGCTGGCGCCGGCGGTCCACTCGCGCGCCAGCTCGGCGACGCGCGGGGACAGGGCAGGCGGGAGCGCGAGGTAGCGCCGCGCGTCCCCCGTCGGCAGCGAGCGGAAGGTCGACCCGCGCTCCTTGTCGAGGTGGACCTTGTAGGCGATGCCCCGCTCGTCGGCCGGGTGGTAGCGGACCTCGCCCTCCGGCCCGCGGTACGCGGCGACCCCGAGGTTGGGCGCGATCTGCCCGTGACCCATGAGCTCGATCGAGTCCGCCCCCGGCGGCAAGAAGAGCACGGGAGGGTCGATCGGCTGCAGCTCGATGTTCATCACCGGCCCGTCGGGGCGGACCATGACCTCGCGCGACTCGATGGAGACGACCCCCAATTGCGTGTCGGCGATCTTGCGCTGGGTCTGCGACTGCGACCAGGCGCGGCCGTCGTAGAGGTCGAGCGCCGTGCCGCGCAGGTGCATCGCCAGGCGCGCGGGGGGCGGGTCGGGCAGGTCGGGCACCGTCACGCGCAGCGCGATCTGGGGGTCGGACCGCAGCATGCCGACCTCGCCCAGATCGACGCGACCCGAGAAGCCGATCATGCGCTCGGTCGACTGCCGGTTGAGGAGCAAGAGCGACAGGCCGACCCGCGGGAAGACGACAAAGAGCGCCGCGGTGAACAGGAAGATCGGCACGCTGAGCAGGCATGTGACGGCGAGGAACGTCTTTCCGACCACCCGCCGCGAGCGGAGGATCCGCGGCACGTCGACCGGCAGGCCGGTGCGATCGCGCGCGCCCTGGCGGTAGTTGCCCTCCACCTCGCGCCGCAGGTGGGAGAGGACGAGCGCGCCGGGCGCCACCACCAGCACCCCGATGAAGCACAGGCCGTAGCCGAGGCCGCCGCCCAGGACGGTGCCCGCGATGAGGTGAAGCAGCGCCAGCACGATGATCTGCTGGTCGTGGGCGGCGCCGCGCCGGGTCGCCAGGCGGATCACCTGCAGCGCCGCGGCGAACTCGACCAGCACGTCGAGCAGGCTCGCGCCCATCGCGATGCGCGCGATCTGCAGGCCGGTGATGGCGAGCAGCGCGATGGTGTCGAGGTGGCGGAGCGCGGAGACCCGCTGCCACGGCTCGCGCACGAAGAGCGCGAGGACCAGCCCCACCAGGATGACCCCGCTGACCCATCCGTCGAACTGCCCGCTGGCCACGAGCGCCAGCACCCCGAGCGTGGCGAGCGCGTCGGTCATGATGCGGTGCACGAGGCCGAACTTCACGGGGTGCTCACCAGGTCCAATCCAGCCTGAGTTCAGGAGACGGCGGGGTTGCGGGGGCCGGGTCGGCGCCGCGCGCGTTCGTCGTCGGCGCGGTCCTCGGCGATGGGATCGGCCAGGGCGAGGAAGCGCAGGACCGGGTCGGCGCCGACGTTGCGATCGGCGCGCGCGCGGTCGCCGACCGTGGTCCGCACCACCACGGGGTCTCCGCGCTTCACGTGGGCGACGGCGCGCGAGGCGACCTCGCGCACGCGGCGCTCGAACTGGGCGGACCACTCGTCGTCCGCCGCGTTGGGCCGCACCACGTCGAGCGCGAGGTCGACGTCGGGCCGCACCTCCTGCGCGCGCTCCCGCAGGACGAACTCGTCGGGCATGGTGCTCTTCCGCCAGTAGATGTCGCGCGGGTCGTCGCCCTCGCGCATCTTCCGCAGGCTGTAGATGTCGTCTCCCCCGCCGCGGCCGACCGACGAGCCGTTGCCCATCCCGCGACCACCGTCGCGCGCGGGGAGGCTCACCGGGTCGACCGCAGGGTAGATCACCAGCTCGCCCTCGACCGCGACCTCGCGCGACTTCTCGAAGAGACCGAAGGGGAAGCGGGTCGCGATGCGGAAGCCGGTGTGGCGGTCGCGGCCGCGGCGGGCGGGCGTCCTCCGGTAGGCGGCGACCTGGGCCGAGCTGGGGCTCACCTTGAGGAAGAAGCAGCGCTTGTCGGCGGGCTGGCCCGCGCGCAGGTCCTCCACCTCGATGGCGTAGCTGGGGATGCGCCGCTTGTGGTTGTAGACCTCGATCTCGACCAGGTGGGGGCGGCCGACCTGGGCCCGCGTCGGCAAGCGGCGGGTGACGGTGGGGTGATGAGCGATCTGTCGCTGCGTCACCTCACCGTCACCCGCCGCTTGCCGACGCGGGCCCAGGTCGGCCGCCCCCACCTGGTCG
>JBKJLX010000175.1:0-22144 GCA_046596645.1 Polyangiaceae bacterium
CCCGAGCGCGAGCCCCGGTCCGGTCGGGCTCGGGCTCGGGCCAGGGCCGGCGCTTCCGCCCGGCGCCGGAGACTTGCCGGGGAAGCTCGCCTGTTCCGCCATGCACTGGGCGTGCGATCGCTCCAGGTTCACCAGCTCCAGCGCCCGCTGCGCGGCGATCACCTCGAGCTCCGCGCGCTCGGCGGCCAGCTCGTCGCGTTCGTTGGTGAGCTCGCTCACGACGCGCGCGCGCTCCGCGCTGGAGGCCTCCAGCTGTGCTCGCGACTCCGCGTCCAGGGCGTCGATCGCCTTCTTGTGCTTCTGCTCCAGCGCGTACTGACGCTCTGCGACCGCGGCGTCGCATGCCTCGCCGCCGGCCTCGGCCAGGGTCGACAGACGCAGCTGGTGATCGAGCTGGTCCTGCTCCCGCCCATGGACGCAGGTGACCAGCTCGCGGCGCGCCATCCCGTAGGACGCCGTGCACACCTCGAGGCCGGCGAAGCGCTCCTCGCCTTCGGCGCGCGCCTCCTCCAGCTGGGTGGCGAGCTGCAGCGTCTCCCGCTTGCCGTAGCCGAAGGCGCCCAGCGCGAGCGCCGCGAAGAGGGCCGCGGCGCCGCCCAGCCGGGTGCGGAAGAGCTGCTTGCGCTCGCGCTCGCGCGCCCGCTCCTCCTCCCGCTCCGCCTCGCGCTCCGGTTCCAGGAGGACGGCGTCGAGCTGCTCCGCCATCTTCGCCATGCTCGGGCGGTCCTTGGGGTCGAGCGACATCCACTGCTTGAGCAGCATGTCCAGCATCATCTGCGGCGCCGGGTGGATGTCGCCGAGCACCAGCGGGTCGAGCGGCTCCTCCGCGCGGCGTGCGTGGCACGCCGCGATGTCGTCGCGCGTCTTCGCCTCCCACCCCGGGAAGTGATCGGGGCCGACCAGGGCGAGCAGCACAGTGGTCGCCAGGCAGTAGATGTCCATCTTCTCGGTGAGCGGTATCGCGCCCGATTTGCCGGTGAACGCGAGCAGCTGCTCGGGCGCCGCGAAGAGCGCTGTGCCGGCGACGAACGTCGCGTCCTTCTCCGCGGCGACGCCCAGGTCGAGCAGGATGGGGTGCAGCCGGCCGCCGAAGCGGGCGAGAAACAGGTTCTCCGGCTTGATGTCCTGGTGGCGGAGGCCCGCCGCGTGGAGGGCCTCCAGCCCGCGCGCCACCGGCACGAAGATGTCGTGCGCCTCGCGGAAGCCGAGCGGGCCGCGCTCCAGGCGCTGCTCCAGCGTCTCGCCCTCGTAGACGGGCATGGTCAGCCAGACGTAGTCCCCCGTCGCCCCGTGGTCCTTCAGCTGGACCACGTTGGGGTGACCGACGGTCGCCAGCATGACCAGCTCGCGCTCGACGTTGCGGCCGGCGTAGTGCGAGCGCGGCAGCATCTTCAGCGCCACGGTGTGCTCGGGGACGTCCAGCCGCTCCGCCACGTAGACGCGGCCGAAGTTGCCGACGCCGAGCACGCGGAGGAGCCGATAGGTACCGTCGACGACGTCGCCCACGTCGGGGAGGGTGACCGGCGCGAGCGAGCCCCAGTCGCTGCCTCTGGGGCCCGAGCGCTCGGGGCCGGTGCTTGATGGATCGGAGCCCGACGCGTCGCTCGACCGCGCGGGGTCGACGACCGTCGCGGCAAAGGCGCGCGTCACGGTCGCGCGGATGTCTCCGAGGGAGCTCACCGGGCGCGCAGTGTAGTGTGGCCGGACCGACTTTGTTTCCGTTGCATCACCGGACGGTGCTGCAGGTACGAAACCGATGGCCGAACGCATCCACCTCGTCGACGGGACCTTCGAGCTCTACCGCGCCCACTTTGCGCCCCGGCCCGGCCACGCCGGCCCCGGCGGCGAGGACCTCAAGGCCACGGTGGGCATGCTGGGGTCGCTCCTCGGCCTGCTCCACGACGAGACCGAGGCCCCGACCCACCTCGCGGTCGCGTTCGACAACCCGATCCGATCGTTCCGGAACGACCTCTTCCCCTCCTACAAGAGCGACGAGGGGGTTCCTCCCGAGCTGCGCGCGCAGTTCGACATCGCCGAGCTGGCGGTGAAGGCCGCGGGGGTCGTCGTGTGGTCGATGGACGCGATGGAGGCGGACGACGCGATCGCCACCGCGACCGCGCGGCTCGTCGACCAGGTGGACGAGGTGCGAATCCTCAGCCCCGACAAGGACTTCGGTCAATGCCTCCGCGGCAGCAAGGTCGTCATCGTCGATCGCATCCGCCGCAAGGAGACGCGCGAGCCCGAGTTCTTCGCGGCCAAGGGCTTCCTCCCCGTCGCCCTGCCGGACTTCCTGGCGCTGACCGGCGACACGGCGGACGGCATCCCGGGCCTCCCCGGCTTCGGCGAGAAGACGGCGGGCCTGCTCCTCGGAAAATTCGGCGGCCTCGACGCCATCCCCGATGACGCCGCGGCCTGGCCGGCCGGGGTGCGGGGCGCGGCCAAGCTGGCGGCGGTCCTCGCCGAGCGCCGGGAGGACGCGCGCCTCTACCGCATCCTGGCCACGCTGCGCACCGACGCGGCCATCGAGGCGACGCTGGAGGCGATCCGCTGGGGCGGCGTGCCGCGGGCCTCCCTCGCGGCCTTCGCCGAGGGCGTGGCGGCGCCGCGCCTCCTCGAGCGCGTCACCCGCTGGCGGCGAGATCCTGCTCCTTCCGCCGCGGTGTAAGCCCGTCGCCTCCTGTACGTTCCCCGGTCGTGAGAACGATCGATCGCTGTCTCCGCTGGCGCGAGGCGCTCCTCGCGCTGCTCGTCGCCTCTGCCGCTGCCTCTCCGCTGGCCGGGTGCGCGTCGGCCGACATGGCCGGCGCCATGAGCCCCTCCTCCGCGGTGCGCCGCGAGCCGATGGACGAGGGCGCTGCCAGGGACGCGAGCCTGTCGATCGGCAGCTACCCCCAGCAGATGGGGTACGGCCAGGCGATGGGCGGGGTGGCGGGGATGATGGCGCCCGCGGCGCCGATGGCGCCCGGCGAATCGGCGCCAGCCCCGCCGCCGCCCCCGGGAATGCCGATGCCGCAGCCGATGCCGGCGCCCGACAGCCCTGCCGCGCGCGCCGGCGCCGGCGCCGAGCGGCAGGACGCGGTCGTCATCTACACCGCCGACCTGACGGTCGCCGTCTTCGAGGTGCAGAAGTCGATCGAGGACGTGGCGGCCATCGCGAAGAACCAGGGCGGCTTCCTGGCCCGGCGCGACGACCGGTCGATCACCATCCGCGTCCCGTCGCGGCGCTTCGACGAGACGGTGAAGCTCCTCGAGGCCGTGGGGGACGTGCTGCACCGCAACGTCACCGCCGAAGACGTGAGCGAGGAGTTCCACGATCTGCAGATCCAGCTGCGCAACCTGCAGGCGATGCGGGAGCGGCTGGTGATCCTCCTCGGCAAGGCGAACAAGGTGGAGGAGGCGATCGCGGTGGAGCGCGAGCTGGGCCGGGTCGCCGGCGAGATCGACCGCATCCAGGGGCGCCTCAAGTTCCTCTCGGACCGCGCCGCGCTGTCTACCATCACCGTGACGCTGCAGCCGCGCGAGGCGCGCGCCCTCGAGAAGGGCCCCTTCGTGGTGCCGCTCCCGTGGATCCACGAGCTGGGCATCGACCGCCTGATCAACCTCTGAGCGAAGCGAGACGAGCATGACGATCAAGAGCGATCTCCGCGGCCGCCTGACAAAGCTCCTCGGCACCGCCACGCTGGCGCTGACCCTCCCGCTGGCCCTGGTCGGCTGCGGCCACCCCTACGTGGTCGCCACCCCCGCCGGCTTCGTCGACCTGGAGGACCGCTACGACGACGGCGACGAGGAGTACCGCGCCACCACCGCCGATGGCGTCGTCATCGGCGTCCGCGCCTGGGACAACGAGCCGTACGCCGAGCGGTCCTTCCTGGTACGCGCCATCGAGAACCAGCTTCATCAGGGGCGCGGCTACGCGCTCCTGGCCACCAGGGAGGTCGCGGCGAAGAACGGCATGAAGGGCACGCAGATGCGCTTCGGCCATGACGAGCCGACCGGCCCCCACCTCTACGTGCTCACCGTGTTCTCCGACGAGGACCACGTCTGGCTCCACGAGGCTGCCGGCAAGAAGGAGCTGATGGAGAAGGCGGAGGCCAGCATCGCCTGGTCGGTGGGCCAGTTCGAGCCCGACTGAGCATGGCTCGGCACGAGCGCGATTCGACCGCGCCTCGCGCCGGTCGCCGGTTCTTGTTCGTGGCGGCGAGGCTCCGCGTGCCCTAGGCTCGGCGGCGTTTCCCCATGACCGAGCCGAGTCGGCCTTCGATCTTCGTCGTCGACCGCGACGCGCACGTCTGCAAGCTGATGCGACAGTTCCTCTCGGAGGAGTTCGTGGTGGAGTGCTTCGCCGACGGCTACGTGGCGCTCGACCGCGTCCGCCAGGCGCCGCCGGCGGTGCTGGTGACCGAGATCCTGGTGCCCGAGCTCGATGGGCTCTCGCTGTGCCGGCTCGTGAAAGCCGATCCCGCGACGCGGGCGGTGCCCGTCCTCGTCCTCAGCATGCTCGCCTCGAGCAAACGTGCCTTCGAGGCCGGCGCGGACGGCTTCCTCGACAAACCTGTCGAGCGCCACCAGCTGCTCGTGGCCCTTCGCGGCATGACCTTGGCAACACGCAATGGGGCCAACCTGGCGCCCCCCGAGCAAGGCGCACCATGACGGACGAGCGAAGGATCAGCACCGGCAACCCGGAGGCGGACGTCATCCTCGGCGGCGGCATCCCCCGCAACTCCATCAACATCGTCATGGGGCTGCCCGGGACGGGCAAGAGCATCTTCGCCGAGCAGCTCGCCTTCCGGAACGCGGGCGACGACCGGCCGATCGTCTATCTGACGACGCTCTCCGAGCCGATCACCAAGATGGTGCGCTACCTCCAGCGCTTCGCCTTTTTCGAGGACCACAAGCTGGGGAGCCAGGTCCTCTACGAGGACATCGGACCCGAGCTGCTGGCCGGCGGCGTCGCCGCCCTCATCACCTGCGTGGAAAGGGCGATCGAGAAGTCGGGCCCGAAGATCCTGATCATCGACTCCTTCCGCGCCCTGCACGACCTCTCCCCGAGCCCGGCCGAGCTGCGGCGCGTCCTCTACGAGCTGACCGGCCTGCTCAGCGCCTACGACACGACCGCGTTCCTCCTCGGCGAATACTCCGACGAGGACGCGCGGAGCCTGCCCGAGTTCGCGGTCGCCGATGGCATCCTACAGTTCCTGCGCAACCCGCTGAGCACGCGCGACGAGCGCTTCATGCGAGTGCTGAAGCTGCGGGGCAGCCGCTACATGGAGGGCCTGCACGCCTTCCGCATCGGCAGCGACGGCCTGGAGATCTTCCCTCGGCTCGTCAGCCCGCGCATCCCGGAGAACTACACGATCCTCGAGGAGCGGACGCCCACCGGCATCGACGGCCTGGACGACCTCCTGGGCGGCGGCCTCTGGCGCGGCAGCACCACGGTGCTCGCCGGCCCCACCGGCTCTGGCAAGACGACGGCCGGCCTGCAGTTCGTCCTCGAGGGCGTGCGCCGGAGCGAGCCCTGCCTCTACGCCAACTTCCAGGAGAACCCCATCCAGCTCGAGCGCTGCATGCGCAGCCTGGGCGCCGACGTGGAGGAGGCGAAGCGCAAGGGACTCCACCTCATGTACGCCTCGCCGGTCGAGCTGCAGGTCGACAGCATCATCGTCGGCCTCTTCCGCCAGATCGAGGCCGCGGGGATCCGTCGCGTGGTGATCGACTCCGTCGGCGACCTGCTGGCGGCGGCGAGCGATCCGCAGCGCCTCCACGACTACCTCTACGCGCTGGCCCAGCACTTCACCGTCCGCGGGGTGACGAGCGTCCTCGCCTTCGAGACGCTCGGCGACCCGTCCGATGCCGCGACCGCCGCGAACAACGTGGGCGGCCGCTTCGCGTACATGTCCGACAACATCGTGGTGCTCTCGTCGTCGGATACCGCGGACGCGCGTCGCGGCCTGACCGTCGTGAAGCAGCGCGCCAGCTCGCACGACCGCGGCGTCCACCGGTTCGACATCACCGACAAGGGACTGCGGGTCGGGTAGTCGCCCCCCGCGGGGCTTGCTGCTGGACCCGAAGCGGGGAAGGCTGCGCCCCGTGCTTCGAAGGCCGGCTCTCCGGGGCGCCGCCGCGGCGGCCCTGCTCCTCGTGTCGCTTGCGTCGAGCCCGGCGTCCGCGCACGGGGGCGTCGGCACGTCGCTGCCGGCGGACGTGCCGGCCGTCACCGACGAGGGCAAGCGCGCCAAGGCGCTGCTGACGTCGCTCGAGGCCGCGGCCCACCCGAGGCCTTCGCGGGGGGAGTCGCCTCCGCCGGCGGCGCCATCCGACGCGGAGCGATCGCTAGCGGCCGGGCGGGAGGCCCTGGCGCGCGCGCACGGCGCGCACCTCGCGGGCGACGCGACCGGCGCGCGGCGGCTCGGGCGCGTCGCGCTGGCGTGGGCGGAGGCAGCGAGGGCGCAGCTGGCCGCCGCGCATGCCGAGCGGACCGGCTCGACCATCGAGAAGGCTGCGGCCGATCTCGCCACGCGGCGTGTCCGCGCGAGCGCCATGCTCGTCGAGGCGCAGGCGCGAAAGGGGCAGCTCGGCGCGCAGATCGCGCAGAAGAAGGCGGCGATCGACGCTGCCAAGGCGCCCCCCTCCGATGGCAAGGCCGCCAAGACCTCGAGGAAAGACTCTCCCGCGATCACGCCACCGGCGAAGTCCGCGGTGCCGCCCGCGAAGCCCGCCCTTCCCGCCAAGGCCCCTCCCGCGAAGCCTGCGCCCTCGAGCTCGACGCCGCCGGGAGCGGAGCCGTGACCGCGCGATCGAGCCTCGCCGTGCTGGCGCTGCTCGCGCTGGCCGGGTGTGCGCCCATCCCGCCGCCGAGGGTCCTCGAGCGGGTCGAGGCGGTGCGGCGCTCGCCGTCGGTGGTCGAGGCACGGCGCCTCGCGCCGACGACGGTCGCCCAGGCGGACGCGCTCGCCGACCAGGCGCAACGCACGCTGGAGGAGGACGAGACGGGCGCGATCGCCGTCGCGCAGCAGCTCGCCGAGGAGGCGCTCGCGACCTACGAGAAGGCGCGCGCGACGTCGCGCACCGTGCTCGCCGACCGCCGGGGCGAGGCGGCAGCGAAGCAGCGCGACGAGGCCTCAGAGGAGCTGGTCGGCCTCGACGCGGACCTCGCGCGACAGGGCGCCGACGTGGTGGCGATGGAGCGCGAGCTCGCCGTCCTCACCGAGCTGGAGATGCCCAGGGCCTCGGGCCCGGCGGGGGCCGAGCGCGAGGCGGCGCGCCGCGTCGCGACGAGGTCGCTCGCGCCCGACGCGCGTCTGCTCTGCGCCTCGGCGGCGCTCCTCGGCGCCGACGCGGCGACGCTGGGCCCTGCAACCGCCGAGGTGACGGCGGTGGAGGAGGCGTCGGCCGCACCCGGGCCCGTCCCGATCGATCGCGCGGCGCGGGTGCGCGCGCGCTGCCTGGATGAGCTCACCCGCGTCCGCCGCCGCGCGGCCGCGCCGCCTGTGCCCCCCGCCGGAGCGCCCTCGGGCACGCAGTCCCCGGCTGCTACGGCTCCGGCCCGCGTCGAGGTCAGCGCCGACGCCCTGCTCGCCGAGCTGTCTGCAGCGAAGCTCGAGCCCTCGCGCGACGAGCGGGGCGTGGTGGTGTCGGTGCGCGACGTCTTCGACGGCGGCAAGCTCTCCGCGCGCGGCGCGGCGCGGCTCGCCGAGCTCGACCGGGTCGCCGCGGCGCACGCCGCTTTCCCCGTGCTGCTCGTCGTCCACGACGCACGTCCCGGCAGGGACGAGGACGAGGCGCGGGGCCGCGCCCGGGCCGCCGCGGCGGCCGCCGGATTTCCCTCGGCCGCAGCCCGAGTGCGGGCCGAGTGGGCAGGCGCAGCGGGTCCGGTGGCCGACACCCGGGGCGGCGCGTCGGCGCGCAACGTCCGCCTCGAGGTGGTGTTCGTGGCGCCCACCTCGATCTGAGGCCATCGTCGTCGCGACGAAGCGACGCCTCCCTGGAACCAACCGACCCTCCACGCGGTCCGGAGCTTCGATGATGCCGACGAGCTTGCGCGCCTTTGCCCTGGTCACCCTGGTCGCTTCCGCCGCCTGCAGCGACGACGGCGCTGCCTCGGTGGAGCAGGCATCGTGGACCCTCACCCAGATCCGGCCGCTCATCGAGCGGGACGTGAAGCAGGTGAAGGACGGCCTGCCCCAGGGCGCCGACCTCCTCTCCAGGCACCTGGCCGACGATCCGGGGGCCGACCCGGCCGAGCTGCAGCGCCGCATCAAGGCGGCGCGGGAGAACGTGCAGGACCTCGCGTTCTCCAAGGGGACCTTCTTCTCCTTCACCACGCCGGATGGCACGGTCCTCCGGAGCGAGTCCGACCCCGATCGCCTGGTGGAGAAGAACGTCCTCGGGCCGTTCCCGGCGCTGAAGAAGGCGCTGGACCCAGGCGCCGGCGTCGTCTTCACCTCCGGGGAGATGGAGGAGACGCGCGGCGTGCGCACCGGACCCGACCTGACCTGGGTCGCAGCCCACGCCGTGCCGGCGAAGGAGGGCGCAGCGCCAAGGGGGTTGTTCGTGACCGGCTGGTCCTTCCGCGCGTACGCCTTCTACCTGGAGGAGGCGGCGCGCCGGGCCCTCTCCGACGAGGCCCGGAAGCAGGAGAAGAACCGCACGCCGGTCGCGTACGCGTACCTGGCCCGGTCGGGCAAGGTGTACGGGGCGCCGGTCTCGCCCGACATCAACGCCGAGGCCCTGGCCAAGGCGGACGTGTCCGCCAAGGCCAAGGACGGGCCCTGGCGCGGCACCATCCCCATCGACGGGCGGATCTTCGGCGTCGCCGCCGAGCGCGTCCCTGAGCTGGGCGAGGACACGACGCTCGCCGTCATCGCGACCGTGTACTGACGACACCGGCTGACGAGGCTGTACTGGCCGCCGCCCTGCTCTGCTATCGTCTCCAGCCCGAATGCCCGTCGCGATCGATCAGCTGATGAAGCTCTGCCGCGACGTGCTCGCACCTCTGCTCCGGGCGGACGGGGGCAAGCTCTATGTCGTGGCGCTGGAGCCCAACCACCTGGCGCTCCATCTGGCGGGGAAGTTCGGCGGCTGCCCGGGCACGCCCCTGGTGGTGAAGCAGGTCATCGAGCCGGCGGTACGCGCGGTGGCGCCGCAGATCGAGCTCCACGTCACCTGCGGCATGCGCATCCCGGACGGAGCGAGCCTGCTAGGCCCCTGAGGCGAGCGGCCTCTGCGGCCCTCTCACACCCCCACGCCATGACGGTGGCCTCGCTCCCTCGGCTGTTGGCCCTCGCCGTGGCCCACGCTCCGGCCCTGGCCCCGGCGCTCGCATCCCTGGGGATGTCGGGCTGCGGGGCCGACCAGTCCTTCGTGGTGTCGGAGGTCGACCAGGCGACCCTCGCCGCCGGCGAGCACGAGGTGAACCTGGCCGACTTCGATCGCCGCGCGGGCTCGCCCACGACGTTGAGGGTCATCCTCGAAGGCGATCCCGACGAGTGCCGGATCCTCCATGTCACCTTCTGCGAGGAAGATGCTGGCCACGACCTGACCAGCCGGTCGACCGTCGACGGCCAGTACGGCTGCTCGGACAGCGAGTTTCACGTCCCCGACGCGGTGTTCGCCGGCTTCGTCGACACCTGCAGCGTCTACAGCGAGTTCGACGCGACCCTCGCCGCAGCGACGATCGAGGTGTCGGAAGACGAGATCCACCTCGTCCTCCGCGCCACGATGGACGGCCTGGGGACCACGCCGGGTCGATTCGAGGTCGAGGTCGACGTCATCGCCGAGCTGAGCGACGGCGAGTCGGGGATCTGAAACGGCGAGCGCCGCCTGCGCTCTCGCGCGGGCGGCGCCTCCACGGGTCGCCGGGCGACCGATGACGCTACTTCTTGGGCGGCGGCTTGCCGCCCTTCTTCCCGTCCTTGCCGGCGTCCGGGGGGGGGCCGGGAGGCGGGGTCTCCTTGCGGAGGATGTCGGTGACGGCGGCGTCCATGGCGTTCGCGTCGCGCGGCTTGTTGGTGCGCAGGCTGGCGAGCTGGGCGACCGTCGCCTCGTCCTCGAAGATGAGGCCGAACGAGGTCTCGTCCCGTTCTGCGGCGCGGACGTGTGACTTGCCGTCGCTCCAGTCCCCCTCCTTGGCGGCGAGTCCGTTGGTCGCGTCGGGCTCACGCACGCGGGCTCCGATCTCGTAGTAGGCGCCGAGCTTGCCCAGGGCCTCGTCGAACGACTTCCCCCAGGGCTTGCCCTCGCCGAGCTTGTGCTCGTCGACCACCTTCCAGAGCTTGTCCTGGATGAAGAAGAAGTAGCGGTCACGACCGTCACGCGTGACGTTCATGACCGCCTCCTTGTTGCCGTAGGTGTACTCGGGCTTCAGCGGCGTCGCGTCGTAGCCGGTCGGCACATCGCCGAACTTGATCAAGCTGCGGCGGACCTGAGCCTTCACCTCGGCGAGCTCGGCGTCGAGCGACGTCATCTGCGGGCCCGGCTGGACCTTCTTGTAGCGAGGCTTGAAGTCCTCCTCGAAGAGCTTGTCGTAGACCATCGCGACCTGGTTCGGCGACATGCCCCAGGAGATTCCGGCCGGGCTCACCGCGACCGGCTTCTTCGCCCGGGCCGGCGTCGTCGGGGGCGGCGCGGGCTTGGCGCCCTTGCCTCCCTTGGGGCCCTGTCCCCCGGCGGGGGGCTTGCCCTGCGCTGCCGCCTCGCCTCCGGCCAGGCCGAAGCCGGCGGCGCCGAGACCGAGGACGAGGGCCGCGACGAGCGCGCGCTTGGTGAGGTGGGACGTCGTGGTGGACATTGAGGCTTCCTCCCTGGGGCCCGCGATTCGGGCTCGGAGCGCGCCGACCCTACACCTGCCCCAGCGGCCTTCCTAGGGGCTCGTCGGGCCGGGCGAGGGCGCGTCGCGATTGCGGTCGGGACCCGTCTCCCGGGTCCGCCACGCCTTGGACGGTCGAGAGGCGGAATCGTTCGCGTGCTATGAGGCCCCCATGCCTCTTCCGGCACGGGCGATCCTCGTCGCCGCCGCGCTCGCGACGGTCGGCCTCGACGCAGGGTGCGGCGGCGGCGGCGGCGGCCTGGCCGCGAACGCCCCCCGCTGGGAAGGGGTCATGTTCGAGACCTTCCCCGACGACATCGACCCCGGCGGCCTCGGCCTCCCCACCGACAAGCGCCCGAGCACCGACCCCCGCTTCCGCAAGCGCGCGGTCGACGCCGAGGTCATCGCGCGCGTCCGCGTGCAGACGGTCTCGGTGGAGCGGCGCTCCAGCGGTGAGCCGGCCTTCCGGATCGGCCTGCAGATGGCGACGCCCCGGCTGGTCGAGCGCGCCCCGATGGACGAGGTGATCGAGGTCGTGATCCCCCCCGGCGGCGCCGCGCATGGCCTCGCCCGCGCCTGGGACGTGCGCCTGCAGGGCAAGACGTTCGTCGGGTTCTTCCGCCGCTTCGTCGGGCAGGACGGGGAGACGGTCATCCACTTCCACCTCGCGCCGGACAGCAAGGACGTCAGCGAGGCGGTGCAGCAGGTCGTCGCCCTGGAGGAGGTCAAGGGGTCGTGAGCAACGTCAACATCAAGACCATCCGCGAGGTGCAGGGCCTGCGCGTCGCCTCGCAGATGGCCGCCGACACCCTGCTCCGGGTGGGGGAGATGATCCGAGTCGGCATCACCACCGAGGACATCAACCGCTTCGTGCACGAGGACACCGTGCGGCGCGGCGCGACCTGCGCGCCGCTCAACTACCACGGCTTCCCGAAGAGCGTGTGCACGTCGGTGAACGAGGTAGTGTGCCACGGCATCCCCGGCGCGCGCGTCCTCGTCGAGGGCGACATCGTGAACGTCGACGTCACCAGCAAGTACGACGGCTTCTACGGCGACACCTCGGCGACCTTCTTCGTCGGCAAGGTCTCTCCCGAGGCGCGCCACGTGACCGAGGTCTCCCGGAGGAGCCTGGAGCTCGGCATCGCCGAGGTGCGCGAGGGCGCACGCCTCGGCGACATCGGCGCCGCGATCCAGGAGTACGCCGAGGGCGAGGGCTGCAGCGTGGTGCGCGCCTTCGTCGGGCACGGCATCGGCCGCGCCTTTCACGAGGCACCCCAGGTCGCCCACTACGGCAAGCGCGGGCAGGGGCTCCGGCTCAAGGCCGGCATGTGCTTCACCATCGAGCCGATGATCAACCTCGGCCACTGGGAGGTCGAGGTCCTCGCCGACAAGTGGACGGCCATCACCGCCGACGGCTCGCTCTCCGCGCAGTTCGAGCACGCGGTGGTGGTCACGAAGACCGGCTGCGAGGTGCTGACGCGCCGTGATCGCCCGCTGATGAACAGCGAGGTGTTCCCCCCCGCGTCGCTGGTCCAGGCCGTCGGCTGAAGACGAGCGAATGGCCATCGACGTCCGACAGCTCACGCCGGGGGGTGACATCGACGATTTCCTCCGCGCCGGCCACGTCGTGTTCGCTGGCGATCCGAGCTGGGTCCCCCCGCTCGAGCTCGAGATCCGCGGGCGCCTCCACCCGAAGAAGAACCCGCTCTTCCAGCGGGCGGACGTCGCGCTGTTCTGCGCCTACCGCGACGGCGAGCTGGTCGGCCGCATCTCGGCGACGGTCGATCGCGAGCACCTCCGGGTGTGGAAGGACGAGACCGGCTTCTTCGGCTTCTTCGATACCCTGGACGACGAGGAGGTGGCGCAGGCCCTGGTCGACCGCGCCCACGCCTGGCTTCGCGCCAGGGGCATGAAGCGCTCGATGGGCCCGATGCTCTACGCCAACGACGAGATCGGCATCCTGGTCGACGGCTTCGAGCATCCGCCGGTCATCATGATGGCCCACTCGCGCGCCTGGCAGGCCCGCCTGGCCGAGCGCTGCGGCTTCACCCAGGAGAAGGACCTGTGGTGCTGGCGCTACGACGCCACCACGCCATTCAACGAGCGCACCAAGCGCGCGTGGGAGGGGATCAAGGCCCTGCCCGAGGTCACCCTGCGCAGCGTGGACATGAAGCACCTCGCGCGCGACGTGAGGACCATCGTCGACATCTACAACGACGCCTGGGACGGCAAATGGGGCTTCGTCCCGGCGACCCAGCCCGAGGTCGACAAGATGGTCGACGATCTTCGCCTGGTGCTCGACCCCGACATCGCCTTCATGGCGGAGATCGACGGCAAGGCGGTGGGCATGTGCATCATGGTGCCCAACCTGAACGAGGCCACCCGCGATCTGGGCGGCAGGCTGTTCCCCACCGGCTGGGCGAAGCTGCTCTACCGCACCAAGGTGAAGGTGCCGAAGTCGTGCCGGCTCATCCTCCTCGGGCTGCGGGGCGAGGCGCGCCGCAACATGAAGAAGTACGGCGGCCTCTCCGCGGCGATGTACGTGGAGGTCGCGAAGCGCGGCGTCGCCAAGGGCTACTCCTGGAGCGAGCTGTCGTGGACGCGCGCGGACGACGCGCCCATCAACCTGGGCATCCGCTCCATGGGCGCCAGGGTCTACAAGACCTACCGCGTGTTCGCGCAGCCGCTCTGACGGTCAGCGACCAATCCGGGCGATGCGCCGCCCGTGGTCGTCGAACGCGGCGCGGAGCGCCACCGGAGGGCGCTCCTCGTCCAGCCGCCCGACGACCCGCCCGGGGTCGTCGCCGGCGAGGATGGAGTGCCACGCCACCTCCAGCTCGCGACGCAGGCGGTCGACGTCGGTGGTCGCCGTCGAGCGCGCGGCGCGCGCCAGGTCCCGCCGCTCGGCGTGCCAGGTCCTCGCCGCGCGCGTCCCGTGGGTGAAGGCGGCGCCGGACCAGGTGGCGACGTCGACGAAGGCCGGCGCGATGGGATCGCCGTCGCGAGGCGGCACGCGCCCGGCCAGGTCGAACAGGCCGTCTCCGTCGACGTCGCGCACCTCGGTCGGCGGCACATCGAGCACCACCGGCACCTGCACACCGGCCCGGGGCTCGACGCGCCACACCTCCAGCGCGCCGTGATCCGACCGCAAGACCACGTGCGACCCGCCCGTCCGCAGGAGGTCTCCAAGCGGCGACACCGGGAACACGTCGCCCCCGGGCCCGGCCACCTCGCGCAGCAGCTCGGTCGCGTCCAGTCTGCGGACGTCGCGGAGATCGAGCGGCCCGCGCGCCAGCACGATGCCCCACCGCGAGGCGATGCGCGTGGCGTGGACGGCCCGGCCCACCGCGTCCTCCCCGCGCAGGGCCACCGCGACCAGCCGGTCGCCCGAGCGTGGGTCCTTCGCCTCGGCGCGGAAGATCTCGGTGAGCCCGAAGCGGCGGGCGTCCTCGGCGATGCTGGCGAGGTTCGCCTCCAGGTCGGGTCGCATCGCGTAGTCGGCGAGCCGCGGGCGGCCGGCGGTCCCCCAGGGAGAGATCGTGGGCCCGCCGTCGCAGCCAGCCGCGATCAGGCCCAGCCCCGTCCATGCCGCGAGCGCTGCGATGCCAAGCGCACTTTCTGCTACCCTTCGCGGCCCTATGCGCCTTCTTCTCGCCGATCCGCTGGAGACCGAGCCCCTCGAGGAGCTGCGGGTCCTCGGGGTGGAGATCGTCTCGAGGCCGGACCTCACGAAGGAGACTCTGCCCTCCGCCCTGGCGGACGTCGACATCCTCGTGGTCCGAGGCGTCGAGGTGGACGCCGCGGCCATCAGCCGGGCCCCCAAGCTGAACCTCATCATCCGGGCCGGGGCCGGGGCGGGGGCCGTCGACCTCGTCGCGGCGAGCGAGCGCGGCATCTATGTCGCCAACTGCCCCGCGCGCAACGCGCATGCCGTCGCGGAGCTTGTCCTGGGAATGATCGTCGCCATCGACCGGCGCCTGGTCGACGCGGCGGTCGATCTCCGCGGGGGCCGATGGGAGAAGGGTCGCTACGCCAGCGCCCCCGGCCTCTACGGCAAGCGCATCGGCATCGCCGGCCTGGGCGCCACCGGGCGCGAGGTCCTCGCCCGTGCCCGCGCGTTCGGGATGGTGCCCCACGCGTGGAGCCGCTCGCTCAGCCAGGCCAAGGCCGGCAAGCTCGACGTGGGCTACCAGTCCTCGATCGAGCGCCTGGCGGCGGTGAGCGACGTCTTCACCGTGCACCTGCCGCTCACGCCGCAGACCAGGGGCATCGTCGGTCGCGGCGCGCTGGAGGCGCTCCCCGACGGCGCCATCGTCGTCAACGCGGCGCGCGCCGAGCTGTTCGACGTCGACGCGCTGCTCGAGCTCATGCCGAAGAAGGGCCTGCGCGTGGGGCTCGACGTGTTCCCCGGCGAGCCGGGGGGCGTGGCCGCCAACTTCACCTCGGCGCTGGTGTCGGCGGGCGCCCTCGGCACGCCGCACATCGGTGCATCCACCGTGCAGGCGCAGCGCGCCATCGCGGAGGAGGTGGCGCGCATCGTACGCAGCTTCATGACGGAGGAGGACGTGCCCAACGTCGTCAACATCTGCGCGCGCTCACCGGCTCGATACACGGTGGTCCTCCGCCAGCTCGACAAGGTGGGCGCCCTCGCCAACACCCTGTCGGTCCTCAAGCGCCACGGCATCAACATCGAGGAGATCTCGAACGTGGTCTTCGACGGGGCGCGCGCCGTCTGCACCAAGCTCCGCGTGCACAGCCGCCCGAGCGACGCCTGCCTCAAGGAGATCGCCGCCTTCGAGGAGACGCTGCACGTCGACGTCGTCTCTCTTCCCAACCTCGCGTAGCTAGGCGCGCCGACGGCGCCGAGGGGCGAGCGGATCGTCTCGTCTCGTCCCGAGCCGATCCGAACCCGGGACGCGCGCTCGTCTCGCCTAGAGACGACCCACGAGAGGCGACGTGCTCGCACCTCGAAGAACACGCGGTTTTCGCGGTTGTCGTCGGCGATCGAGGCTGGCCCGGTCCCTGCTCTAGCCCTCCCCGCGAGCGGCCCACAACGGGCCCCGCTAACAGGGAGAATGACGATGAACGGTCGGCGCTGGTTGAGCAGTCTCGCGATGATGATGCCCGCGCTGGCGGTCTGTGCGTGCGATGCGGCCGAGGGCGGCGGCGCCGACACGACCGAGGGCAGCGGCGGCGCCGGCGGCGGCGGCGAGGGCTCCGGCGGCAGCGCAGAGGTCGCGACCGATAGCGGCAGGGAGCGCGGCCCGGTGATGGCGGCGGCGACCCCGAGCCACCCCTCCGTGTTCTCACGCGAGGAGACGGACGAGAACGAGGAGAGCCTGAAGGCGCGCCCGGAGATCGACCAGGTCGGCGAGGTGGGCTGGGAGTCGTTCCCCGTCAACGGCGTCGAGTCGGAGGCATGCCCTGGCGAGGCGCTCGTGACGCTCGCGCTGGCCGGCACCACGTCGACCGGCAGCGGCACCCGCACCATGACTGGATTCGTGGACGATCACGACACCTGCTGGACCAGCGGCACGCCGAGTGCTGACGGCTCCGACATGGTCTTTCGAATCGTGCAGAACGACCCCGGCATCCTGACCCTCGACCTCTCCACCAACGGCTTCGACGGCAAGCTCGTCATCCGCGACACGTGCGCCACCGAGGGCTACTGCTTCGACACGTCTTCAGGGACCGGCATCAAGAGCGAGAAGGCTGCGATCTGGCGTCCCGCGGGGACCACGTACGTCATCGTCGACTCGGGCGGCGTCGGCGCGACCGGCACCTTCGTCCTCAACGCGACGCTGACCGCGCCCAGCTGCGGTGACGGCGTCGTGAGCGGCAGCGAGCAGTGTGACCCTGGCGGCACCAAGGCCGGCGACGGCTGCCACGACACGACCTGCCAGATCGAGCTCGTCGCGGCAGGGACGGCAGGCGACACCTGCGCCAGCGCCACGCCTATCACCGTCTCCAACGTCGCGGGCGGCACCAACTTCGCGGTCGACGCGACCGAGACGGCCTTCACCACGAACGGCTACAACAACGACTACATCGGCAACTGCATGCCCGACGTCGGCGGCGCCGACCGCGTGTTCGCGATCACCCCGGCGACGAGCGGCGTGCTGCGGGCCAAGGTCGGCTTCGACGCGACCGGCGGCGTGGCCTGGTGCGACAGCATCGGCTGGAGCGACTCCCGGTGCTTCGACGTCGAGCTCTACGTCCGCACCACCTGCGAGGCCTCGAGCGCGACCGAGATCGCCTGCACCTCCGCCTGCTGCAGCGGCGAGACCATGGACTTCCCCGTCTCCGCCGGCGTGCCGATCTACCTCTTCGTCGACGGCTATGACGCCGAGTACTACAGCCGGGGCCCGTTCAACGTGCACCTCGAGTACCTCCCTTGACCGGCTTGCGGGGCGGCTGACCGCCCCGACCCGCCTCCTTCACCGCGCGCGCGCTCGCCAGGAGCTCGCGCGCGGCTCCCATGGCGGCGGCGCCGACCTTCTCCCCGGCGAGCATGCGCGCTACCTCGGCGTCTCTGTCCTTGCCCTCCACCCGGGTGACGGCGCTCTTGGTGACGGACCCTTCGTTGGTCTTGCTGACGACGAAATGCGCGTCGGCGTAGGCGGCGATGGGGGCGAGGTGGGTGATGCAGAGCACCTGGTGGTGCCGCGCCACGTCCGCGATGGCCTGGCCGATGCGCTCCGCCACCGCGCCGCCCACCCCGGTGTCCACCTCGTCGAACACGTAGAGGCACGCCGGCCCGTGGTCGGCGAGCACGCGCTTCAGCGAGAGCAGGGCGCGCGACAGCTCGCCGCCCGACGCGATCTTCCGCAGCGGCTTGGGATCGATGCCCTT
The DNA here is from genome assembly GCA_046596645.1 of Polyangiaceae bacterium. Classification (GTDB taxonomy): domain Bacteria; phylum Myxococcota_A; class Polyangia; order Polyangiales; family Polyangiaceae; genus JBKJLX01. The sequence continues at coordinate 17,657 of JBKJLX010000175.1, forward strand.
GTTGGGCGAGATGAGGAACTCGACGCGGTCGATGCCGTCGCGCCCCAGGCGCGCGCCGTCTACCGCCAGCTGAACCACCTCGCCGTCGCGGCCCGGCGCAGCCACCGGCTCCACGTCGACCACGACGCGCGCGCCGCCCATCCCCAGGCCGGCCAGCTCGGCCCCGATGGCCTCGGCCAGCCGGCTCGCCGCCTCATGCCGCGCACGCGACAGGGCGCGCGCGGCTTCGGCGATCGGGACCAGGCGGGCGGTCAGCTCCTCCTCGATCTGCGCGGCGCGGCTCTCCGACGAGGCCAGCGACGACAGCTCGCCGGAGACGCGCTCGCGCGTCGCCAGCACGTCGTCCAGCGCCGGACCGTACTGTCGCAGCAGCCCTTCCAGCTTGTAGAGCCGCTCCTCCACCTGGCCCAGCCGGGCCGGGTCCGTCGACGCGCCCTCGGCGTAGTCGGCCGCCTCGCGCGCGACGTCCGCGAGCTCGGCCCGGCAGGCTTCGAGCCGCGCGGCGACTGCCTCCAGAGCAGGGTCCAGCTCGGCCGCGGTGCGCAGGTCGGCGGCGGCTCGAGAGACCAGGTCGACGGCGCCCTCGCCGTCGCCGTCCAGGCGCCCGGTCGCGCGCTGGGCGAGCTCGCCGAGCTTGACGGCGTGGCGCAGCCGCCGCCGCTCGGTGTGCAGCTCGTCCAGCTCGCCTTCGCGCGGCGCGACGGCGTCGATCGCCTGCAGCTGGAAGCCGAGGAAGGCCTCGCGCTCACCGCGGCTGCGCTCGCGTTCGCGCAGTGCACGCGCCTCCTTCACCAGGTCCTCGAGGGCCGTCACGCCTGCCTCGACGGCGGCGCGCTGGGGGTCGAGCCGCGCGAAGCGATCGAGGTAGCCGAGGTGAGTGGAGGGGTCGGAGAGCGCCACGCTCTCGTGCTGCGACGCCACGTCGGCCAGGGCCGGGGCGATGGTGGCGAGCTCGGCGGCGGTCGCCATCTTCCCGCTGAGGTAGGCGCGCGATCGACCGCCCTCCTGCACCACGCGCCGGACGACCAGCTCGCCCTGATCGAGCTGGCCGGTGTCGGCGAGGCGCGCGAGGGAGGCGTGCCGCTCCGGGCCGCCGACTTCGAAGAGCGCCTCCACCTCGGCTTCGCTGGCGCCAGGGCGGACGACCTCGGCGCTGGCGCGGCCGCCCAGCACCAGCCCGATGGCGCCCACGACGATCGACTTGCCGGCGCCGGTCTCACCGGTGAGGACGTTCAGCCCCGGCTCGAGCCGGAGCTCCATCTCGTCGATGAGGATGAAGTTCTTGACCCGCAGGGCGACGAGCACCCCGCGGCTCGTATCACCTCGCCCCGCGAGCGCGTCAGGGAATGTTGACCGTCTTGGTGACCGTCACCGGGTTGCCGTCGAAGGGTGGAACGGAGGCGTTGCGGAAGCTCATCGCGATACAGCCCCCGGTGTCGGTGCCCGCAAAGGGGGGGCCCATGATGTTGGCGACGGTGACGCGCCCGCTCGGAGCGAAGGTCACGCTGACGCGCGCCACGCCGCTGGGGTCGCCCTCCTTCTTGCAGCCCGACGCGGCGCCGACCGCGGCGTTGAGGGCGGTGGAAGCGGCCGCACGATCGAACTCTGCGCCGCCCGCGGGCGGTGCCGCCGACGGCTCGGCGGTGGGTGTGGGCGACGCCGCCGGCGCCGTCGGCGCCGTCGGTGCCGTCGGTGCGGTGGTGGTCGTGGTCGGCGCGGTGGGCGCGGTGCCCACCGCCGTCGGCGCAATGAGCGCGCTGGAAGTTGCCGGGGCCGGGGCCGGCCCCGAGGCCGACGGCGCGGCGGATGCCGAGGGCGCGGCCGACACGACGGTGGTCGTCTCCACTGGCGCTGGCGTCGGCTCCTCCACATGGTTCGAAGGTGGGTTGGGATCGGTCGGGGTCGGGCTCGGCCCGGCGCTCGCGTGCTGCTCCTGCGATCGCGCGTCGGTCTGCGCCGGCTGCGAGGGGCGGCCGAAGGCGACGTACCCGACGATCAGCGCGATGGCCGCGCCGCCGAGGGCCCACACCATCTTGGAGCCCGACGACGCCTCGGCCGGGGCCGGGGGCGGTGGGGCCACCGGCCTGTCGGCGCGCTTCTTCGGCGTCGCCGCGGCGGTGGTGCTGCGCGTGACCGGGCGGGCCGAGGTCCCCAGCGGGGGCGGAGGATCGCTGGTCGGCTTCGCCGTCGCGACGTCGTCGCTCGCGCGCGCCGGCCGGCTCAGCGACTTCGGAGCGGTGGCAGACACCGCGAGCCCCAGAGCGCCGCCTTCCTTGGCTCCCTCGCGCGTCGGCTCGTCGAAGGCGATGGGCTTCTTCTTCTTCTTCTTTTTCTTCTTGGCGGGTTCCGGGCCGGAGCCCTCGAGCTCGTCTCCCGACATGGACTCCGGGGCCATGTCGCTCGACATCGGGCCGAGGTCCCGGGGCGGAGGCGGCATGCCGAGCGAGCCCACGAGCCCACCGCGCAGGGCGAGGCTCTCCAGGTCCTCGCGCTCGAGGGCCTCCTGATGCTCGCGCTCGGCCACGGCCGGCGGCGGCGGCATGCTGCTCTGCCGGCGCGGGAGCGGCGGCGGAATGCTGGGCGCGCGCGCGGGCGGACGATCGCTGGGAGAGCCCTCGGGCGGAGGAGGCGGCGGCGGCTTGCTCGCCTGTGCGCTCCCCTCGCCGTCGTCCGTCGCCGGACGCTTCTTCAGCGGGGCGCGTGGCACCGGCCGGACCGAGGGCTTGACGATCACCGGGGCCGGCGGCGGCCGCTGGGGCAGCTTCGGCGGGGCGCGACCCGGCGCCATGGCGATCTCCACGTCGCGCATGCTGACCGGCTCGAGGTCGCGCAGGCTGAGCGGCTCGGCTTCCCCGTCGCGGATGCTGACCGGCTCGAGGTCACGCAGGCTGAGCGGCTCGGCTTCCGCGTCGCGGATGCTGACCGGATCGGGCTCGACGTCGCGCACCGAGACCGGCATCGCCTCCGAGCTCGGCGGCGGCTCGTCCTCGCGAGACGCGAGGATGGCGCGCTCGATCGCCTCCGGTTCGCCGGTCTGGGTGACGTCCTCATCGATCGAGGTGGCCCCGGTCTTGGCAGGCGCGCCCTCCTCGGCGGTGACGCTCGCCTTCACCAGCGCCTCGATCTCATGGGCGGAGGCCTGCTCCGTCCGCTCCGGATCGCCCCCCAGGGCCTCCGTCTTGTCGGCTGCGTCGTCGTTGCTCATGACTCTCTGAATTCTCGCGCGGCGGCAGCATCGCGCGCGCGGCTGCCACGCGGCAAGCCCCTGCGTTCCCGCGCAGCGTCGACGGCCGCGAGGCGCGCGGTCACCCGGCGCGACCAGCCCCGTACGCCACCCTATCTACAGGTGAATTATCCAGTTTTGGCCACCGGGAAGAGGGCATCTAGCCGGGGCTAGTCCCCGTCGGGGACGCCGGGTCGCACCCAGTGCTGCTCGAGCCAGTCGACGCTGCTCGGTGTCGCGCGCAGCGCCGCGTCGATGCGTGCCGGGTCGCGCCCGGGGTCCGCGAGCTCGCCGGCTCGTGGGGCGGGCGTCGAACGCGCCGAGAGGACCCAGCTCGCCAGCTCGTAGTGGTGGAGCAGGGGACCGAAGCGGTGGTCGTCTCTCCGCGCGAGGGCGGCGAGCGCCTCCTCCGGGCCGCGGGCAGCGGCGAGATCCGCCAGCACGTCGACGAGCAGCGCGCGCAGGTCCTCGAAGGCGCGGTCGGGATCCTCGGCGATCGCGCCGAGCAACGCCTCGAAGTCGCCTTCGTCGAGGCCCGCCTCGCTCGCGGCGTCGGCGAGCGCCGGCACCTGCGTCGCGAGAAAGTCGCTCTCCGGCGCGCGACCGAGGAGGCGCCCCACGAGATAGAGGTCGAACGCGCTGGCGATGGCCTCGCCGAGGAGCCGCCCGGCGACGGTCGGCCACACGCGCTCCGCCGCCAGCGCATGCCATGCGACGTGGGCGAGGACGTCGGCCGGCAGCGCACGCTCGGGGAGGACGTCGCTCGGCTTCGCGGGATCGAAGAACGCCAGGTTGAGGACCAGCGCGCGCGCGAAGGAGATCGGGGCGTCCCGCGGGACCAAAAAGGTGTGCTCCGACTGCTCCAGCCAGCGCCGCAGCGCGCGGAAGACGCCGACGTGCTCGAAGGAAGCGACGTCGAGGACCTCCAGATCGCCGAGGCGAACCGCTTCGAGTGCCGTCGTCACGTGCAGCGCCTCAGATGCCCGACGGCTCGAACTTGGAGGGCGGTTTCGGCCCGCCGCCGGGGCGCCGAGGTGCCTGCGGCTTCTCGTAGATGTCGACGTCGTCCCGGGGGGGCGATGGCGCTGCACCGGCCGGAGGCGGCGGCGCCTGCGGGCGCGACGGTGGCGCCGCCGGCTCGGTGGTGGCCGACGGCGTCGCCGTCGGTTCGGGCGGCGCCGGAGGGTCGTCGGCGACGGGCGCGCTGGTCGGCACGCCAAGCTGGATCGGTGCGTCGGGCGGGCGGGTGCCGGCGCCGATCTTGC
>JBKJLX010000346.1:0-5925 GCA_046596645.1 Polyangiaceae bacterium
CGCGCACCGTCTCGCGGATGATCGCCCGCAGAGCGTCGCCCCCGTCCCGAGCGAGCGCGACCGCGTCGTGGACCGCGTGCGCTTGCTCGTCGAGGGTGCGGAAGACGAGCTCGAACAGCAGCGCGTCCTTGGAGCGAAAATAGTAATAGAGCGCGGTCTTCGACACGCCGACCTCGCGCGCGACCGCGTCCAGGGTCGTGCCGCCGACGCCCTCGCGCAGGAGCACCGCGCGCGTCGCCGCCAGGATCTCCTCGCGCGACCGCTCGCGCCGGCGCTCGCGGCGAGCCACGCGGGGTGTGAGCTCCGCCCGCGCGGGGGCGGTCTTGCGCACCGTGATCTTGCGCGCCGCCTTCGTGCCAGCCGGCTTCGTGCCCGCGGTGATCTTGCGCGGGGGGGCGTCCCTGGCGCTCGTCGCCTTCTTCATCTCCTTAAATCTACCCGAAGATGACTTTATGGACCGTCGGTAAGTTTTGGTTGCCGATGGTCTGTCATGGCCGCAGGATGCCGACCATGGAGACGCTCACACACGAGATCGCTGACCGCATCTACCGCTTCTCCACGCTGGTGCCGGACGCGGCGCCCGGGGGGTTCACCTTCAACCAGTTCCTGATCGACGCCGACGAGCCGCTGCTCTTCCACACCGGTCCGCGCCGCATGTTCCCGCTCGTCTCCGCCGCGGTCGCGCGTGTGGTGGCGCTCGACCGCGTGCGGTGGATCGCCTTCGGCCACGTCGAGTCCGACGAGTGCGGCGCCATGAACCAGTTCCTCGCGGCGGCGCCGCGGGCCGAGGTCGCGCACGGAGCGCTGGGCTGCATGGTCTCGCTGGACGACATGTGCGACCGCCCGCCGCGCAAGCTGGCCGACGGAGAGGTGATCGACCTGGGCGGCAAGCGGGTGCGCCACATCGACACGCCGCACGTCCCGCACAACTGGGAGGCGCGCGTGATCTTCGAGGAGACGACGCGGACGCTGTTCTGCGGGGACCTCTTCACCCACACCGGTGAGGTCCCGGCCCTCACCACCGAGGACATCGTGGGCCCGGCCATCGCCGCGGAGGCGCTGTTCGGAGCCTCCGCGCTGACGACGGCCACCGGCCCCACCATCCGCCGCCTCGCGGCGCTGGAGCCGAGCACGCTCGCCCTGATGCACGGAGCCTCCACCAGCACGCAGTGCGAGGACGCGCTGCGGCGCCTCGCCGATCACTACGACGCGCTCGTCCGCCCGGCCTGAGGTCGATCATGAACGCACTGACGCTGCGCGACCCGCTCCTCGCCACCTACGCCATCGCGGCCACATTGGTCATCTTCAAGGCCGTCGGCATGTCCTGGCTGACCGTCGCGCGGATGCTGCAGGAGAACGGCGGGTTCCGCGCTCCGGAGGACCTGAGGAAGACGCCGTTCAACCCCGACCCGGACCCGAAGCAGCTGGAGCCGAACGAGCGGGTGAACCGCGTGCGGCGGGTCCACCTCAACGACCTGGAGAACCTTCCGTTCTTCCTGGTCGCGGGCTTCCTCTTCGTCCTCACCCAGCCCGCGCTGCTCCTCGCGCAGATCACGCTCTATGGGTACGTCGCGTCGCGGCTCGTCCACTCCTGGGCGTACCTGACCGAGCGCACCCACGACACGCGCGCCAAGCTGTGGACACTGGGATCCCTCATCCTGATCTTCGTCACCGGGTGGACGCTGGTGGCGGCCGTACGGGCGCACCTCGGCTGAGGAGGAAGAGCGGGCGCACCGCGCAGCCCTCCGTGCAGACCTTCTCCGAAGAGGCGCCGATCGTCGCGCACCGTGGAGCGGGGCTACTCCGCCTTCAGCCCCACGACGTTGAACACCGGGAGCGGCCGGGCCATGCCCTTCAGGTTCACCAGCCCCACGTCCTCCGTCGCCACCAGCGCCTCGACCTCGCCCTCGACCCGGGCGCTCACCAGGATCTGGTTCGCCTTGGCCTCGCCACACAGGCGCGCCGCCAGGTTGGTCACCGTGCCGATCGCGCCGTAGTCCCAGCGACCCTCGAAGCCGATGGCGCCGATGGTCGCGAACCCCTGGGCGATGCCGATCCCGAGCTCGAGGGCGTAGCCGCGCCGGCGCCACTTCACGGTGAGCGCCTGGACCGCGTCGCGCATCTCCATCGCCATGCGGACCGCCCGCTCGGCCGGGTTGGGCACCGGCGTCGGGTCGTTGAAGAAGATCATCATGCCGTCGCCGGTGAAGCGCTCCAGCGTCCCCTCGTGCTGGAGGATGAGCTTGCCCATCTCCCGGTGGTAGTCGCGGAGCACGCCCATGACCTCCTCCGGCTCGGCGGTCTCGGCGAAGGCGGTGAAGCCGCGGAGATCGAGGAAGACCACGGTGATCTCCCTGCGGTGGGTCCGGAGCGGGTCGTCAGCGCCGCCGAGGACGATCGCCTCCGCGAGCTGCGGAGAGAAGAAGCGCTTCAGCCGGCCCAGGCGCTCGACCATCTGGTAGCTGCGGGCGTTGTCGATGGCGGTCGCCGCCTGGTTGCCGACGATGCGCAGAAGCACCTCGTCGAGATCGTTGAAGGCGTTGGGCGTCCGGCTCTCCACCGCCAGCACCCCGACCAGCGCGTCCTTCACCAGGAGCGGCATGGCGAGCTGGCTCTGCGCGTCCGCCAGGCCGGGGAGGTCGATCGAGCCCACGCCCGCGTCCTGCCCAGCGGCGACCATGCTCGCCTTCACCGTCGCCAGGTAGCTCTTGTTCATCCCCAGGTTGCCGACGCGCATCATCTTCTTGCGCTCGGCGACCACCCCGATCACGCCGACCCCCACGGAGATGACCGCGCCGGTGCCGCTCGGCTCGTAGCCTCGGCTCGCGGTGAGGACGAGCCGCGCCGCCGCGGGCTCGTAAAGCAGGATCATCGTGTGGCTGAAGCCAAGCACCCGATCCATGGCGCCCATGACGATCTCCATCACCTGGTCGAGATCGAGCGCGGAGGTGATCTCGCTCGAGATCTGCTGGATGATCGTGACGTCCTGAGACCGCCGCGCGAGGTCGCGGTTCAGCTTGTCGATCGTGCGCTGGTTCTCCGCGATCCGCTCGCGCAGCGTGGCGAGGTCGGTCGGATCGCCACCTGCTCCGGCAGGAACAGTGGCTCCCGCGGCATCCTCAGCGGCGATCGGCGGCCTCGCGAGGGGTCGGGCAGCCAGCGGGCGGGTACGGAGCACGCTCATCGGTGCGCTTGTTGACGGCGGTGACCCGGTAGATGTCGGCGGAGCGGAGCTTGAAGATCCCCTTCATGCCGACCATCGAGGCGATCGCCTCGATCTGCATGTCCATCGCGTCGAACACCGCGCCGCTGGTCTCGGCGCGCTCGAACTCGAGCTCCAGGTCCCAGGTCGAGCACGTCTCCGGGCAGATGAGGAACACCGAGACCTTCGGGTTCTCGGCGGCGTTGCGCTTGGTCTTGTTGAAGAACTGGTGGGACAGGGCGACGTGGGTCTCGTCCACCCAGAAGACCTGCGAGATGGAGCTGGCGTTGGGCGTCCCGTCGGCCGCGCAGGTGACGACGGTGCTCGGGTAGACGCCCTGCATGGCGGGCTTGATGTCGGGGGGAAGGGTTGCCATGGGAGCCTCAGGCCGTGACCCGCTCGCCCGCGCCGGGGCCGGGGGTCTGCGCGTACACGTCCTCCACGCGGAAGGTGATGGCGGTCGCCGGGGCGGTCACCATGCCCAGGACGTATCGCTTGGCCATGTCCTCCGGCACCAGCTCGGCGAGCGCCTTCCACAGCGTCTCCTGGTAGGCGGCGATGCGCGCGTGGTCCTCCCCCGTCGCCTCGCGCGTCTCTAGCAGCGTGCCCTTCAGCTGGTAGGAGCCATGGGTCGCCTGGGCCGACCCCAGCGCGACGCGACCGTTGTTCGCGAGGTCGGCGAGCGAGCGCCGCGCGGCGTTCGTCGCGACCATCAGCGTGACCGTCTCGCGATCGTCGTGAACGAGGAGCGCGAAGCCACTCGTCCGCGTCGGCTGGAGCTTCTCGTCACGGGTGCCGAGGTGGAAGTACGTCGGCCCGTGGAAGTACGGGATGAGTCGCTCGGGAATCATCGCAATCGCACGCTCGCACCCGGCGTGGCGCGCAGTCAAGACACGCTGACCGGGCCGCGCTCGCTCCTGGTGGGACCGGCGCCGAGGGCTCGATCGACCGCCATGAGGAGCCACCGATCGTCGCTCTCGCCCAGACGGACCAGCTGCTCGCGGTAGCGCTCCGGGCGGCGCTCCTGGCCGGGCTCCGCGCCCAGGCTCGCCAGTGCGTAGACGGTGCAGGCGCGCAGCCAGTCGTCCGGCACCTCGAGGAGATCGAGGACCGGATCCCTCGCCGGGGCACCGAAGCGACGCGAGGCCGCGGCGGCCGCGGCCTCCATGCCAAACTCCTCGATCAGGGGGACCAGGAGCTTGGCGACGTCGTGCGGGCAGAGCGCTTCCAGGATCTCGACGGCGGCGGCGCGCGTCGAGGCGTCGGCGTCGAAGAGGCGGGGCGCGATCCGGTCGAGGTCCGCCTTGCCGGTGCGTGCGCGGACAGCGAGCAGCACCACCTCGACGTCCTCCTGGATGCGGTGCCGGATCGCGGTGCGCCAGAGCTCGTCGAGACCGGGCGGCTCCCGAGGGCGGGGGAGGGTCTCGAGCGCCGCGCGAAGCCGGTGGGCCTCGGCCAGCCGCGTTTCCACCACGCGCTCCAGCCAGGCCGCTGCGGCTGTGTCCACCGGCGCGCGGCGTCCCTCCCGCTCGGCCTCGCGCTGCGCGCGGGCCAGGGTGCGCATGCGCTCGGCCAGCTCGGGGGCCGACGGCTCGACCCCCTGGGTCAGCAGCTCCCGAAGATCGCCGACGTCGGCCAGCGCACCGGCGAGGCGCAGGCGTAGCTCGCTGCCTCCCTTCTTGAGTCGAAGCCGCAGCGCGCCCGCATAGGCTGTGGCGCGCCACGCCGTGACCGCACCCAGGCCCAGGGTGATCGCGATGCCCGCCAGCGCCAGGGAACGCGCGGGGAGCGTGCGGCCGACATGGAGCGCCACGCCCGCGAGGATCATGCCGGCGGGAGCTCCGACCGCGGTGGCGAGGAGCACCGCGCGCGACGCGTGCTCGCGCGGGAGGGCGGTGGGCAGCACGCCCTCGGCGGGCGCCTGCGTCCCCCTGCGAAGGACGGTCGCGACGAGGTTCGTGAGCACCCCGGTGACGAGGCCGAAGCTGGCGGCCAGCGCAGCCAGCGCGGCCACCATCGCCACGGGATACACCGCCATCGTCGTCCGCACCCCGAAGCGCGAGAGCAGGACCGGTGTCACCAGCAGCTGCACCACGGTCGTGAGCACGCTGCCGACGCCGGCGATCAGCCCGTTCGCCGAGGCCATGGCGACCCCGTCGCCTGCGTACGCCTCCTCCAGCGCGCGCGAGTACAGGTACCTCCCGAACAGGGTCACCGCGCCCACCACCACCACGCCGCACACGATGGCGCGGATGAGCCGCGCGTCCTCCGCGCCCGGTGGCTTGCCGGCGTCGGTGCGCGGGGCCGAGGGCGCTGCCGCCGCGCCGGCCCGGCCCGCCTCGACTGCGCTCCACAGGCTCGACGCCGCCAGCGCCACCAGGAGCCCACCCACGAGACCTCGCATCCCGAACGCAGCGCTGAGCCCCGGAGCAGCCAGGCCGGCGACCGCCGCGCCCCCGGTGCCGGCGGCGCCGATGCGCGGGAACGCTCGCTTGGCCGAGCGGGCGTCGAAGCGCTGCGACGCGGCCGACCAGAAGAAGGCCATGGCGAGATCGCCGAGGACGCTGGTCACCAGGTAGAACGCCCCACGCGTCCAGCGCAGCTCGGCCGGCGCCAGGCCGAGCCCTGCCACCAGCAGCATGGTGACCGCGAGCGTCCCGGTGAGGAGGTGGCGCACGCTGCGGACGCGCTGTGCTATCGCGCTCGCGGCGGCGAGCAGCACC
>JBKJLX010000454.1:0-3163 GCA_046596645.1 Polyangiaceae bacterium
CCACGCCACCGGCGACCCGACCCAGCGAGGCCGGGTACGGCCCCAGGTGCAGCTCGACCTGGGAGACCAGCGGGGCCGGCAGCACGCCGGGGCCGGCGCCGACGTGGAAGAGGAGAGGCACGCTCACCCCCTCGTAGAAGGTCCCCAGGTTCCCCGGCGGGGCGCCACGGATGAAGAAGAACGGGATGCCGGAGGCGATGGGCGTGACGCCGGGGGAGAGCTCGATGACCCGGAAGGGATCGGCGAGGACCCCCGGCATCTCCCGGATCTCCCGTCGCCCGAAGATCGGCCCGTCCTCGTTCGAGCGCTCGCCCTCGATGGTGACGTCGATCCCCTCGTCGTCGGCGGGCGCCGGCGGCGGCGGATCCTGCGCGGCAGCGGGCAGAGCGAGGAGGGCGACGGCGAACGCGAAAAGGACGGAAGATCGCGTCATCGCACCTGAAACCACCGGGCGTCGAGGGATCCACGGATCGGCGCGAGACCAGTTTGAATGCCGGACCGGCTCGCTCGTCTCATGCCTGCTCGCTGCCGGTTCGGGTCGCCAACGCCATGTGGAGGACTCGCTGGCCTGGGGCACGGAAGCTGCTTAGCCTGATCCGCCGACCCCACGACGGCGCAACGATCCACACCACGCGCCTCTGCCGCCAGGAGAACACATGAGACTCGCCCTCGCATTCGCCGCTGCGCTCGGACTCGCCGGTCTGTCCTCGGCCCTGCCCGTCGCCGACGTCCACGCGCAGGACACCGCGAGCTTCAACAACAAGTTCAAGGTCAGCGTCTCCCGTGCCGGCGCGGACCTGAACATCACCATCGAGGGCCAGTCGGTCGACGGAGGCGTGTGGTACGTCAACCGCGACTACCCGATGAATCTGAAGCTCTCCGCCGGCGCAGCCACGCTGGGCAAGACCGAGCTGACCAAGGACGACGCCACCTTCGAGGGTACGGAGAAGGCCGGCAAGGCGAAGAAGGCGAAGTTCAAGACGACCATCACCGGCGCCGACAAGGCGAAGGTCGCCTACAAGCTGGTCGTCTGCAGCGATACCTCCTGCTCGCCGCCGATCAAGGGCGAGGTCACGGAGCCGTGATCTTCCGACGATGACGACGCGCCCACCGAGGGCGTCGGAGCGAGCGCGCCGCCCCCACCCGGGGACGGCGCGTCGCGCATTTTGTGGGGGTGGCAGAGCGGACGGGCTCAGCGAGCCGAGAACGTCGTGTTGAACACCGGCACCGGGAAGGCGGCGCCGTTCGACAGGGTCACGTCGCGCTTGCGGGTGTTCAGCGCGTCGAGCACCGCGACGATGTCGCGGAAGGGCAGGCGGTCGTCGGTGCGGAGGATCGCCGTCGTCTGACAGCCCTTGCGGCAGTCGGCCTGCGTGACGCCGTGCTGCTCCCACTGGCTCCCGACCATCTTCGCGAGATCGGGGTAGGTGGCGGTACCTCCCAGGTCGACCGCCTTGCGTGGCAGCGTGCTGCTCGCGACGACGGTGCCGCCCTCGCGCCAGGTGAGCTCGAAGGTCTCGTCGCGCACCGCGACCTCGAGCTGCTTCGCCGGTTCCGTGTGCGTCGGACCCGCTTCGCCCGGCACCTCGGCGTTCGATGAGATCTGCTTCGCCTGCGCCCACACCGCGGTGATGAGGAGAAAGGCGACCGTCACGAAGAGCAGATCGATGAACGGGATCATGTTGATGTCCGCCGCGATCGCCCGGCGCTTTCCGCTTCCCCCGACGTCGACTCCAGCCATGGCGCGTCCTCCGATGCGCGTGACACGACGCCCCGACGGCGTACGCCCGCGTGGAGCGGAAGGACCGCGACGGCGCGTCCGGGTTCCGCGGCGCCCGATCTTGGGGTGGCGGTGGATTGATGCGGCGCGAGCGGAACTCGCCTGCGGTTGCCCGCCCGCGGGCCGACTGCGATGCTGGCCCGGTGATCGAGCGCGTGTTGACCACGACGGACCTCCGCGGCGCCGACGCGATCGACCGGGAGGCGTGGGCCGACAGCACTCCGCTGGAGCGGCTCGCAGCCGTCGAGACCATCCGCCGCGCGACCTTTGCCCTCTATGGAAGCCCTGTCGCCGGACTGGAACGAGTTCTTGCGGTTGCTGACGCACCATCGAGTGCGCTTCGTCCTGGTGGGCGGGCACACGGTGGCGGACGCACGGCTCCCAAGCGCCGACCGAAGGAGCGCTGATCAGCGGAAGACCGCCTCCAGCTGCCGCGCCGCTTCGTGGAGCACGTCGTCCTCCTTGGCGAAGCAGAAGCGCAGCAGCGTCTCGCCCACCGGGTCGCCGTAGAAGCTGGTCCCGGGCACGCTCGCGACCCTGGCTCGATCGAGCAGCGTCATCGCCGCGGCCTTGGCCGTCGGCGCGCCGAGGCGGCTCGCGTCGGCGAGCACGTAGTACGCGCCGTCCGGCCAGTACGGGCGGAGGCCTGCGCGGTCGAGCGCCTCGCACAGGATCGATCGCTTGGTCGCGTAAAGCTTCGACAGATCGTCGAAGTACGCCTGCGGCATGGCCAGCGCGTCGACCATCGCGTGCTGGAGCGGCGTCGGCGCGCACACGTAGAGGAGATCGTGCGCGACCACGATGCGCCGCGCGGCCTCGGGCGGTGCGGTGAGCCAGCCCAGCCGCCAGCCGGTGATGGCGAAGGTCTTGGAGAAGCCGGAGATGGAGATGGTGCGCTCGCGCGCGCCGGCCCGCGTCGCGAGCGGCACGTGCTTCGCGCCCTCGAAGACGATGTGCTCGTAGATCTCGTCGGTGATCGCGAACAGATCGTGCTTCGCGCAGAGCGCGACGATGACGTCGAGCTCGGCCGGGGTGAACACCTTGCCACTGGGGTTGGACGGCGTGCACACGACGATGGCGCGGGTGCGCGGCCCGATGGCGCGCTCCAGCTCCGCCGCGTCGAACGCCCACTTCGGCGGCCGCGTCGGCACCAGCACCGGCGAGAGCCCCAGCGTGAGGACGGTGTTGAGGTGGTAGCCGTAGTACGGCTCGAACAGGATCACCTCGTCGCCCGGGTCGAGCAGCGCGAGGCACGTCGCCGCGAAGCCGCCCGTCGCTCCCGAGGTGACCACGACCTCGCCGGCCGGGTCGTAGGCGAGGCCGTAGCGCCGCGAGACCTTGTCCGCGATGGCGGCGCGCAGCGGCGCGATCCCCTCGGGCGCG
>JBKJLX010000523.1:0-3758 GCA_046596645.1 Polyangiaceae bacterium
GGGAGCGTAACTTCCCGCGCCCGCTCGGCTCCGGCCGCGCGTCTGCCGCCACGGTGAGGTAGCCAAGTGGTTAGGCAATGGTTTGCAAAACCATCATACGCGGGTTCGAATCCCGTCCTCACCTCCGGCGGCCGCTCACGCGGCCGTCGTCGTTTCAGGCGCGACAGGACAGCCGTCGACGAGCTGTGCCGGCGTGGGAGACCTACGCTTGAGCGAGCTTCATCGAGATGATGCGGTTCATCGAAACGCCCTCCTCGGCAGCTTCGATGGCCAGGCGTCGGTGGAGCGGGGCCGGGATCCGCACCTTGAACTGTCCGCTGTAGTTCCTGGAGGCCAGGGGCCGCGGAGGCGTCTCCTGATGCTGGAGCATGTCCACGACGACATCGGCGACGAGCCCTGTGATGCCGACGAGCGCCTTCACCGGGCTGTCGTCGACGTGGCTCAGGGATGGGAACTCGGCACAAAGGCCGACGAAACCCTGGTCCTCCTCGGACCACGTGGTCCGGTACGTGTACCTGTTGGCCCGCGCGGCGACGTTCTCCGCGACGACCATGCCCATCTCCATGGAGATCTCCTCGCGAGGTCCGACGAGGAGCTTTCTTCCGGGCGACTTCTTCACTTCTTGCCTCCTGTCTTCGCATCCAAGGTGAGCTTCCGGTCGATCGCCCCGAGAGCCTGCCGCACCTGATAGGGCTTCGCTTTTCCGCCCTTCGTCTCCTGGATATTGATCCGCGGGTCTCCAGGCCAGGGCATCTTCCAGATGCGGTGACTCCCGCTCTGCCGGTATTCCCCGAAGTAGGCGGAGATAACCTTGACTGCGTCCTCGAATCGCACGTCGTCCGGGTGCTTCCTCATCGCGACGAGGAGCGCCTCGACCGACCGGCTCATGGTGCCAATAGTGACACCATCAAACAGAGGCGGCAAGGGAGCGAATTGTCGGTGCCGCCGCAGCGTCCAGGCGAAAGCTCGCGTTGGCGGAGGTCCCCGATGAGAACGGCGTAGCCTTCGCGGCGATGGCCGAGGAGAGGGTGTTCGCGCCAGCCCGCGCGAAGCTCCGCAACGAGGCGCTGGGCGCGAGCGCAGCCGTCGTGGTGGTCGCGCCCGCGATGCTGTGGTGGCGCGAGCTCCCGATGCAGTGGGCCGTCTACGTGGTGCCTCCGGTGATCGCGTTCGTCGTTGCGAAGGACGCCTGGAGGATCCTCGTCCGAGGTCGCGACTTCGTCGCGGTCGCGAGCGAGGGAATCCGTGTCACGAATCGCCGCTGCATCTGGCGGCTCACCTGGGCGGAGATCTCGCGCGTCCACCGGTTCCAGGAGACGATCGTGTTCGAGACCCACGACCACCGGCGGGAGACGCTCGACCTCGAGGGCCACGACGGGCGCGTGCCGGAGATCGTCGCCGCCATCGCCGAGCGCGCCCGCACCACGAACCTGCGGTGGGTGGAGACGCTGACCGGCCTCCTCGGCTGAGCGCTGCGCACGGGTGCGGCGGCGTGAGCCTTCAGGCCGCGCCCTCGGCGACGACCTGCCACAGCATCCATGCCGGCTGGCCGGCCGCGTCCTTCCCGTGCTCGAGGAAGACCAGGTCGCCGGGCGCGCAGTCGGCGAGCGTCACGATGGGCGCGGCCCAGGGCTCGTGATCGGAGTGGTGGCCGTAGAGGACGCCGCCACGGAACGAGAGTCGATCGACCCACCCGGGCTGCTCCTTGTGGCGAGGGTTCGCCCGGGTGCAGCGCTTGTTGGCGGGCATGGCCCGTGGCCCCGAATCATCGCGGAACCGGACGAAGATGACGGGCATGTCGGTCACACTACTCGCGTGCCACCGTTGCGCCGCGGAATCCAGCGGCTGGATGGCATTCGTGAATCCACCGGGTCAATGACCGCCGCCCTTGCCGGCGCGGGCGTTCCACACCCGCGATGCGAGGAGGACACCGAGGAGCGCCATGGGCATCATCGCCAGGGGCCAGCTGCTCCAGTTGAGCGGCGACTTCTGCTCGACCCCGCCGGGCAGCACCGTCTTCAGGACGCCGGCCTGCAGGGCGGTGCCCAGGTAGACGAAGCCGTCGATGATGCCGACCGCCACGCCGACGTTCTTCTTGCCGCCGAAGTCCATGCTGGCGGTGCCCGAAAGCATGCCGTGGACGCCGATGACGCAGAGGGACATGAAGATGACGACCCAGCCCACCGCCGCCGTCTGCAGGGTGAGCGCCATGACCACGCTCCCCACCAGCATGGCGGCGTAGAGGATTGTGGAAACCGGGCCGCGCCGCGACTGGAACACGTGGTCGCTGATGACGCCCGCGAACATGCCGCCGAGGATGCCTGCGCAGCACAGGAGCAGGCCCCAGTTCGACGGCACGAAGGTCGCCTTGATCCCGGTCTCCTTCGCGAACACCGGGTACCACTGCATGATCGCGTTGCGGAGGAACCCGCTGCAGAACTCGACGAACGCGATGATCAGGATGACGCGCGAAGTCAGCATCTTCTTCGCGACGTCCCACAGCGGGAGGCGCGGTCCATCGTCGCCGCTCGACGCGTCGGCGGTGTCGAAGTTGGGATGCCCCGCGTCCGACGGCTGGTCGCGGACAAGGAAGAAGTCGACGACGAACATGATGCTCATCACGATCGGCGGGATCAGGAAGACCCACGCCGGCTGGTGCGGGAACGCCTCCGCGATCTTCCGGCCCCAGTCGTAGGCGAAGTAGATGCCCAGGGAGATGAGGATGCCGAAGATGCCGCCGAAGGTGCCGCGCTCGCGCAGGTGAAACCACGACGCGTTGACCTTGACGATCGAGACGGCGCCGAAGCTCTGGAAGTACATGTTGCCCGCGTACATCGCGGCGAAGAGCGGTGTCTCGCTCTCGTGCCAGCCGTCGAGCGCCATGACGCCCATGACCAGGTTCATGACCGCCGAGCCGGCGACCCCGATCAGCAGCGTCTTCCGCCCACCGATGCGGTCGGCCAGCGGGCCGTTGATCAGGAACGCGAACCCGTAGATCAGCGAGCCCCAGAGGCCGATGGTGCCGTAGGCGTCGTTCGACATCCCGACGGCGTTCTTGAACGCCGTCAGGTTGTAGCGGCCGAAGTAGAGGAACGCGTAGGTCAGCCCGGCGGGAAACCAGTTCCAGAAGCGTCGATGGCGATACGCGGCGGAGTGCCCGACCTCCACCTTGGGAAGGCGGAGGACGACGAACACGATGACGGCGAGAAGCACCGCGATCGGCAGGATCTCCTGCAGCCACTTCGGGAGCTGGGCGTACATGGGGTGGGCATCCTCGCACGCGTCCCGCTGCGCCGAACAGGGCTAGAGGCCGTGCCCGCGCACCAGCGCTTCGAGCAGCGAGAGCGGCCACGCGAACGCGGTGTCCTCGAGGTCGGCAAGCTCGGCGACCACCCCCAGCGCGCGTGCCGCGACGACGGTGGCGGCACGCTCCTCGAGATCGTCGGCGAGCACCACCGGATCGTCGCTTAGGAAGGCGAGGTGGCCGAAGATCACCGCCCGGAGGTGCAGCGCCTCGGCGCCACGCTCGCGCGCGTGGCGGGGGCCGCTGGCGAACGTCTCCGGCGCCGCGAGCACCAGCTCGCAGGCCGTCTCCAGCGCGACGAAGGCCTGCTGCGACAGGTCGCGCGAAGAGCGCCACCCCTCGCCGCCCCTCCGCGCGGCGGCGTCGCGCAGCGCGGCGATCCGCGCCTCGACCCGGCCTGACGGGAGCGGCGGGGGCGTCGTCGCCAGCGCGGCGTCGCGCACGCGGTCGAGCC
>JBKJLX010000526.1:0-5208 GCA_046596645.1 Polyangiaceae bacterium
GATCGGCGGCGGGACGCGGGAGATCATGAACGAGATCATCGGGAAGTCCGAGGGGTACTGAGCCGGCCCTACGACGCCCCGCTCCTCGCCGAGCACCTTCGAAACATCGAAATCGGCAGACTCCGAGCCCCGGATCGGCTAGTAAATTTGAGGTTTTCGCGTGGTCGCCCTGCGCCGCGCCTTGCTTCGCCGGAGGTCCCGATGAGCCGTCGTTCTCCCGAACTTGTCTCCAGAGGCGCGGTCCCCCAGAGCGCGCGCGCTCGTGGCGTCCTACTCGTCGCCGGACTGTCCCTGGGGGCGGTCGGGGTGATCGTCGTCGGCTGCGACGCCGGCGGCGGCGCCGGCGGCACGGTCACCAGCGAGGCCGGTCCCGTCGTCGGGTCCGGCGGGAGCAGCGGTGAGGGCGGCAGCGCCGATGGGTCCGGCGGCACGTCCGGCGTCACCACGGCCGCGGTCACCGTCAGCGTGGCCAGCAGCAGCGCGTCGAGCAGCGGTAGTGGAATCAACCCCTGCGGCACCGGCTGTGGCGACACCGAGCTGTGCGACGGCGTCCACAAGGGCCTCGACGACGACTGCGACGGCACCGTCGACGAGGACTGCCCATGCTCGCCCGGCCAGGCGAGCGACTGCTTCAAGGGCGACCCGTCCTACCTCGACTCGGAGGGGTGCTTCCCGGGCAGCATGCGCTGCACCGAGTTCGGCACCTGGGGAAGCTGCGACGGGGGCGCCCACCCGGTCGGCGAGAACCCCTGCCAGGAGGGCTCGCTCGAGGGCTGCCACCCGATCACTGCCGTGCCCTTCCAGGTGGTGAACCTGACCGACGGCACCGGCGTCTTCAGCGAGGACGCGGACGCGGGCAGCGAGACATGGACGGTCGAGTGCCCCGTCGGCGTCGCCCCCTGCCCCGCCGTCGGCGGCTCGGGCCCGATGGACGATTTCCAGCCGCTGCAGTCAGGCGAGTACACCGTCACCTACCGCAAGGAGGTCGCCGGTGAGCCGACGGAGTGCAGCTATCCGCTCAACGTCGGTGCCCGCGGCCTGCGAGTCGAGATCACGTGGAACTTCGCCGCAAGCACCGACCTCGACCTGCACATGTTGCAGCCCGGTGTGATCGGGCCGATGAACCGATCAGGCGACGGCACCGACTGCGGCTTCAACAACTGCACCCTCGACAGCTTCGACGGCGGCTCTGGCTACCCCGAGTGGTTCCCGCTCAACGCGCCGGTGGGCGACCCGGTGGCGTGGTACCTCGATCCGGTCCAGCAGCTCAACAGTTGCTACTACGCCCCGCGGGGCGTCGGCGCCGACTGGCAGCAGCTGGGTCGCGGCTGCCACAACCCGCGCCTCGACCTCGACAACGTGTTCTGCAGCACGAGCGTCACCGACGTCAATGACAGCTCGTTCTGCGCGCCGGAGAACATCAACATCGACTTCCCGCCGAACGACCAGTGGATCCGCGTCGGCGTCGTCCACTACAGCGGCAGCTCGCAGCAGCCGACGATGAAGATCTTCTGCGACGGGGCGCTCAAGGCCCAGCTGGGGCCGGAGGGCTACAACGTCCCGCTCACGCTCTCCAGCGGCGTCTGGCTTGCGGCGGACGTCGCCTTCGTCGAGGACGACTGCTCGAGCGAGTGCGTGGTGAGCCCCATCTACATGGACGCGGCCTCGCAGACGCCGTTCATCGCGCCCGCGCCCGCCACCGGGCCCGCGTTCCCGCCCCTCCCCGAGGCCGGCGGCGACGAGTGAAGCACGGGTGAACCAGGCGGTTCGATGACGCCCGCGCTTGGCGGGACCGGCCCGGGGGGGGCGAGCATGGGCGAGGCTTCGATTGGAGTCGTCCCCGTCACCGGCCCCGCCCTCCCGGCACCCCCTGATGGATCAGGCGACGACGTCGCCGACGAACACGCGTCGAAGACCGCGTGACAGCCCGTCTGGCGGCGGCGCGTCGGCCGCGGCGGCGTCCCGACCGGTGCTCGAGAGGGTGTGCCAGTAGAGGATCGACTCGCGAGGTCGCTCGGTGGCCCAGCTCGAGAGCGCCGCCATCCCCTTGCCGCTGTAGGTGACCTCGCCCGGTACGCCGAGGAGGCGCGGCACCAGATTCATCCCCCGCAGGGCGGCCGGCGTGGGCTCACCGTAGCCCTCGCCGAGGAACCGACCGTCGACCTCGATGCGCGCCCCTCGCAGCCGCCGGGCGCCGGCCAGACCGAGCTTCTGCAGGCGGCGCGCGGTGGCCGTCAGCAACGCGCGGAGCGTCAGCCCGTTGGTGACCACAGGCGCCGCGATCCGGATCGCCGTCACCACCGTCGACCAGCCGAGGAGGGCCACGCCGAGGGCGAGGCCGACCGCGGTGCCGCCGCTCCCCGCCGGGACGAGGATGCGGTCCGGCCGCGGGAGATCGCCGCGCTCCACCTGCAGCGCCAGCTCCAGCGCGGCGTCGACGTAGCCCAGGTTGGGCAGCGGCATCGAGGCGCCGGGGAGCAGCAGGTACGGCCGCGACGCGCGCCTCATGCGTAGCGCGGCGCGCGCGGCGGTGCGCAGGTAGCCGCGCCCGTCCTCCAGCACGCCCCCCGCGCGGACGCCGACGGCGAGCGCCTCGCGGCCGAAGCGAGTCAGGGGCTGGTCGAAGAGGACCGCCTCGACGCCCAGCCCTGCCGCGCGACCGTGGAGGATGGTCGCGGTCACCTGGGTCGAGGCGTAGCCGCCCGCGGTGACGATGGTGCTGGCGCCGCGGTCGAGCGCGTCGGCGAGCACCCACTCGTAGCGGCGAACCTTGTTGCCGCCATAGATCGACGAGGCGCGATCGTCACGCTTGTGGAAGAGCCCTCCGCGCAGCACCCCGGACGGCAGCGGGCCCACCGGCGTAGGTCCTTCGAGCAGCGGAAGGAATGGCAGCGCGCGCGCCCCCGGCGCCTCGGCGAAGAGCAGCGGCTCGCGCCGGATCGTCGGGCTCACACGCGCGCGCTGGAGGGGAGCGGAGTGCCGAGGCGCGCGGATTCGCGGTCACGCCCCTCGCCCGGCGGTGCGCCGACGTCGGCGTCGGTCTGCGCCCCGAGCATCCCTTCTCGGACGAGCGGATCGTCGAGGTAGGTGTCGGTCAGCCGCTTCTCGCGGAAGAGGCCGATCTTCTGCAAGGGAGCGATCACCACCTTGCGCGCGACGCTCGACGCTGCCTTGCCGGCGAACGACTCGGCGACCAGCGCCAGCCGCTCCGCCAGCGGCACGTCGGCCAGCGGCCGATCGAGGAGGCCCATCCGCAGCATGCGCAGCTCCGCGCGCGACACGGTGAACTTCACGAACTCCGGCAGCTGCCCGATGACCGGGTGACCCATGGGCAGGCGCCTCTTCATCGCCGCCTCCAGCCGGCCCACCACGAAGATCGACACCAGCGCCTGGCCCAGCAGCCGGCGGCGGAGCCACGGCTTGCCGGCGATCGCCGCCATCGTCCGCCGCTCGCCGAAGTCGACGTGGCGCTCCTCCTGGCGGACACCGCGCTTGAGGATGGCGACGATCTCCTCGTGATCGACGGTGTCGCAGAGGGCGTAGAAGGCCTGCAGCACCAGCCCCTCGCCGATCGCCATCTCCATGGCGACGTGCTCCTCCCACGTGTCGGGCATGGCGCCGGTGGCTAGGAAGCGCACCGTCGCGTGCGCCGGCTCCGGCTTCGCTCCGAGGATCTGCAAGATGCGGAGGAAGTTGCCGACGTGCTGGAACTCCTCCACGGCCTGGCGGGAGAGGAAGCGCGCGGCGTCGAGATCCGGGGCGCGGTAGAGCCAGTGCCCGATCTGGATGCCGGTGACCTCACCGTAGAGGAACTGGTGGGTCGCCCAGGCGAGGACGTCCTTGTCGCGGACCGGGTCGAGCTTGTGCCCGCCGAAGTCGAACGTCATCTCCTCGCGCGACAGCAGCATCCGTGCGGTCCTCCCAGGGCCGAAGGTAGCACGCAGCGTCAGCGCCGCCCCGCCGGCGCCGTGGTAGTCCTTTCGTTGGCGCACCTGACGGTGCAGCCGAACAACTGTCAGGCTCCACCCGCGCGGGACGTCCCGTGTCGCCCCGGAGCCGACCACGGAGGCCAGACGGTGCGACGCGTAGACAACTTCAACGCCGGGCCCTCGGCCCTACCCCTCCCTGCCCTCGAGCGCGCCCGCGAGGAGCTGCTCGATTTCGAGGGGACGGGCATGTCGATCATGGAGCACAGCCACCGGGGCAAGGCTTACGAGCGCGTGCACTTCGAGGCCATCGCCCTCCTCAAGGAGCTGATGGGCGTCGGCGAGGACACGCACGTCCTGTTCATGCAGGGCGGTGCCAGCCAGCAGTTCGCCACCGTGCCGATGAATTTCCTCCGCCCCGGCACGCGCGCCGACTACGTGATCACCGGCGGCTGGGCCGAGAAGGCGCTGGAGGAGACGAAGTGGTTCGGCGAGGCACGGGTCGCCGCCACCACCGCGGGCACCGGCACCCCGAAGTACACGCGCGTTCCGAAGGCCTCCGAGATGGACCTCGCCGCCGACGCCGCCTACGTCCACCTGACCTCGAACAACACCCTCTTCGGGACGCAGTTCCACCAGTTCCCGGAGACCGCGGCGCCGCTGATCGTCGACATGTCGAGCGACATCCTGTGGCGCCCCCTCGACGTCTCGAAGATGTCGATGATCTACGCCGGCGCGCAGAAGAACGTGGGCCCCAGCGGCGTCACCATCGTGCTCGTGAAGAAGGACTTCCTGGCGACGGCGCGCGAGGACATCCCCACCATCTTCCGCTACGGCACGTTCGCCAAGAACGACAGCCTCTACAACACGCCGCCGACCTTCGGCATCTACCTGATGCGCAACGTGCTCGCGCACACCAAGTCGCTCGGCGGACTCGCCGGGGTCGAGGCGCAGAACCGCAAGAAGGGCGAGCGGCTGTACGGCGTGCTCGACGCGCTGTCCGACTTCTACGTCGCCCCGGTTGAGAAGGAGAGCCGCAGCTTCATGAACATCGTGTGGAGGACGCCCTCGCCCGAGCTGGACAAGAAGCTCCTCGCCGAGGCCCAGGCCCGCGACATGGTGGGCCTCGCCGGGCATCGGTCCACCGGTGGCCTGCGGGCCAGCACATACAACGCGGTCTCGTTCGAGTCGGTGGACCGGCTGTCGACCTTCCTGGAGGACTTCGCGAAGACGGCGCGGTGATAGCCTGGAGCGAGATGCGGAGCGGGTGCGTCACGCGGTT
>JBKJLX010000681.1:0-21517 GCA_046596645.1 Polyangiaceae bacterium
ATCGCGCTCACCGAGCACAACGTCGTGTTTCCGGCAAAGATGGCGCGGGCCTGGTCGCGCCTCACCGGCGGACCGGAGGTCATCGTCGGCGAGGAGATCACGACGCGCGAATACCACCTGCTCGCCTACGGCCTCGAGCGGGTGGTCGACGCGCGGCGGCCGCTTCGCGACGTGGTCGCCGACGTTCACGCCCAGGGCGGCGTCCTCGTGGCGGCGCACCCCGCGCGACGGTTCTGGCCGGCCCTCGAGCCCGTGATCCCGCTGCTCGATGGGGCCGAGATCGTCCACCCCGTCGCGTGGCGCACCCCCGGCGCGGGCTGGTCGGCCGACGACTTCGTCGCCTTCTGGGATCGGGTGCGCGCCGTGAAGCCCGACGCGGTCGCCATCGGCTCCAGCGACTATCACGCCGGCCCCATCCTCGGCCTCGGCACCACGCTCGTCTTCGCGCGCACCTCGGCGGCCTCCGACCTGGTCGACGCGCTGCGCCTGGGGCGCACCGTGGTGTTCGATCGCGCGGGCGAGCCGCGCGGCGACCCCGCGATGATCGCGCTGCTGCGCGCCGAGCCGCTGACCGATCGACCCCCGCGCGACGTGAGCTGGGAAGGGCAGGGGCTCCTCGACCGCACCATGCGCGTCGTCGCCTGCCTCGCGATCGCCGCCCTGGTGCTCCTGCGACGGCGCTGACCCGACCCCCCCCGCCGGCCGAGGGGGGCAAATTCGTCCGGGTCTTGCTGCATTTGCGTCACACGACCATCACGACCCGGCGGCCGGGCTCCAGTTGGGCCAGGATGCGCGGCCGATGCAACTCCGTCCGATCGCGTGGTACGCGCGTGAGCTCAAGCCACATCTCCCCCCTGGCTTCTTCGCTCCCGCAACCTCGCGCATCGCGTGGCTTCCGGTGCACCTCACCGTGGTGGCCGTCGCCACCTCCGCCATCGCGCTCGGCTGGGTGCCGGTGTGGTCCTGGGCGTTTCTCTCGCTCGTGATCGGCCTGTCGTTCTCCGGATTGACCTTCCTCGCCCACGAGACCCTGCACGGCGCCGTCGTTCGGAACCGGCGCTGGCGGCACGTGGTCGGGTGGATCGGCTTCCTGCCCTTCACGGTCTCGCCGCGCCTGTGGGTGGCCTGGCACAACCGGGTGCACCACGGCCATTCGAACCACCCGGGCGTGGATCCCGACGCCAATCCGACGATCTCGGAGTATCGCGCCAGCCGCCGGGTTCGGGTCGTCACCGATCACTTCACGCCAGGCCGCCGGAGCCTCACCGGCGTCCTCGGCCTCCTGGTCGGCTTCACGGGCCAGAGCTTGCGCGTGCTCAGCTTCGCCGGGGGACGGGGCTATCTGTCACCACGCGAGTATCGCCTCGCGATCCTGGAGACCGCCTTCGGCGTCGCCCTCTGGGTCGCGCTGCTGGCCGTGATCGGGCCGCTCGCGTTCCTCTTCGTGTTCGCGATCCCCCTCGTGGTCGCGAACACGATCGTGATGGCGTTCATCTTCACCAACCACGGCCTCAGCCCGATCATGCACGAGAACGATCCGCTGGCGGGGGCGCTCAGCGTCACCACGCCGCCCCTGGTGGAGTGGCTGACGCTCGGCTTCGGCTACCACGTCGAGCACCACCTCTTCCCCGCCATGAGCGCGCGCCGCGGCCCGCAGCTGCGAACCCTGCTGCGCGAGCGCTGGCCCGAGCGCTACCAGTCGATGCCGCTGTGGGCCGCGCTCCTGGCCATGCATCGCACCGGCCGCGTCTACGGCGACGACGTCACCCTGGCGGACCCGCGAAGCGGTCGCGAGTGGCCAGCGCTGCAGCCGGGGCCCTCAGCGTCCGCTCCCGGCTGACGCCGCGGCAGCGGCGCGGTGGCGTCTGCTACCGAGCGCCGATGACGGCGCCGATGCCGACGCAGGCGAGCGCGAGCAGGATGGCGAGGCCGATCCAGAAGCGCTGATCTCCGCTCGACGCCTGCGAGCTGGGCGCGCCGTCCCTCGTGGTCGCAGCATCGGGCCGCTTCGCGAGCTTCGCGTCGCCCTCCTTCGCCGCGGCGACCGCCTGGCCGGCGGGTCGCATGGTGGGGATCTGCGCCGAGGCGAGCGTCTTGCCGGTGGGCGCGGAGGCGCGGAGCTCGGCGCTCTTGCGCGCGTGCTCCGCGGCGGCGCGGAGGATCTGCGAGCGCCGCAGGGAGTTGCCGCCGTCGGCGGGCATCGTCTCCCCCAGCTCCATGGCGTCGAGGCCCGATCGCGCCACCACCCGACGCTCGTCCTGCGCGGCGAGCAGCGCCTCGACGAAGGCCTCGGCGGTCTGCCAGCGATGCGCCCGGTCCTTGGAGAGCGCCCTCAGGACCACCGCCTCCAGCGCGCGCGGCACCGGCTGGCTCGAGCGCGCGCTGGTGCTTCCGCTGGAGGGCGGCGAGGAGCCGCGCTCGCGCAGCGGAGGCACCTCCTGCGTGAGGTGCGCGGTCATGGTGGCGATGGGCGAGCGCTCGCGGAAGGGGACCCGCCCCGCGAGCATCTCGTAGAGCACCACGCCCAGGGCGTAGAGATCGCCGCGCGCGTCCGTCTCCTCCCCCCGTGCCTGCTCGGGCGCCATGTACTCCGGCGTCCCCAGGGTCATCCCGCGGTGCGTGATCGCGGTCATCAGCTGATCGCCGAGGATCACCTTCGCTAGGCCGAAATCGAGGATGCGGACCAGCGGGCCGCTGCCGGACGACTCGTCGACCATGACGTTGGCCGGCTTGAGATCGCGGTGGACGATGCCCGCGGCGTGCGCGGCCCCCAGCGCGACGCCCACCTGGCGCGCGATCTCCACCGCCTCGGCGGTGGGCAGGCCGCCTGGACTGGACGCGAGGATCGCCTCCAGCGAGGGTCCGCGCGCCAGCTCCAGCGCCAGCACCACCAGCCCGTCGTGCTCGGTGCAGTCGAGGATGGGGACGACGTGCGGGCTCTCCAGCCGCTGCAGGATCTTCGCCTCGCGCCGGAAGCGCGCCAGCACCTGGGGTTCCCCGCAGCGCTCGCGGTGGATCACCTTGAGCGCCACCTCGCAGCCCTCGCGGGCGGCGTCACGCGCGACGTAGACGGTGCCCGAGGCGCCGCGACCGATCTCCGCGACGACCGTCCAGCGGTCGCCGATGATCACGCCCGGCTCGAGCGGGCCCGACGGCGGGTCGGACGCGTGCGCGCCGGTCCCGTCCTCCGTGGCCTCGTCTCCGTCGATCACCGGCCGACCCTCAGCGCCGCTGCGACGCCGCGTCGGCGCAGGACTTCAGGAGCTTGGGGCTGAGCCACACCGGATCGAGATCGGCGTCGGGGTCGGCGCGGCGCCACTCCGCGCAGGCCTCGGAGGCGAGCGCCGCCGCCCCCAGCGCCCCGTAGGCCTCGAGCAGCATCCGATGCAGCCGCGCCAGCTGGGGATCGGCGAGGTCGCCGTAGCCGAGGAGGGCGTTGCCGCGGACGACGACGTCGAGCCAGCGGCCGGCGCGCACCTCGCTGGCGAGGTCGGGCAGCTCGGCGTCGACTCGCTCCTGGGCGTCGTGATCGCCGCCCTCGCCCTCGGCGCGTGCCAGCGCGGCGCCCACGCGCGCCTGCTCGCGGCCCTCGTCGGTGAGGGGGAGGTCGACCAGCGGCACCAGCACCACGTCGCCGCGCTCGACCGCGTCGCCGTCGAGGTCGTTATAGCGGTCGATCACCCACGCCTCGTCGCGCTTGCCGAGGAAGCGGTAGGCGATCGTCAGCGTCGAGTCGCCGCCCTTCACCACGTAGCGGAGGTTGTAGGGCACGACCAGCTCGCGACCTGGCGCTGGCGGGACCCACACCAGCGCGTCGTTGGCCCGCGCGAGGACGTCGTGGCGACGCGTGTCGCCGAGGTGACGCGCCGCCAGCGCCTCCCAGGTGTCGCCCGGCGAGACCCGGTGGTAGCCGATTGCGGGCACCTCGACCCGCATCCCCGGCACCGTGGGACCGGCGCCGGGCAGGTCGAGGCCGTTGGCCACCACCAGCACCTGCTCCAGCTCCACGCGGCCGTACATGCGCTCGGCGATGCTGGCGAGCGACTCGCCCGGCGCCAGCACGTGCGGGAACGCCGACGCCGACCGCTCCACCGACGCGGTGGACCATGCCACCGCGAGGGCGACAACGAGCGATGGCGCGAGGCGACGCACGGCCGGAGAGCCTACCAGAGGCCGCGGGGCCGACTGACGACGGAACTCAGGCGGCGGACGGCTCCGGCCGCGACCCGAGCAGCGACGCGAGCACGGCGAACGCGGGGATGACGACGATCTGGTAGCGGTCCTCGCCGAAGAAGACCGCGTGCACCGCGCAGGTGCTGGCGACGACGAACGCGAGGTAGGCGACGACGCCCTCCCCCGCGCCGGCGGGCACCGCCGGGCCGACGCGCGGTCGCAGCGCGGCCAGGACCGGCACCGCGACCGCGAGTGGCCACGCCGCGCCCCCCACGGGGAGGCTCGCCAGCACACCCAGCCCCAGCACCGCGGCCAGCGCCACAAGTCGCGGCGCGGCGCGCTGCCCTGGGCGTCCCGGCCGCGCCACCATCGCGAGGGCGGCGGCGAGGAGCAGCGCGCGCGCCGACACCGACAGCACCGTCCTCCAGAACGCCCGCCGCGTCTCGGGCCACGCCGTCGGGTCCGCCTCGCCGAGGTAGCCGATCGGAAACGACTGATGATCGAAGGTGTGCGCGAGCTTCGCCGGCACCAGCGAGAGCCAGCGCAGCGGGTCCTCCGCGATCCAGCGCCGCCCCACGCCCTGCCAGCAGCGATCCTGCTGCACCTGCCCCGTCACCTCGCGGCATCCGTCCGCCGGGTGCAGCGCCTCGAAGCGACCGGTCGCCCTCGGCCCGGCGCCGATGGCGAGGTTCCACCCGCCGTTGGTGGAGACGAGCGCGCAGCCGTCCATCACGCGGCAGTTGCGGGCGGTCCACGGGGCGACGACGGCGAAGCAGGCGACGGTCGCCACCACCGCCGCCAGCGCGGTCCGCCGCGCGCGCTCGAGACCGGGCGCGCCGCGCGTCTCCCGCCACACGAAGAGCGCCAGCGCCGGCGCGCACACCAGGCTCTGCGGCCGCACCAGCGTGGTCAGCCCCAGCACCGCGCCCGCCACCGCGAGGGCGAGCGTCACCCCCCGAGCACGCATGCCCAGGTACACCGCCGGAGCCGCCAGGAGGCCGAGCGACGCCAGGGGCTCGGTCATCAGGAGCGGCGCGTACGCCACCAGCGAGGGCGACAGCGCGGCGAGCAGCGCCGCGATCACAGCGCGCCGGGGCGTGGTGACCCGCAGGGCCAGGCGATGCACGACCGCGACCAGCACCGCGCCCACCACCGCGTTGGCCACCGGTCCCACCCGCGGGCCGGCGCCGAACACCGCATAGGCGAGGGCGAGGAAGCCGCTGTAGCCGACCGGGTAGTGACACCACGGCTGCCAGATCACGCCGTGCGCGGTGCCGCGGTCGGCCGAGTAGCCGAGGCCGGCGGCGATCCGCTGGGCGCCGAAGTCGTAGTAGTGACCGTCCCACACCGGCTCCCGCGCCCAGGCGATGGCGACGAACAGGCGCGGCAGCAGCGCGACCAGTGCCAGCAGCGCGGTCGCCTCGAGCGTCGTCAGTGCGTCGGCTGCGGGCGCGTCGACGGCGACGGGCGCCGGGCTGTCGGGCGCCGGGCTGTCGGGCGCCCGGCTGATGGGCTTCGCACCTGCGTGCTCGCCGGCCGCCGCGGGCTCAGGAGACAACGCCCCTCTTCGGCGCGTCGTCCTCCGCGCGCTCGCGCAACCGTCGCATGAAGGTGCGCACGACCTGCTGCGGATCGAGGCGCAGGTACTTGGCGATCTCCTGCACGAAGCCTTGCACGTAGACCAGGGCCGGCAGATCGGCGACCGCCTCCGCCTCGATGGCGCGCAGGTGCGGCGTGGAGATCTTCGTGCGCTGGGCGATATCGGAGAGCTCCACCCCTTGCGACATCCTCACCTTGCACAGGAGCGCGCCGGTGAACTCGGTCTCGGCGTGCACCTCGCGCGCGAGCTCCGCCTGCAGCATCAGCATCTCGGCCTGGGCGGCGCTGGTGGCCGTCCTGGCGGGGGCGGTCTTCGGCGCGTCGTCGGGGAAGGTGGCGAGATCGTAGGCGCGGCGCTTGTTGGCATCGAGCAGCGTGTCGTACGCCTCCTCGATGCGTGCCTGCTCCTCGCGCAGGGCCGCGGCGTCGACGACGCTCACGATGGGAAAGCTCCCCTCGCGGAAGATGTCGCGCTGCCGCTTGTACGCGCGGCGGATCTCGTCGTCGGCCGCGGCGCGGCCCACCCCCAGCACGTCGTAGAGGGTAAGGGTGAACTCGGTCCGCACCGCCGCGTCCTCCGCCTTCTGCGCGATCTCGCCGCTGCGCTGCGCCTTGGCCGCGAGCAGGGCGAGGATGCGCCGCGCCACGCGCTCGATGTTGCGCGCGCTCT
The DNA here is from genome assembly GCA_046596645.1 of Polyangiaceae bacterium. Taxonomy (GTDB): domain Bacteria; phylum Myxococcota_A; class Polyangia; order Polyangiales; family Polyangiaceae; genus JBKJLX01. The sequence goes on from JBKJLX010000681.1 coordinate 6,443, forward strand.
TGGAGGTCGGGCTGTCGACCAGCAGCGGGCTCCGCTTGCGCACGGTGAGCCACGCCGCGTCGTCGTGATCGACGTGCCCGAGGTAGTCCAGCTGCACGCCGAGGAAGCGCTCCGCGACGGCCGACATGGAGGCGCCCAGCTCGAGATCGCTGCGCAGGCGCGTCTGGCTGACCACCAGGCGGGGCACCAGGCGCGCCAGCTCCCGCGCCGCGCCGGCGCCCAGCGACTGATCGTAGCGGCGGATGGTGGCGACGATCTCGCGCGGGCTGGCCAGCGGCGGCAGCTGCAGGATCGCGCGCTCCACGATCTTCAGCTTGAAGCGCTCCTTCATCAGGCGCCGCCGCAGCGCGCGCGCGAAGAGGGCGCGCAGGAAGCGGTAGGTGGTCTCGATGGCGATCGGCTCCGGGACGGTCACGCACACGCTGACGTCGGCGCCCAGGAACAGGTCCAGGGTGGGCGGCGTCGAGCCGGCGCCCAGATGGAGGATCACGTAGTCGGCGTCGAGCTCGGCCAGGCGGGAGAGTCCGCGCGAGCGGCGGGTGGGCCGCGCCGGCGTCGTGGTGAGCGCATCGTAGGCGGTCGGCATGAGGCGCAGCCCCGGCACCGGCGTGGCGATGGGCTGCGAGGCGCCCTCGTCCTCCTCCTCCCTCGTGGTGAGAGGAGGATCGGGCAGCCCCAGCATGGAGTGCAGGTTGGAGCCGTTGGGGTCGGCATCGCACAGGACGACGCTGCGACCCAGCTGCGCGAAGTAGACGCCCAGGTTCACGGCGAGGAGGCTCTTGCCGACGCCGCCGCGCCCCCCGCCAACTGCGATCACGTGGCGGCCGCGCGCGAAGCCGTCCTTGGAGGCGGGCGGCTCGGTGCGCGCCAAGGGTCGCCGGTCGTCGATCTCGTCGCGCGCGTCGTCCGCGAAGTCCTCGGGCTCGAGGTCGTCGTCTACGTCCTCCGCGAGAGGGTCGAGGTCGTCGGGCTCGCTCACGGCGCCAAGGTCATTGGCACGGCAGGAGGCCGGCCGGAACCCGAACGCCGTTCGGTCGGCTATGATCCGTACGCGGACGGGGGGGGCACACCGCCACCCCCGTTTCCTTTGGAGGTACCGATGAACCGACATCCTGCTCTCGTCCTCGTCCTCGTCCTCGTCCTCGCCCTGCCGCTCGCCTCGCCGCTCGCGTGCTCTGACGACGCTGCGAGCGGGTCGTCGAACGGCGGTGGCGGCTCCATCGCCGCGACCGCTTCCGGCCCAGGCCCCACGACCACCGGGGCCGGGTCGCCGACCGGAGCGACGACGACCGGCGCCGGCACCAGCAGTGGCGGTGGCACCTCCTCGGGCGGCAGTAGCCCGGGAGTGGGCGGTGGCGGAGTCGGCGGGGCCGGCGTCGGTGGCAGCGGGGTCGGCGGCGGCGGCGTCGGCACGGGAACCGGCGGTAGCGGGGGCGGCGGCAGCGCCGTGGGCACGGGGGTGGGCGGGAGCGGCGTTGGCAGCACGGGCGTCGGGGGCGGCGGGAGCTGCCTCGACCTCGGCATCGGGTGCGTCGACGGCAGCGAGTGCTGCAGCGGGACCTGCGACGCGACAGCGCTGGTCTGCACCAACATCGGAGCCTGCCGCCAGCCGAGCGAGGCCTGCGTCGTCGGTCCGGATTGCTGCAACTTCTCCTGTTTGAGCGGGGTTTGCTCGGAGGTCCAGTGCACGGCCGACGGTGAGGTCTGCGGCGCCGACAGCGAGTGCTGCGGTGGCACGTGCACCGGGAACACCTGCGTGCCGCTCGGCATCGGGTGCAGCACCTCGGGCAACCCGTGCTCGGACCACGCCGAGTGCTGCTCGAGCTTCTGCGACAGCGGGATCTGTTCGCCGCCCTCGTTCTGTACGCAGAACGACGACGTCTGCACGATCGACTTCGAGTGCTGCGGTGGCCTTTGCGAGAAGGAGGCGGGCGCGTCGCTCGGTCTCTGCGCCACGGTTCCCGCGGGCGGAGGCGGCGGGTGCAAGAACGCGGGCGAGGTGTGCAGCGACGGCGCCGTGTACATGGGCGGTCCTCTCCCCGAGTGCGGCGGCGAGTGCTGCAGCCGGGCCTGCTTCCCCTACGGGCCCACCGGCGTCCTCATCTGCCAGCCGCCCAGCGGCTGCCGTCCGACCGGCGAGGTGTGCGCGAGCGACCTGGACTGTTGCGGGTCGGCGACGCTGCCGGACGGCGGCACGACGGACGTCGAGTGCCGAAAGGAGGGCAGCAACCCGCTCGGTCGGTGCGACGGCGGGAACTCCTGCACGGCAGCCGGCGGAATCTGCCGTCTCGATACGATCTCGTGCAGCGCGAGCGCGAGCTGCTGCGCCGGGAACGTCCATCAGTTCGACACCTGCAAGCAGGACAACCTGGGGATCCCGCGGTGCCTCATCGCCGAGATCGACTGCACGGACCCATCGCTCCTCGTCGGCCAGGAATGCGCGACCAGCGCCGACTGCTGCAACCTGCCCTGTACCCCCAACCCGAACGGGGTCCCGGCCTTCATCTGCGGCGGCGCTTGTGTTCCGAGCGACGGCATCTGCACCACGTCGGCGGACTGCTGCGCCGGGCTGCCCTGCAACGTTCCGCCGGGTCAGGCTAGCGGCTTGTGCGGCGGCAGCGAGAGCAGCAGCAGCAGCAGCGGCGCGGGTGGCGGCGGCGGAGGTGGTGGCCCCCCGTGTGCGGAGTACGGTCAGGCGTGCACCGCCGCGGCCCCCTGTTGCAACAACATTCCTTGCAACAACGGCTTCTGCATCGTGAACTGACCGGACACCTCTCCGCGACGTGCGGACGGTCCTCGAGATGCCCGGAAGCTGAGCCGTGCCCGGAGCGGGCACGGCTCACGCGACCCGTGGTGTTTGTACTGCTCGTGTCCCCGTCGCCGTGGCGACCGATCCGGAGTGACCGCGGGCCGTCGTCGCGAGGGCCGCTCGGATCGCCTCCGCCACCGGAGGCGTGCCCGAAGGTACGCCGAATTTCTCGGCGGTCTGCTGCCGCCCATGAGCGGTGCGCGCCGCGACGTCGCCCGCTGAACCCGCCGGAGCCCCGCGGTCGGCGCTCCAGCCTCGACAGCCGCGCTGGCCGGGGCTACCCCCTCCGCCCATGGCCGATCTCCGTCCGTTCCGCGCCTTCCGCCCGCGTCGGGACATCGCCGCCCGCGTGGCGGCTCCCCCCTACGACGTGGTGTCGACGAAGGAGGCGCGCGCGCTCGTCGCGGCCGAGCCGGCGAGCTTCCTCCACGTGTCGCGGGCCGAGGTCGACCTCCCGGAGGGGACGGACGAGCACGAGCAGGCGGTCCACGACAAGGCGCGCGACAACCTGCTCGCCATGGTGGAGGAGGGGCTCCTGGTGCAGGACGCCGACGCCCACCTCTACCTGTACGCGCAGACCATGGGCGACCACCGCCAGGTCGGCGTCGTCGGCTGCGCCTCGGTCGCCGAGTACGACGGCGACCGCATCAAGAAGCACGAGAAGACGCGGGCCGACAAGGAGGACGATCGCACTCGCCATATCGAGACCATCGGCGCCCACGACGAGCCGGTGTTCCTCACCTACCTCGCGACGGCGGCGATCGATCGCGTCGTCACCGACGCGACCCAGGCGTCGGCGGCGCTCGACTTCACCACGGCCGACGGGGTGCGCCACGAGGTGTGGGTCCTGGGGCGCGAGTCGACGGCGCAGCTGGTGGAGGCGTTCACCGCGGTGCCTGCGCTCTACGTGGCCGACGGGCATCACCGCAGCGCCGCGGCATCGCGCGTCCACGCGCGCCTGCGGGGTGACGGTGGCGAGCACGACGCGTTCCTGGCCGTCGTCTTCCCCCACGACCAGATGCAGATCCTCGCCTACAACCGGCTGGTCCGCGATCCGCAGCGGCGCTCGCCGGAGGAGCTGCTGCTCACCCTGTCGCAGCTCCTCGACTTCGAGGACGCCGAGGGCGCCAGGCCGGCGAACGCCAAGGAGCTGGGCGTCTACCTCGCCGGGCGCTGGCGCCGCGCGAAGTTCAAGCCTGGCAGCTGGGACGCGGGCGACCCCGTGGCGTCGCTTGATGCGTCGATCTGTCAGGAAGCCATCCTGCGACCGGTGTTCGCGGTCGACGACCCACGGCGCGACGCGCACGTCGACTTCGTCGGCGGCATCCGCGGGCCGGAGGAGCTGGAGCGGCGCGTGGGCGCGGGCGAGTTCGACGTCGCGCTCCACCTGCACCCCACGCGAATCGAGGAGCTGATCGCGGTCAGCGACGCGGGTCTCCTCATGCCGCCCAAGAGCACCTGGTTCGAGCCCAAGCTGCGCAGCGGGCTCTTCGTCCACACCTTCTAGGAGTAGCCATGGCCGATCCCAAGCGCGTCTCACCGCACGAAGCCAAGGCCCTGGTGGACGAGGGTTGGACCTACCTCGACGTGCGCACCCCCGCCGAGTGGGCCGCGGGCCATCCCGTCGGTGCGCCCAACATTCCCTGGGCCTTCTCCGGCCCCTCCGGCATGACGCCAAACCCGGGCTTCGTCGCCGCGGCGGAGGCCACCTTCGGCCGGGACGCGAAGCTGGTACTCGGGTGCAAGTCGGGCAACCGCTCGCTCAAGGCGACGGAGGCCCTGCTCGCCGCGGGCTTCACCAGCGTGGTCGACCAGCGAGCCGGCTACGAAGGCCCGAAGGACGCGTTCGGCAAGGTCACCGAGAAGGGCTGGTCCTCCGAGGGGCTGCCCACGGAGACGGCGACCCCTGGCAAGAGTTGGGACGAGCTGAAGCCGAAGGTCTGAACGAGAGAGGCCGCCCGTGCGGGCGGCCTCCAGGGCTCATCAGACGCCGCCGTCGATCAGACGACGGCGTCGATCAGACCACGATCTCGTCGATGCGACCGCCGGCCAGGCTGGCGTCGCCGAAGTCGTCGAGCGGGGCGCCACTGCCGTTCGTGCAGCCGACCGCGGCGCCGATGGTGTTGAGCACCAGGTCGTGGGTGCCGTTCGCCTCGAGGTAGCGCCCGGTGCGCAGCGCGCCCTTCGCGCTGCCCGCGAGGATGAAGGGGACGTTGTCGTACGAGTGGTACTTGTTCGACAGATCGTTGGTCATCACCGTGACGCCGGCGTCGAGCAACGTCCCCGTCTCCAGCTGCACCTCGTCGAGTTTGTCGAGGAGGTAGCGGAATTTCGAGAGGAGGAGCTTGTCCACCTTGTGGTGGAGCATGTCGGCGTCGGGGATGGGATCGCCCTCCGACCCGTCGCTGTTGATGCGGTGCGAGATCTTGTGGAAGGGCAGCTGCTTGACGCCGTCGATGTAGTACTGCGTCTGGTCGTTGCCGCAGCCGAGCTGGAGCGTCGCCGCGCGGCGGACGCCGCACGCCATGGTGAGGACAATCAGGTCCATCTGCAGCCGGCAGACGTCCTCCCAGTAATCGTCGTTCTGGACGTTCTCGGAGATCGCCTCCAGGTTCGCCACCGCCGACTCGCCGAGCCCACACACGATCCCATTCTCCAGATCGCGGATCGCCGTGAAGTGCAGGTCGAGGCGCTGCCGGTCGATCGTCGAGAGGTCGCTCCGCGCGAGGAGCGCGTTCATCTCGGTGCGGACCAGGTCGTTGACGCTCTGCCGTCGCAGGCGCAGCCGCTCCAGCTCCTCGGGGTCGAGGTTGGAGAGCCCGAACAGGTCGGTGTAGACGTTGTACGGGTTGTTGTCGGCCGCGCGCAGCTCGTAGCCGGCGCGGTAGCTCAGCACCTCGTCGAGGTAGCCGGCCTTGCGACCGACGTAGAGGGTGAGCGGCTCTGTGGCGCCGTCTTCCCCCATCTGCCGGGCGATCAGGCTGTCGATCGACTCGCCGGTCGACAGCGACTCGTTGCCCGCCGGGTCCGCGGAGACCGTGGCCGCGGTCAGCACCTGGTTGCCGCCGCCGGAGTGGCCGCAGCCGTTGCCGGGAAAGGCGAAGTCGAGCCCGCGGATGATGTTGAGCTTGGGCGCGTGCGCCGCCAGCTCGGAGAGCGCGCGGCCGGTGTCCCCCTCCAGCGCGCCCTGGTCGAGGACGCCCAGACCCTGTGAGGGCCAGTAGCGCTCCGGCTCGTCCGTCGCCTGGGCGACGCCGTTGCCCTGGCGCACGAAGATGGCATAGGCGGGCACGTCGGTCCCTGCCTGCGCCCCGGCCTGGCGGGCTGCGAAGGTCTCGAGGAAGGGGAGGGCGACCACGACGCCACCGGCGCCGCGCAGCAAGGTTCGTCGGCTGATACCTCGGCCGTTTCGGCCGCTTCGTCGGGTGATCACGGGTCCACCTCCACCGGCTTGCGCGTGAGGAAGGCCGAGCTGGTCAGCACCTCCCTCACCATCGTCCGCGCGCTCGCGCCATCCTGTGACCGGTTCGCCAGATGCTCGATGAGACCGTCGTCCTCGTCGGCGACGCGGCGGCCGAACGTGAACTCGACCCAGTGCTGCGACCAGCAGCGGTGCGCCTCGGCGCTCTGCGCCACCAGCTCGGCGAACTCGACGGCGCCGTCGTAGCTTTGCTCGCCGTCCTCGAAGGGGAAGGTGCCGGTCGCGTCGATCGGCTCCCCCGCGTCCTCGGTGCGGAAGGCGCCGATGGAGTCGAACTCCTCGTAGGCGAAGCCGACCGGGTTGATGTAGCCGGCGTGGCAGCTCTCACCGCAGGTCCCCTCGCCGGTCAGGGCCTCGACCTTCTGGCGGTTGGTGTTCTCGTCGCCCAGCTCCGCGCCCATGGCGGCGTCGGGCGGCGGCGGCAGGTCGGTGCAGAGGATGCGCCGGTTGACGAACACGCCGCGCAGGATGCTGTCCGGCGTCTGGGTCAGCGTGCCCTTCCAGGAGAGGAAGCCGGCCAGCGTCAGCAGGCCGGCGCGGCGCTCGTCGAGCTCCACCTCGACGAACTCGTCCGCCGCGAAGTCACCCGGGAGGCCATAGATGGCGGCCAGGCGCGCGTTGACGAACGTCGTGCGCGAGAGGAGCAGCTCCTCCAGCCCCGCGTCGTCGACGAACATCACCTTGTCGGCGAAGCGGGTCAGCTCCTCCCGCATGTCGCGGCCGTACTGATCGCTCCACTCCGGGTAGGCGGAGGGGCTCTTCTCCACCGTCTCGAACAGCTCGGCCTGGAAGATCTGGTCGAGGAACGAGGTGAGCGTCGCGCGCGCGCGCTCGCTGCCCAGGAGCCCATCGACGGCGGCGCCGACCTCCGCGGCATCGTCCAGATCGCCGGAGCCCGCTGCGTCGAGCAGCGCGTCGTCGGGCATGGTGTTCCACAGCGTGTACGAGAGCTTGGTCGCGATCTCGTACGGGGTCAGCGGGAGGAGACCCTCGGCGTTCGGGGTGCCGCCCAGCTCCACGCGGTAGACGAAGTGCGGCGACTGCAGCATCGCTTCGAGCACGATGCGCACGCCGGCGACGAACGGGTCGACGCCGTCGACGTCGAGGTCGTCGCCCTGGTCGAAGAGCGCCACGTAGCGCGCCACCTCGTCGCCGGTGAGGGGACGGCGGTACGCGCGCCGGCCGAAGGTCGCGATCCAGGCCGCGGCGTCGCCGTCGGCGCCGATGCGCGCCATGAGGTCGGCGGACGAGGAGACCATCGTCGCGATCTCCCCGGCGGCGCGCTGGTAGTCGAGCCACAGCTCCTCGGTGACCTGCCTCGTGCTCTCGTTGTTGTCGAAGGTCGCCGAGCCCTCGGGGTCGGGGTAGAACGACGACGACAGGCCGGTCGGCTCGTCGAGCCTGAACAGGTCGGCGATCGTCGTCTCCCACTGGGCGTGGCTCAGGCGAGGAAAGCCGAGGCGGGGAGCGGTCTCGATCGGCAGCTCGCCGACGCCGTTGCCGCCGCTGCCGCCGCTGCCGGTGGGGTCGCCGCCGCCGGAGCCGCTCCCGGGGCCGCCGCTGCCGGGTCCGCCCGGCCCTGCCAGTCCAGGGGGAAGGCCCACACCCGAGGACTCCTGATCGGCGTTGTCGCCGAGGATGCCAGTGCAACCGCCGGCTCCGCTGGCGGCGATGCCCGCCGCGAGCGCGATGGGCGCGAGGGCGCTCCACCGAGTGCGTCCGCCCTGCCTTCTTCCGCTTCGTGTCACGCCGACCTCCTCCCGAACTCCAAGAGGATGGTCCCGCGAGGAGGCGGCGAGAACCCAGAATCCTCCCAGGTCCGAAGGTTTGCGCACACCGTGCGCGTAACGTTCCAGGCTCGCTGGACGGCTCGGCCGAACGGCGGGGTGGCCCGCAAGTCACCTGGCGCCTGGGCAGGCAGGAGGCGCGGGCCGATGCCGCCGTCGGTCAGGGTGCCGGGGCGCGCTCGAAGTCGGCGGCCGAGCTCTGGACCACGTCCCAGTCGCGCGCCGCCCGCTCCGCCTCCGCCACCATCGGCGCGGTGAACAGGGTGAGCCCCCACATCCCGTTGGCTCGCCTGCGCATCGCGTAGCGGGTGCCGAGCGCCGTCTCCACCGTCGCCCGATCGCCGACCACCTCCACCTTCGCGATCGCGGAGAGATCGCGCCGGAGCCTGGTCACCCACCCGTTGCGTGCCGCGAGCTCGACCCAGACGTCGGCGCCGTCGGGGGCCTCGGCGTGCACCTTCCACTCCGCCAGCAGGCGGGCGCGCTCCGGCTCGGAGAACGACGCCGCGACCATGTCGCTCGAGCGCTTCCGGTAGTCGCGGATGGTGTAGGCGGCGTGCTGCGCGTCGTCGTCCAGGTACGAGAACGCGACGCGCACGTCGCCGCGGCCCAGGTTGGTCGCGACCCGCATGTAGGCGCCCTCCGGCGTGGTGTCCGGCGGCATGCGCAACGACAGCCAGAGGCTGACGGCGGCCAGGACCAGCGCCACGACGACCGCGGCGACGACCGCGCGGCGGACGGCGGGCCGGCGCGGAGGCGGAGGAGTCGCGGCCATGCGCCCGACGGTGGCATTGCGCCCTGTCGCGGAAAAGGCATAGGTTGCCGCGTGCTCCAGGGGTCGCGCGTCGTGGTCGTCGTGCCCGCTCGCGACGAGGCGCGCTTCATCGGGGAGACGGTCCGCGGCGTGCCCGTGTGGGTCGACGCCATCGTCGTGGTCGACGACGGCAGTCGCGACCAGACCGCGACCATCGCGCGGGCGCAGGGCCCCCGGGTGGAGGTGCTGCAGCACGCGTCGGCTCGCGGGGTGGGGGGCGCCATCGCCGCCGGCTACCGAAAGGCCCTCGCGCTGGGGGCCGACGTGGTCGCGGTGATGGCGGGCGACGGGCAGATGCACCCCGCCGATCTGGCCGCCGTCGTGGCGCCCATCCTCGAGGGCCGCGCCGACTACGCGAAGGGCAACCGCCTCGATCACCCGGACGTGATCCGCGCGATGCCTCCGCAGCGCCTGGCGGCGAGCGAGGTGCTGTCGCGCCTCACCGCGCTCGCTTGCGGCTTGCCGGGACTGCGCGACAGTCAGTCCGGCTTCACCGCCATCTCGCGCGGCGCCATCCTCGCGATCGACCTCGACGCGATCTGGCCGAGCTACGGCTACCCCAACGATCTGCTGGGGGCGCTGGCGCGCGCGCGTATGCGCTGCGTCGACGTGATCGTGCGGCCCGTGTACCGGGGGGAGTCCAGCGGCCTCCGTCCCTGGCACCTGGCGAGCATCGGCTTCCTGCTCGGCCGCGCCTTTGCGCGGCGCGTCGCCGCCTCTGCGTCCGCCGCGGGCCCGCTCAGCCGCGCCGCGAGCGCGCCGCAAAGGAGGCCATCGCCGCGCGGTGCGCCGGCCCGCCCCAGAGCGCGCGGAACGTTTCCGCTTCCAGTGCCCGGGGCGCCTCCCGGCCCGCCGTCTGCCTGAGCAGGCGGCGCTGCGCGGTGATGACGGCTCGGTCGGCGCGCGCGTAGCCGGCGACCCTCGCCACGGCGGCGTCGACCGCGGCGCCCGGCGCCACCACCTCCGAGATCAGGCCGACGCCCAGCGCTCGCTCCGCCGTGATCGGCTCCGCCTCGAGCAGCAGGCGCGTCGCCTGGACCGGCCCCACCCGCGCGAGCAGGCGGGCGGCGGCCCCCCACGCCGGACACAGGCCCATGCGCGCGTGGCGAAAGGCGAGCGTGACGCCCTCCTCGGCGACGGCGTCGTCGCACGCGAGCACGACCTCGCAGCCGCCTCCGTACACGTCGCCGCCGATCGCGGCGACGACGGGGACCTCGGCCGCGTCGAGCGCGTCGAGGCGCCGCCCCATGTCCAGGACGCGGTCGGCGCCGTCCTCGGCGTCGAGCAGGGCGGCGAACTCCTCGAGGTCGCCCCCGGCGAGGAACACGTCGCCCTCGCCGGCGAGCACCACGCCCCGCACCGCCGGGTCGGCGCTGGCCCGCTCCACCGCGCTGGCCAGCGCCTCTGCGGTGGCGGCGTCGATCGCGTTCTTCTTCGCCGCTCGCGTGAGGGTCAGGATCCGCGCCGGGCCGCGCGTCTCCTCGCGAACGCAGGAGGTCACGTGCCCCCGGTGCGCGACCGTCGCTTCTTCGGGCGCTTCTGCGGGAGCACGTGGCGCTCCTCGCGCACCACCGCCTCGATGCGTCGCTCGATGCTGGCGCGGGTGATGCGCCGGTTCTTGCGCGCGTACTCCTCCGCGTAGTCGACGATGGCGCCAGCCACGTCGCGACCGGTCGCTCGCTCGATGCCCTCGAGGCCGGGGGAGCTGTTCACCTCGAGGATGCGCGGGCCGGCGCGCCCCTCCAGCATGTCGACGCCCGCCACCTCGAGCGCCATCAGCTCGGCGGCGCGGATCGCCATGCGGCGATATGCGGGCGGCAGCACCACCGCCCGACCCTTGCCGCCGCGGTGCAGGTTGGAGCGAAACTCGCCGGGCTTGGCGACGCGTCGCATGGCGGCGACCACGCGCCCGCCCACGACGATCGCGCGCACGTCGCGCCCCTTCGACTCGCGTACGTACTCCTGGAGGATGATGTCCTGCCCCATCGCCCACAGGGTCTCCAGGAGGGCGTTCATCGACTGCGGGGTCTCCGCGATCATGGTGCCTATGCCCTGGGTGCCCTGCTGCAGCTTCACGATCGCCGGGCAGCCGCCGACCAGCGACAGCGCGGCGTCGAGGCCGCTCGGGCTGCGCGCGCAGACGGTCGTCGGCACGTCGAGACCAGAGCGGGTGAGGAGCTGCAGCGCGCGGAGCTTGTCGCGGCTGCGCGCGATGGCGATGGCGCCGTTCAGCACCGGCACCCCCATCAGGTCGAACTGCCGCACCACCGCGAGCCCGTAGTTGGTGATGCTGGCGCCGATGCGGGGGATGACGAGATCGAAGCGCGGGACCTTCTCCCCCGCGACGTGGAGCGAGGGCGTCCCTCGCGACACCACGATCTGGAAGTCCAGCGGGTCGATGACGCTCACCTCGTGACCACGCGCGCGTGACGCGAGGACGATGCGGCTGGTCGAGTAGAGCGCCGCGTTGCGAGAGAGGACGAGGATCCGCATCCGGGGGGGCGGCGCAGGCTAGACCATCGACCCGCCTCGCGGCCGGCCGACCCTGGATGCTTTCCTCATTCCAGCGCCCGACGGCGGGGAAGTGGCCATCGCCCCCGGGCCCATGACGCGCTAAAATTGCTTCGCACGCGAAACGTTTCCGTGCGATGGTCCCTTCGCAAGAGGGGAAAAAACGCACATGTGGCAGCCGTACGGGGAAGAACACCACCAGTTCAGGAAGACCGTCCGCGCCTTCGCCGAGAAGGAGCTGGCTCCCCACGTCGAGGAGTGGGAGCGCGACGAGCTGTTCCCCAACTCCGTCTTCAAGCGGGCGGGCGAGCTCGGGATCCTCGGGGCGCACTTTCCCGAGGAGCACGGCGGCGGCGGACAGGACTACTGGTTCAGCGTCGCCAAGGCGGAGGAGCTCCCGCGCTGCCGCAGCGCCGGCGTGTCGATGGGCCTCCTCGTGCAGAGCGACATGGCGACGCCGGTCATCAGCGACATCGGCACCAAGGAGCAGATCGACGAGTTCCTGCGCCCCGCCCTGGCCGGCGACAAGATCGCGAGCCTCGGCGTCAGCGAGCCGGCCGCGGGCAGTGACGTCGCCGGCATCCGCACCGTCGCCAGGAAGAACGGGGACGACTACGTCATCTCCGGCTCGAAGACGTTCATCACCAACGGGACGCGCGCCGACTTCGTCACGCTCCTCGCCAAAACCAACCCCGACGCGGGCGCCCACGGCTGCTCGTTCTTCCTCGTGCCGACCAACCTCCCCGGCTTCAACGTGGCCAAGAAGCTGAAGAAGATCGGCAACAAGTCGAGCGACACCGCGGAGCTGTTCTTCGACGACGTCCGCGTGCCGAAGCGCTGGCTCCTCGGCGAGGAGAACATGGGGTTCATGTACCTCATGCAGAACTTCCAGACCGAGCGCCTGGTCGCCGGCGTGAGCGCGCTCTCCGGCTCGCAGATCATGCTCGACAACGCCATCGCCTACGGGAAGGACCGCGTCGCCTTCGGCAAGCCGATCATCAAGCGCGAGGTGTGGCAGCACAAGTTCGTCGACCTGCAGGTGCGCATCGAGGCGGCCAAGGCGTTCGTCTACAAGGTCGTCGATCACTACAACGACGAGCGCTACGTGAAGAAGGCCGCCGGCGGCGGCGGCGAGCTGTCGATGGAGACGGTGAAGCTCATCACCATGGTGAAGATCCTGGTCGGCGACGTCGCGCACGACACCGCCGACACCTGCCTGCAGTTCCACGGCGGCTGGGGCTACATCGAGGACTTCGACATCGCCCGTGCCTGGCGCGACCAGCGCCTGCTCCGCATCGGTGGCGGCACCACGGAAACGATGAAGTACTACCTCGCCAAACTGCTGGGTTACTGAGGCGACCGGCGGGCCGACCACTTTCGGCGAGACAAGAAACGAGGGCAGTGCTACACGCCTGCCTCCGTTCGACGGGGTCGTAGCTCAGTTGGGAGAGCGCCTGCATGGCATGCAGGAGGTCAGGGGTTCGATTCCCCTCGGCTCCACCGGTTCGTCGCATCGCTCCTCATCGGCTCACCGGAGGAGCCAAGGAGAACGGCCCGATCGGCTTCGGCCCTTCGGGCCGTGACCTTTTCGAAGCGATGACAGCAGGTGGCCGGCCGAGCCTGCGCCGCGCTCACCCGATGAAATGGGGCGTGGGCCGGCGAGGGAGCTGGCGGTCTAGGCGCCGCCGGTGCCGCCGGCGGTGGTGGTCCCGCCGGCGCTGCCCGTGCCCTGACCGCTCGCACCGCCGGTGCCTGTGGCGCAGTCGGGGTCCGGGTCGTGGTCGACGCCGGTGACGGGGTGGCACACGTCGATGGTGCAGTCGTCGTCGTCGTCGATGGCGATGGCCACGTGGCGCGGGCCGGACGCGGAGTTGCACGAGTCGGTGGTGCACGCGTCGTCGTCCACCGGCCAGCCGCGCCGGATCACCAGGATGTCGTCGACGTTCCACGAGGGGCTGGGACTGGTGCCCCCGAGCGCGACGCCGAAGCGCACCCGCATCGTCGCGCTGCGCAGCGCCGTCACGTCGTGCTGGGCGCGCACCCAGCCCTCGCCGCGCGGCGGCGCGTCGGCGACGTCGCGCGGGGCCTCCCACACGACGACCCACGAGGAGCCGTCCCACACCTCGACCGTCGGTTCGTTCTCGGTCTGCTCGCCGAGCCAGCGCCGGTACTCGAGCGCGATCGAGCCGTCGACGTCGGCGTCGAACTCGGGGCTCTCCAGGTAGACCGCGCCCTCGGCGTCGGGCGAAGGGGAGCCGCCGAGGACCACCCCGGCGATGCGATCGTCGTCCCCCGCGCTGTAGTCGCTCGCCGGGTCGGCCATGCCGAGGGCGTTGGTCGCCGAGGGCTCGGCCGGTCCGATGGCCCAGGGCGCCTCGGCCGCCCACTCGGTCTCCTCGTCGGCGAAGCTGTCCTGGAAGAGGACCACGTCGCCGAGGAAAGCGGTGCCGAGCACCGGCGAGCAGACGTCCATCGTGCAGGCGTCGCCGTCGTCGGCGACGTACGGCTCGTGCGTCTCCCCCTCCAGCGGGTCGCAGGCGTCGATGGTGCAGCGATCGCCGTCATCGACCGCGTCCACCGTCGAAACGCACCGCCCATCCTCCCCGCACGCGTCCTCGGTGCAGGGGTTCTGATCGTCGCACTGGGCGGCGTCGCTACAGGTCGCGGGGCCGGTCGAGGTCGACGTGACCACGGTCGCCGTGGCGACGATGCTCACGCTCGAGCCATCTCGGCCGTCACCATCGTCGCCGCCGTTGCCGCCGCTCGAGGAGGCGGCGCCGCCCGAGCCGTCCTCCACCGAGTCGCCGCAGCCCAGCGGCCCCGCGCCGAGGGTGCATGATGTGAGCACGAGGAGCAGCCGGCCCCATCGCAGGGCAACGCCCCGAGGCATGCGGGGACGCGAGATGATCATCGTTTCGGCTTCTTCGAGCCCTCGAGGTCCTCGGCGAGGTAGCTGAGGATCACCTCGTCCAGCGACTTCTCGCTGATCAGGTCCTCTCCGAAGATCGAGCTGCCCTCCTGGGGACGGGCGCTGCCGAAGATCGAGGCCGGGCGCGACGGAGCGTAACGGGCGCCCAGCGGCGTCAGCGACCGGCGCTCCATCGGCCGCTCGATGGATCCGGGGGAGCTGGGGGGCGGCGGTGGCGTCCGCGTCGAGGGCTGCGGCGTCAGCGACGGCACGCGCGGCACCGCGGTGATGTCGCTGCGAGACGGGCGCGTGCCGGGCGCGGAGCGCGGCGCCTCGGGCTCGGCGCGGGGATCGGACTGGATCGACCGGTAGCCGGTGTTGATCGTCGCCGACCGGCGGCCGAGGACCGCGGCCGGCGGCGGAGGGAGGTCGCGCACGTCGCCGCTGCCGGTGATCGACGAGGGCCTGGCCTCGCCCGACGAGCGCTCGAGCGCCTCCAGGTTGAGCTCCAGCGCCGGGGAGGCGAGGCGCGCGCGCGCGTCGGCCGCCCCGGTCGCCGTTTGCAAGTTCGGCATCGTCTCCGCGCGCGGGTCGGACCGTCGCTCGGGGGCGACCGCGCGCTCGTTGGTGAGCGACGGCATGCGCGGCGGCGGGGGCCGCAGCGAGGGCGGCTTGAGCTCATGCGGCGTCAGCTGGCGCACCGACTGCGGGCCGGGTGGGGAGGACGGCGCCGGCCGGCCGAGATCGTGGGGTGGCGGGGGGGGG
>JBKJLX010000715.1:0-5555 GCA_046596645.1 Polyangiaceae bacterium
CCCCCCCCCCCCGCACAGACACTGGCGGAATGCCAGTTCATTCGGAGCTTCTGGCTGGGCCCGGTCGCCCTGGTGGGTGAGCACCCCGAGAGCGTCGACGTGGTCCGGGTCGGCCCGGCGCGTGGCACGCGCCCCAGGCGCACGAGGGCGCGCCCGCCTCGCTCCACCACCAGCTCGTCGGAGGCGACGACGAACAGGCCGTCGCCCTCGTCGGCGTCGAGGTGAGGTCGCGCGACGACCTGTTCGGTCGCTTCGACCGACCGACGTGAGGGAGTGAAGTGAGATGCCCGGTCTTGGGAAGACCTGGACCTTCACTTCACGGTCTGGACTCAGCGGAAGCGGATCGGCGCACGTCGGCCGGTGTAAGTGCGCGGAACCTCGTCATCGCTGCCGACGCCATGACGCTGGGGTGTGAAGTGAGGTGGCAGGTCTTCGGGAGACCTGCCCTTCGGCTTCACGGTGAGGAAGCCCGAGCCCTGCCTCGGGCACGCGCGAGACGGCGGTCCGCGCCCGACGACCAGTCAGAACGGCAGCGCGATGACGGTCGCGCCGCGATCGCGGTCGACGAGGACGGTGTGCCCACCGTCGCCATACGTCGACGTCTCCACGCCACGATCCCCGTAGCCCTCGCCCTCGCGCCGGGTCCGCTCCACTCCATCGAGCCCGAACACCGGATCAGTGAGCGCGGCAGCGTCGAGCACGCCGAGCCGGCCCCCCTCGAGGTTGACCTCACCCACGCGAAGTGTCGCATCCGCGGCAGTCCTCTCGGATCCGTCGTGGTGCCGCAGCAGCACGCCGTCGAATGCGTCCTCGTCGTCCGCGTCGGCGTCCTCGCTCACGTACGCGTGCCACGCGCCGGGCTTCACCGGGAGCTTCACCACGTCGCCGTCGTGCTCGGGGCTCTCGCCGACGATCGCCACGGCGCCGAGCCAGAAGCTGCGGAGGTGCTCGAAGCCCACCAGCGGCGGCGCGATCGGGAGCACCCGCGCCGGCCCCGGGGTGAGGTCAGGCTTGCCGCATTTCACCGCGGCGGTGACGTCGCTCTCCTCCACACCGAGGGCGGTCGCGAGCTCGGCGAGCACCGGCTCGGAGAGGGCGAGGAGGAGATCGCACTCCCTCGGCTGCAGCGCCTTCCTCTTCCGGAAGTACCAGCGCAGGTACTCGACCTTCCGCTCCAGCGGCGCGCGGGCGAGCTCGCGGTGGGAGCGCACCTCGGGGAAGGTTCGCTCCTCGTCGCAGCGCTCGCAGAGCCGAGCCAGGTGGGCGCGCGCGGTCTCGGCGGCGACCACCGGTCGCAGGAGCGCCTCCACGTCCTCGGGGGCGACGGCGACCTCGCCCTCGCGGAGGCGGACGATCAGGCGTCCCTGCTCGTCCCTCGCCGCGACGCGACCGACGCCGTGGCCGGTGACGACCACCGCGTCCCCCATCTGGTGCTCCGCCATGCCGGCGTGTTTACCCGGCGCACGGTCGGGTCGCCAGGTGCATGTCGGCGCGGGCAGGGCGGCGGTCCAGGAGGCTGCTCCGTCTGCGACCTCGCTCACGCCCCGGACAGGCCGAAGAGCACCGCGGGGACGGCGACCGCGAAGAGGCCCGCGAGGATCAGCGTGAGGATCGAGATCACCAGCGAGAGCCAGGGGACGCGCCTCGCCAGCAGCAGCGCGGCGATCGGCATCGGCGCGGCGATGACGATGCCCAGACAGAACACCCAGATCAGCACCTCGTCGCCGCTGGATCGGGGCGTCGACGTGGTCCACAGGCCGATCACGGAGCAGAGGCCGCCGAGGCCACGGCCGCGATCAGCGCGAGGATGAACGCGACCCGCCGGACACCGTCACGTTTCCTGGATCATGGTGTGGCTGCCCGCTCCACGGTCACGCTCGCTCGCGGAGCACGAGGTGCACGACGCCGGCGACGGCGCACACCAGGGCGATGCCCATCGCCTGCCAGACCGGCATGACGGCGGCCACCAGCATCCCGTTCGCGTCGGGCGGGCCCATGGCGACCGTGACGTAGATCGCCGGCCCGGCGAGCAGACACAGCGCGAGAGCGGCCGCGGCCGCGACCGGGCGCAGCGGGCCGGGAATCAAGAAGGAGAGCAGCCCGACGAAGAGGCAGGGGCCGATCACCCACAGCGTGAACGGTGAGAGCACCGACGCGGCATCGGCCGCCATCCCCAGGCTGACCAGGGTGAGGACCAGCCCGACCGCCGCGAGGATGCGCAATGTGAGCGCGGAGCGAGCGCGGCGTTCCGCGGCGAGGGGATCCATGAGCGCGCCAAGCTACCAGGCTCGCCTCGCGGAGGGCTTCCGGCGCCGCGGATCACGAACGACGCGACAGCTACAGGCCGGCCGATCGTTAAGCCAGGATCGGACCGTCGTGACCGGGGGGGCAGCTCCACCGGGCTAAGGGCAAGCGTCGAGCTCCTCGATCCAGGCATCGACGAGGTCGGCGCCGGCCGCGTCGACGGTCGCGATCCCCAGCGGGGGCATGTGCGCAAACCCCGTCGACCGTAGCCGCAGCGACAGCACCGATCGCGCGGGGTCGCCCGGGCTGACGATCACGGCGCCCTCGATGTCGAGGTCCCCTCCGTGCGGCGTCGCGTCGCACAGCTCCGCGTCGGCGAGCGGCGTCGCGAAGCGAAGATCCATGCTCGCGCGGCCGTCGGGCCCGTCCGGGCGGTGGCACATGGAGCAGTTCACCTCGAGGTACGCCCGTGCGCGCGCTTCCACCGGCGCGTCGTCGTCCACCCTGGGGAGCGGCGCGGCCTCGGGCACGCCCGCGACCAGGCCGTCATCCTGGAGCTGCTCGAGCTGATCGCCGACGGCGAGCTGGCCGCTGGTCCAGCCCAGCGAGCCGCCGGCGACCTCGGTGTGGCAGCCCGCGCACTCGCGGCTCGCCGGGTATACCCACGACGCGCCGGCGACGGTCGCCTCGCGCGTGCGCTCCACGTAGTCGGCGTCGCTCCCGTCCTCGCGCCACGCGTAGCCGTAGCCCGCCCACCCGCCGTCGTCGTGTCGCCTCCGGAACACGCTCCGACTTGACCGTCAACGGATGGGGCATCGAGACGGTTCTCTACGACCTCACGCGCCTGAGCGAAGACGTCTCGCTCGAGTGAGACCTCGACTTTGCCCTCCCATCACATTCCCTGTCCGCCGGGCGACATGGAGGCCCTCCGGACGTGCTACTCGGTGGGATGCGCGTTTTCCCGCCGTCACCAGCGCCGTCGAGCCGACGCTCGCTCGCGCAGCCCGCTGTCGTCCGGGTTCTCGAGTCCGCGTGGGTGGTGCACCTCGCGATCGCGGCGCTCGGGCTGGCCGGCTGCAGCGGCGAGGACCGGGAGACGGATGCGCGGGGAGAGCTTCTCGCGGTCATCACCGATCCGCTGATCGCGGTCGAGCAGGCGAAGCTCACGACCGACGACCCGGAGGCGGGCTCGTATTTCGGTAGCTCCGTCGTGGTGTCGGGCGACACGGCGCTCGTCGGCGCGCTCGGCGACTCCGGAAACGATCAGTACCAGGGCGCGTACGTGTTCGCGCGCGCCGGGGAAGCATGGACCGAGCAAGCGAAGCTCACGGTCGAGGACGGAGACGTGACCTGGTTCGGCGCCGCCGTCGCGCTGTCGGGGGAGACGGCGCTCGTCGGACAGGGCAATTACCCCCTTCCCCTCAGCGAGGGGCCCCAGGTTCAGGGCGCACACGTGTTCGTGCGGAGTGGCTCGGCATGGTCCCAACAGGCGAGGCTCCTCCCCGGCGATTGGCCCCCGGCGTCGATGGGCGGACTAGGCTTTGGCGAGGCGGTCGGGCTGGAGGGCGACACCGCGATCGTGCTGGGGCAGCAGGGGGGGGCCGCCTATGTCTTCCAGCGGAGCGGAGCGGCCTGGACCGAGCAGGGGAAGCTCGTCCCCAGCGACGCGCCGGTCGTCGGCTCCGTTGGCGCGGTGTCGCTTTCGGGCGCCACCGCCATCGTGAGCAGCGCCGGGGCTGCCCACGTCTTCCAGCGGAGCGGAGCGATCTGGTCCGAGCAGGCCAAGCTCGTCACGACCGACGCCGAGCCGTGCTTCGGCTTCGCCGTGGCGCTGCTGGGCGACACGGCGATCGTGGGCGCCCCTTGCGAGGCAGACGCGGGCACGAACTTCGGCAGCGCCTACGTCTTCGTGCGTCAGGGCACGACGTGGAGTGAGCAGGCGAAGCTCACCGCGAGCGACGCTGCGCCCCAAGGCCAATTCGGGAGCTCGGTGGCGATCTCGGGCGAGACCGTGCTCGTGGGAGCGAAGGGTTTTGGAGAACGCACCGGTCACGCTTACGTCTTTCAGCGCAACGTCGCCACGTGGAGCGAGACCGCCCGGTTCGGCGCGAGCGACGGCGTGCCCAACGACGGCTTCGGCAGGTCGGTGTCGCTGTCGGGCGACACGGCGCTCCTCGGAGCCGGTAACCACGACGTGACACCGGGCAGCGCCTACGTCGTGCTCCTCGCGGGGGATCCTGCCGGGGGTGGGGGCTCGGGGGGCGGCGGCACCGCGAGCAGCGGCACCGCAGGCGGAGGCGACGGGCCGGTGAGCAGCGGCAGCAGCGGAGGAGGCGAGGGCCTCGCGAGCAGCAGCGCCGCGAGCGACGACGGCTCGGATGACGACGCGGCGACGGAGGACGGGTGTGGCTGTCGCGCTGCCGGCGAGCGCGGTGACGACCCGAACCGCGGTGCCTGGGCTCCGGCGCTGCTGCTCGGCATCGGCCTGCTGTGGCGGCGGCCCGGGAGGAGGACCGGCGGAGCGTGAGCTCCCGGCTCACCGGTCTCACGGGCCGAGGCGCCGCGTCCCGTTGCACCTCGACGGCTATCCTCGTGTGGAGCGAAGACGGCCGGCGCCCCCCGCCACCACGTGAATGGTGTGCTCGCCGAGTCGGTCCCCACCGAGGGCGGTGTGCTCGGCGACAGCGAAGAGCCGTTCCTGGTGGGCCACGCCGAGGAGTGGGATCCTCAGGACGAACCTCCCGCGCCCTCGCGGGGGGGGGCGCGCCGACCGAAGCGGCGGGCGCCCCGTGCTCGCCGCCGACCGCCATCGAGAGCTCGCGCTTCTCCCGCTCCGCGAGGGTGAACCGGGCACTGGTGTCGGTGCGTCCGGGCGCCGACGGCCTGAGCTCGTGCACGCCCGGGTCGAGCACGATCGGTTCGCGCAGATCACTCGAGTTCAACGTTCGCCCGTCGATGTCGAGCACCGCGTCGCGGGGCGGTGCCGACGCGAACCGGCTGGCCAGCCGCGGAGCGCGCGCTCCAGCGCCTCGGGAGGCCGCGCAACCTGCCCGAGGCGGGAGGAACTTGACGGCGGATCACGAGGGAGAGTGAGGCCCTACTGGGGGCAGCTCCACCGGGCTAAGGGCAAGCGTCGAGCTCTTCGATCCACGCATCGACGAGGTCGGCGCCGGCCGCGTCGACCGTCGCGATCCCCAGCGGCGGCATGTGCGCGAAGCCCGTCGACCGTAGCCTCAGTGAGAGCACCGATCGCGCGGGGTCGCCCGGGCTGACGATCACGGCGCCCTCGATGTCGAGGTCCCCTCCGTGCG
>JBKJLX010000854.1:0-8343 GCA_046596645.1 Polyangiaceae bacterium
CGCGCAGCTCTGAATCTGAGCCGCGGCGCGTGCGCTGGGCGCGGCGCGTGTCGGTGGCGCGCCTCCCCCCTCAGGCTTCTGCCGCGTCCCCGTCGGCCGCCGCCGCCGGCGGCGTTCCCTCGCACAGCGCGACGAACGCCGCCTCGTCGATCACCTGCACGCCGAGCTTCTGCGCCTTGTCGAGCTTGGTGCCTGGCGTCGCGCCGGCGAGCACGTAGCTCGTCTTCTTGGAGACGCTCCCCGTCACCTTGCCGCCCAGCTCGACGATGCGCTCCTCGATGCCCTCGCGCGAGAAGCCCTCCAGCGTCCCGGTGACGACGAAGCTGAGCCCGGTGAGGGTGCCCTCGCGCTTCTCGCGCGCCTCCTCCAGGCGCACGCCGGCGGCGCGGAGCTTGTCGAGGATGCGCGCGGTGCTCGGCCGGCGGAAGAACTCGAAGGCGCTCTTCGCGATGACGGCGCCCAGGCCCGGCACGTGCGCCAGCTCCTCCTCGCTGGCGACCGCGATGGCCTCGACCGAGGCGAAATGGTCGGCGAGGGCGACCGCCGCGCTCTTGCCGACGTGGCGGATGCCGAGGCCGACCAGCAGGCGATCGATGGGCCGGCTCTTCGCCGCCTCGATCGCGGCGAGGAGGTTCTTGACGCTCTTGTCCTTGAAGCCGGGCAAGGAGCCAATCTGCTCTCCCGTCAGGGCGAAGATGTCGGCCGGGTCGGTCACCAGCTTCTGGTCGAGGAGCAGGTTGGCCGTGCTCTCGCCGAGGTGGTTGATGTCCATCGCGTCACGCCCGCAGAAGTGACAGATGCGGCCCCAGGTCTGCGCCGGGCACTCGAAGTTCTCGCAGCGGCGCACCGCCTCGTCCGTCCCGCGCACCAGCGGGCCGCCGCACACCGGGCAGGCGTCCGGCATGACGAAGGCGCTCTCGGCGCCGGTCCGCTTCGCCACCACCGGCGCAACCACCTCTGGGATCACGTCGCCCGCGCGCTGCACCACGATGGTGTCGCCGATGCGCAGATCCTTGCGGGCGATCTCGTCCTCGTTGTGCAGCGTGGCGAGCGACAGGGTGACCCCGCCCACCCGCACCGGCTCCAGCACCGCGAACGGTGTCGCCGCGCCGGTGCGCCCGATCGACACCATGATGTCCTTCAGCGTGGTGTGCGCCTGCTCGGGGGGGAGCTTGTAGGCCACCGCCCAGCGCGGCGCCTTGGAGGTGGAGCCCAGCTCCTCCTGCGCGCCGAGGTCGTCCACCTTGATGACGATGCCGTCGATGTCGTGATCGATGGCCAGCCGCCGCTGCGCGACGTCGGCGACGTAGGCCTTGGCCTCGACCATGTCGGCCACGCGCCGCGACAGCGGGTGCACCGGCAGCCCCAGCGCGCGCAGCCGATCGAGGATCTCGGTGTAGGAGCGGAAGCGCGGACCCTCCACCTTGACCAGGCCATGGAGCACCATGTCGAGCGGCCGCGAGGCGGTGAGCGTCGCGTCCTTCTGGCGTAGCGAGCCCGCCGCGCCGTTGCGCGGGTTGGCGAACAGGGGCTTGCCCTCGTCGCCCAGGCGGCGGTTCATGGCGTCGAAGCCCTCGCGGCGCATGAAGACCTCGCCGCGCACCTCGAGCCAGGCCGGCGGCTCGCCGGCGGCCGGGGCCCCCGCCGCGCTGGCAGACAGGCGCTTCGGCAGGTTGGCGATGGTGGCGACGTTGGCCGTCACGTCCTCGCCCACCGCGCCGTCCCCCCGGGTCGCCGCGCGCAGGTAGCGGCCGCGCTGGTAGACGACCGCGATCGACAGGCCGTCGATCTTGGGCTCGCACACCAGCGCGACGTCGCGTCCCAGCGCCTTCTTGACCCGGTCGTACCAGGCGTCGAACGACGCCTCGTCGAAGACGTTGTCCAGGGACAGCAGGCGCGACGAGTGGGTGACCGGCGCGAACAGCTCGGAGGGGGCGCGCGCGCCCACGCGCTGGGTCGGCGAGTCCTCGGTGAGCAGGGCCGGGTGCGCCGACTCGATCCGCTTCAGCTCGGCGAACAGCGCGTCGTATGCGGCGTCGGAGATCTCCGGCGCGTCGAGCGCGTGGTAGCGGTGGTCGTGGTATGCGACGAGCCGGCGCAGCTCGTTCGCGCGTTCGCGCGCTCGCTCGAGGTCGGCGAGTTCGTCCATCGGAGCCGCTTTCTTACCACGCTGGCGGCCCGTCACGAGGGCCCCACCGTGCTCTCCGATCACGGCTTGGGGTGCGCGAGCAGCCACTCGACGGCCTGCCGCGAGAAGGTGTCGGACAGGGAGGGGACGTGGCCCGCGCCCTCGATGGTCCACAGCTCGGCGGCGCCCCCGGGGTCGCACCCGTCGGTCCACGCGAGCACCCCCGACTCCTCGCCGTCGAACCCCTCGCCGTCCGCGAGGTCGCGCGCGGCCAGCTCGGTCGGCGTCTCCGAGCACCCACCTTTCGCGGCCCAGGTCTCGGCGGTCTCCATCGCGCTGGGGTAGGTCCCGAAGGCGACCCCGCCGTCGTAGGCGATGGTCGCGTCCTCGGTGCCGTGGATCTGCAGGGCGGCCACCGGCTCCGAGGGCTGGCAGTCCGCCGGGTCGGCGAACTGCGCGCCGGCGAGCGACGCGATGGACGCCACCGCCACCGCGTGGTCGCACGCCATGCGGTGGCTCATGAAGCCGCCATTGGAGTGGCCGATGAAGTGGACGCGCAGGGGGTCGACCGCGTAGCGCGCGGAGGTCTCGTCGACGATGGCGCGCAGGTAGCCGCTGTCGTCGACGTCGGAGCCGTCGAGGTTGCAGCAGGCGTCGGTCGCGTTCCAGAAGTTCTCGCCCGTCGAGTCGACGGTGCCCTCCGGCACGATGTAGAGGAAGCCCAGCTCCTCGGCGAGCGGCTCGATGCGCAGGTACGCCTCCTGGATGGCGGCGGTCGCCGTGTAGCCGTGGAGCAGGATGATCAGCGGCATCGGCGTGCTTGCGTCGTACGAGGAGGGGACGAACACCTCGTAGGGGCGGTCCTCGGTGCCGGTCCCGCCGCCGGTGCCGGTGGCGCCGCCGGTACCGCTCGAGCCGCCGCCGTCGCCCGTGGAGGCGCCGGTTCCGCTCGCGGTCGTCGTCTGAGAGCCGGTGGTGCTGGAAGCCGCGTCGGTGGACGTGGTGGTGGTGGTCGCGCCCGCCCCGCCGCTGCCGCCGGAGCCGGACGTGTCGTCACCGCATGCGAGGAGGAGGGAAAAGGCGAGGGGAGCGAGGGCGGCGACGCGGGTGGGGCTCACGGCCCGAGCATGGGTCAGGGCGCGTCGCGCCGCCATCCCACACGGTGTCGCCCTCGACCCATGAGATGGCCCGCGTGTCGCCGGCGACGCTTGCTCATGGCACGCGGCGCGCCTCAGGCGAAGGTCACCCTGGGGCCGCGGTCCCTCTGGGCGCACGGGGCCGCGGCGGAGGGCGGGCCGAGGGCACGCCCGTCCCCGGGGCTCCGCCGCAGCTTCGGAGAGGTGGTAAAGAGGGCGGATGAGCGCCCCCGCGTCGCCCGGTCAGCGGAGCCCCTACCGCCCCAAGAATCACGTCCGCATCGTGACGGCGGCGTCGCTCTTCGACGGTCACGACGCCGCCATCAACATCATGCGGCGCATCCTCCAGGCGTCGGGCGCCGAGGTGATCCACCTCGGGCACAACCGCAGCGTCGCCGAGGTCGTCGAGTGCGCGATCCAGGAGGACGCGCAGGGCATCGCCCTCACCAGCTACCAGGGCGGCCACGTCGAGTACTTCAAGTACATGAAGGATCTCCTGGCCGAGCGCGGGGCGAAGACCCGCATCTTCGGCGGCGGCGGCGGCACCATCCTCCCCACCGAGATCGCGGAGCTGCACGCGTACGGCATCGACCGCATCTACTCGCCGGACGACGGGCGGGCCATGGGCCTGCAGGGGATGATCGACGACCTCCTCTCGCGGTGCGACTTCGAGACCGTCTCGCCGCCGCTCGACGGCCAGGTCGACCGGCTGGAGAGCAAGGACCACCGCGCGATCGCCCAGCTGATCACGCTCGCCGAGAACCACCCCGACGACGTGGTCCCGCAGCTGGAGAAGCTGCTCGCGCCCCGGGTCGCGGCGCGCCGCGTCCCGGTGCTCGGCGTGACCGGCACCGGCGGCGCCGGCAAGAGCTCGCTGGTCGACGAGCTGGTGCGCCGCTTCCTGATCGACTTCGCCGACCGCACCGTGGCCGTGCTCTCGGTCGACCCGTCGAAGCGCAAGACCGGCGGCGCCCTCCTCGGCGATCGCATCCGCATGAACGCCATCCACTCGCCGCGCGCATACATGCGCTCGATGGCGACCCGCCAGGCGAACCTCGCCACCTCCAAGCAGCTGGGCTGGGCGATCCAGGCCTGCCAGGCGGCCGGCTTCGATCTCGTGATCGTGGAGACCAGCGGCATCGGCCAGAGCGACACCGAGGTGGTCGAGCTCTGCGACGTCTCCCTCTATGTGATGACCAGCGAGTACGGCGCGGCGACCCAGCTCGAGAAGATCGACATGCTCGATTTCGCCGATCTGGTGGCGATCAACAAGTTCGACAAGCGCGGCAGCCTCGACGCGCTTCGCGACGTGCGCAAGCAGTTCAAGCGCAACCACAAGCTGTTCGACGCCAAGGACGAGGCGCTGCCGATCTTCGGCACCATCGCCTCGCAGTTCAACGACGCGGGCATGAACCGCCTCTACGCCGCGGTGATGTCCGCCGTCGCGAGGAAGACCGGCGCGCCGCTGGCCTCGACCTACGCCCCGGAGGCCTCGCGCGCGCTGGAGTCGGTGATCCCCCCCGATCGCGTGCGCTACCTGGCCGAGATCGCGGAGGACAGCGATCGCTACGACGCGTTCGTCCGCTCCGAGGTCGACGTGGCGCGCCAGCTCCACCACCTGGCCGGGGCGGTCGCCGCCCTGCGTGGCCCTCTCGACGCGGGGAACGCGCCCGCGCCCGCCGCGCCGCTGGCGGCGCTCGAGGATCGTGCGGGCGACAGCGAGGCGGTGCGCGAGTGCGTGGCCCGCTACCGCGCCGCCGGCGAGCGCCTCCACCCGGCGTCGCGCGAGCTGCTGCGGACCTGGCCGGAGACGCGCGCCCGCTACAAGGCGCCCAAGTACGAGTACAAGGTGCGCGACAAGGTCCTCACCCAGGACCTCTTCACCGAGTCGCTGTCTCACCTGCAGATCCCGAAGGTCGCGCTGCCGCGCTTCGAGGACTGGGGCGATGTGCTGCGCTGGCTGCTCACCGAGAACGTGCCGGGCGAGTTCCCCTACGCCGCCGGCGTCTTCCCGCTCAAGCGGGAGGGAGAGGACCCGGCGCGCATGTTCGCCGGCGAGGGCGGCCCCGAGCGCACCAACAAGCGCTTCCACTACGTCTCGCGGGGGCTGGCCGCCAAGCGCCTCTCCACCGCCTTCGACTCGGTGACGCTCTACGGCGAGGACCCGGCGCGGCGGCCCGACATCTACGGGAAGATCGGCAACAGCGGCGTCAGCGTGGCCACGGTCGACGACGCGAAGAAGCTCTACTCGGGCTTCGATCTGGCGCACCCGGCGACCAGCGTCTCGATGACGATCAACGGCCCGGCGCCGATGCTGCTCGGCTTCTTCATGAACGCCGCCATCGACCAGGCCTGCGAGAAGTGGATCCGCAAGGAGGGGAAGGTCGAGGAGATCGAGGCCCGCATCGACGCCCTCTACCGCGAGCGCGGCGTGGCCCGCCCCCGCTACCAGGGCGATCTGCCGGCCGGCAACGACGGCCTGGGGCTCCTGCTGCTCGGCGTCTCCGGCGACGAGGTGGTGCCGGAGGACGTCTACGCGAAGCTGCGTGCGGAGACGCTGAGCCAGGTGCGGGGCACGGTGCAGGCCGACATCCTCAAGGAGGACCAGGCGCAGAACACCTGCATCTTCTCCACCGAGTTCGCGCTGCGCATGCAGGGCGACATCCAGCAGACGTTCGTCGACGAGAAGGTCCGCAACTTCTACTCGATCAGCATCAGCGGCTATCACATCGCCGAGGCTGGAGCGAACCCGGTCACCCAGCTCGCGTTCACGCTCTCGAACGGCTTCACCTTCGTCGAGTACTTCCTCGCGCGCGGGATGAAGATCGACGACTTTGCGCCGAACCTGTCCTTCTTCTTCAGCAACGGCCTCGACCCCGAGTACTCGGTGATCGGCCGCGTCGCCCGCCGCATCTGGGCCAAGGCGATCCGCGACAAGTACCAGGGCAACGATCGCTCGCAGAAACTGAAGTACCACATCCAGACCTCGGGTCGCTCGCTCCATGCGCAGGAGATCGCCTTCAACGACATCCGCACGACCCTTCAGGCGCTGCTTGCGTTGAACGACAACTGCAACTCGCTCCACACCAACGCCTACGACGAAGCGATCACCACGCCGACCGAGGAGAGTGTGCGACGAGCCCTCGCGATTCAGCTGGTGATCAACAAAGAGTTCGGTCTGTCGAAGAACGAGAATCCGAATCAGGGCTCATTCATCATCGAAGAGCTGACAGACATGGTCGAGCAGGCCGTGCTGACCGAGTTCCGTTCAATCTCCGATCGTGGCGGGGTGTTGGGCGCGATGGAACGCATGTATCAGCGCTCCAAGATCCAGGAAGAGTCGCTGTATTACGAGATGCAGAAGCACGACGGCACGCTTCCGATCATCGGGGTCAACACCTTCCTCGATCCGAACGGCAGCCCCACCGTGGCGCCACCCGAAGTCATCCGTGCGACCAACGGCGAGAAGGACTACGCGATCGGCGCGCGCAACGCCTTCTGGAAGCGCAATGCCGGAACCGCCCCCGCAAGCCTCGACGCGGTGAAGCGAGCGGCCCTCGACGGCGCGAACGTCTTCGCGGCGCTCATGGATGCGTGCAAGGTCTGCACGCTCGGGCAGATTTCGCAGGCGCTCTACGAAGTCGGCGGCCAGTACCGCCGCAACATGTAAAGCGGCTCAGGCTCGCCTATGACCAAACCGTTCGCGCGGTACCAGTCGGCGGTTCGTTTGATGCCTTCGCACCTTGCACGTCAAGGGGCGGCGAATGGTCCGGGCTAGAATCGCTCCGCTCACATGACAACCGAAAACGCCCTCAGCCAACGCGCGATGGACGCGCTTCGACCGCTGGTCGACGCCTATCGCATCAGTTGCCTGTGGTCCCTTCGGCGGGACTTCTATCCCGAGACCCTTGAGGAGGCCAAGGGTGTGCTCGATGCCATCGAGCGGCACGGCGATCGTTCGGCGTTCATGAGGTCTGCGGAGATAAGGGCGTGGCTCTTACCGAACTCCAGCGCGACATCTGTCGCCTCCTAGCCAGGCATCGGATCGAGTCCGGCGAAAGCTACGTGGCCGGGGGTGTCGCTCTCAACGAGGCCTTCAGGATGCCGCGAATCTCCCGCGACATTGATCTCTTTCACGATACCTACGAGGCCGTCGAGGCCACCTGGCCCGCGGATCGCCGCCTTCTCGAGGCGAGGGGGTTTCAGGTTGAAGTCATTCGCGAGCTACGCGGCTTCGTTCAAGCCTCGGTAACCGGGCTCGGCGATAGCGTGAAGGTGGAATGGGTCCGGGACAGCGCCTATCGTTTCTTCCCTCTTCAACTCGACCCGGTGCTCGGGCTGACCCTCCATCCACTCGACCTGGCCACGAACAAGGTTCTGGCCCTGGTGGGGCGTCTGGAGGTGCGCGACTGGATCGACGCCATTGGGAGTCACGAGCGCCTCCAGCCGCTCGGGTATCTCGCCTGGGCCGCATGCGGCAAGGATCCCGGTTTTTCTCCCTCCGCCATCATCGAGTTTGCCGCGCGTTCGCACTACTCGGATGACGAAGTGTCTCAACTGGCATTTGAGGGGACGCCGCCCAGCGCGGCGGACCTGTCGAGGAGATGGCACGCGATGATCGAAAGCGCGCGCCAGATCGTGACCGCCCTGCCTCCGGCCGAGGCGGGCAAGGCCGTGTTCCTCAACTCCGGCGAGTTGTGTCGCGATGAGCCCACGGACCTGGTGGCTCGCGTCCGCAGCCAAAGCCTCGCCTTTCATCAGGGCCGAGTGCGCGGCGCTTTGCCGGTTTTTGCGACCCCCGAGCGATAGGGGACGCTATCGGCAGACGAGACCGCCTTTCACAGGCGCGGAGACGCGTGCCGGAGGTAAGAGTCATCTACTCCTTCAGCTCCGCGGCCCAGTTCATCACGACGGTGATGGGCGGCTGGGCGCCTTTCGACGAACGCGGGCGGATGAACAGGAAGCGCTGGCTGTCGTTCGAGACCGCGTACCCGGTTGGTGAGAGAAGCGGCGACTGAAACAGCTCAACCGGCGCCTGGAAGTCGATCGCGCCGGCGCTGGTCCTATCGAGGGGCACCA
>JBKJLX010000878.1:0-8032 GCA_046596645.1 Polyangiaceae bacterium
GGCGCGCGCGCGGTCGACGGCGTCGCCGTCGTCGTCGCCTGCCGCCAGCGCGACCTCGATGACGTCGAAGCGCACCACGTCGAGCGGCGCGTGGCGCACCGCGGTGATGCGCCCGCCCTCGACCTCGATCACGCTGGCGCCCTTGGCTCCGCTCTCCCGCGCCTGCCTTCCCTGGAGGTTGCCGGGGAAGACGATCCACGGCGCGGTGGAGACGACCTCGCGCGCGTGGACGTGGCCCAGCGCCCAGTAGTCGTAGCCGCGGTCGACCAGCTGCTTCACGGTCGTCGACGCGTAGCTGTCGTGGCCGGGGCGACCGTCGAGGTCGGTGTGCAGCACCCCGAGGTTGAGCACCCCGCCGATCGCCTGCGGGTACCGCGCCGCCAGGTCCTCGGTCACCTGGCGGGTCGCGTAGCTCTGCCCATGCACCGCCACGCCGAGGTCCTCGAGCTCGATCGTCTGCGGCCTCCGCGTGTCGAGCTCGCGGACGTTCGCGGGGAGGGGGAGGTTCTTCGGGATGACGCTCTCGGCGTCGTGGTTGCCGCGGGCGACCACGACCTGCACGCCGCCCTCGCGCAGGCGCGCCATCTGCGCGACGAAGAAGAGGCCGGTGCCGAAGTCGCGCCACTTGCCGTCGAAGAGGTCGCCGGCGAGCACGAGGAGCTTCGCCTCCTCGCGCAGGCAGAGGTCGACCAGGTTCTCCAGCGCCCGCCGCGTGGCCCCGCGGATCGCCGCCACCGGCGCGCCGTCGTACCGCTCCAGCCCCATCAGGGGGCTGTCGAGGTGCAGATCGGCGGCATGGACGAAGCGCACGGCAGGCGACCATACACCGCGCTGCTTGAGGCGCCTCAGACCTAGCGGACGGGCGGTGCCACCCGCGCCTCGGCCCAGCTCGGCCCGTCATGATACGGTCGTTCCCCGCCGCGCGCGCCGCGCCGCGTCGATCCACCCCAAGGCCGGACCCGCGCGATGAGCAGCCTCGACGTCTCGACGAGCCAGGACGACGTCCCGCAGCTCCTGGGGGTCGAGGTCCCCTCCGAGGTCGCGCCGGGAACATTCTACCGGCTGCACTCGATCGCCGGTGAGGGCGCCATGAGCGTCGCCTTCTACGCGATGCGCATCGCGCCCGAGGGCGAGTGCCCGGTGGTGGTGAAGGTGCTCCGCCCCCAGCTGGTGAGGACGCGCTCCTCCACCGCGCGCCTCCTGGTCCTGAAGGAGGCGGTCGCCCTCGGCCGGCTCAACGAGCGCGTCCCGCCGACGCCCTACGTGGTGCGCCTGGTCGACACCGGGTCCACGCCGCTGGTGGTGAGCGGCACCGAGGTGCAGGTCCCGTGGATCGCGCTCGAGTATGTCCACGGCGGCGCCGAGGGCACGACCCTGTCGCAGCGAGTGCTGCATGCCATCCGCCACACCACACACGCCTTCGATCCTCACCGCGCCGCGACGCTGGTCGAGGCGCTCGGCGGCGGCCTCGGCGCAGTTCACGAGGTCGGCGTCATCCACCGCGACATCAAGCCCGACAACGTCCTCTGCTGCGGCTTCGGGGACGAGGAGATCTTCAAGATCGCCGATTTTGGCGTGGCGCGGCCGGCCGGCCTGAGCGCGACCTTCGGCGGTCTGGTCGTCGGCACCCTGGGCTACGCCGCGCCCGAGCTGGCCACGCTGGACGACAAGGCGGTCGGCCCCTGGAGCGACATCTTCAGCATGGCCGCGGTGGTGTTCTTCGTCCTCACCGGCCAGGACTACTTCGACGTCGCCTCGCCCGCGGAGGCGATCCTGGCCGCTACGGCCGCCAAGCGCCGCAGCATCACCGACTCGCCCTGGCTCTCGCCCGATCTGCGGAGGGACGCCGCGGCGTGCCGCGCCATCGACTTCGCGCTCGCGTGCGCGTCGAGCGGCAACATCCAGGTGCGACCGAGCCGCGCCGACGCGCTCGCGCACATGATCTCGCCCTGGCTGCGCTCGCTCGACGCGCGCCCCAGCGTGGTCGAGGTCCGCCGCGCCCACCTGGAGGACGAGTCCGACGTCACCAGCCTGGTGCGCTGGGTCTGGACGACGCTGCGCCACCCGGGGACCTTCGACCGCGTCGTCCGCGACGTGGCGTGGGACGGCGATGGGCGCTGCATGGCGGCCACCAGCGAGGGGCTCGCCTTCTGGAACGGCTCGACCTGGATCGACGTCCCGCACTCGCGCAACGTCGACCCACGCACCATCCGCTTCGTGCGCCGCGCCGGGCCGGGTCAGTGGCTGGTCGGGGGCGACGAGATGACCTTCGCCCTCTACACCAACGAGGGCCCGCGTGAGGTCCGCAAGTTCCCCACCAACGGCCTACGCTTCGAGCTGCTCTCGGGCGATCTCGACGATCTCGCAGTGCTGGTCGGCCACCGGGAGGGGGAGGGGCCGTACCTGTGCTGTCTATCTGCCAGGCGATGGCTCAAGCCCACTCCGCTGCCCGACGTCGCCGCCGTCACCAGCATCACCCGCATGGCCGACGCACGCTGGCTGGTGACCGGGAGAGCCAAGGACGGCGACGCTTACGCCGCGATCTACTCGCCCCTCGACTGGGAGGTGCGCCGCCTGGAGACGCCGCGCGTCCGCGCGATCCTGGCATGCGCCGGGCAGCCGGCGAAGGACATCGGCCTCGCGGTGGGCGCCGGCGGCTCGGTGATCTGGGCGCGACCTCACGGCACGTTGCAGGAGACGATCCCCGGCGGCCATGACCTCTCGGCCGCCGCCATCGACCCCGCGGGCCGTGGCCTCACCGCCGCCGCCGGCCGCATCTGGATCCACCAGCGCCGTGCCGCCGCGCTCGACGCCATCCATCCTCCCGCGGGCCGCTGGGAGCTCCTGTGGAGCGACGCGGCGTGGAGGTCGCCCTTCGTCGCCGTCTTCACCGAGCCCGGCCTCATCATCGGGATGACCGCCGACGGCGGCATCATCGAGGGCCGCGCCAGCGCCAGCGGCGTGATGGCGTCGTCGCGGCCGCCCCCACCCCCGCCGTCCCCCATCGATCCAGGCTGGTCTACCGAGTCTTGATCAGGCGGCGGCAACGCCGACCCGGCTTGGCACCGCACGTGCTCCACAGGAGGGCATGCACGCACCGAACATCGAGCCCCGAACCGCGGGATACATCACAGCCGGGATCCTTTCCGCGTGCGGCGGTGCGGAGCTCGGTCGCGTCTTCGCCGGTGTGCCCTGGGGCGCATTCACCCCGATCGCCAGCCACGCTGTGTCGATCGTGCTCGGCACGGTATGGATCGTGGCCGCCCTGGCCATCGCGCTTCGCGATCGCTACCAAGCGCTGGAGCCGGTGGCCTGGTTCACCGTGTTCCCGGCCGTGTTGCTCCTGTTCCTTCACGGTTTCGTGGCGACGTGGGGCGCAGGCGTCACGACCGCCGCTTCGCGCGCCGCGCTGCTCTATCCCATGCTCGCCGTCGCGGGCGCGTTCCTCCTGCGGCGCACCTATGGGAGCCAGGCTGCAGAGCCGAGCACGTCGCTGGTGCCCTCGCCGCAGCCGGTTCCCTGGGCGACTCACACCGACTGGCGCGAGCGGGCCGACACCCGCACCGACCTGAAGCCGGCCTTCGCGCGCGGTCGTTGAAGCTGACTCGAGGCAGCACTCCCACGTCCAGCAGCAGCGCTCGCGCGGTGCCGGGTGCATCGCGGAGAGAGACCCGCGCGCCCCGCCGCGAGTCAGGTGTCGCGGGCCACCAGGGAGCGATCGATGTCCTCGATCCGCGCACAGCCGGAGAGCGCCATCGCTCGGGAGAGCTCCTGGTCCAGCAGCTCGAGCACGCGGGTGACCCCCTCCTCCCCCGCCACGGCGAGGCCCCACAGCGCCGGGCGACCGACCAGGACCGCGCGCGCGCCCAGTGCGATGGCCTTGAGGACGTCGGTCCCGCGGCGGATGCCACCGTCGAGGAGCACCTCGGCCCGCCCGCCGATCGCCGCCGCGATGCCGGGAAGCGCGTCGAGCGTCGCCGGCGCGCCGTCGAGCTGCCGACCGCCGTGGTTGGAGACGATGAGCCCGGCGGCGCCGGCGTCGACGCAGCGGGTGGCATCGTCGGCGCGGACCACACCCTTGATGACCACCGGAAGGTGAGAGAGGCCACGCAGCCAGCCGATGTCGTCGAAGGTCATCGCCGCGTCGTGCCGGTCCTCGATGTAGCGGGCCAGCATCGAGCCGTCCGCCGGGGCGTCGACCAGCGCGCCGAGCAGGTTCTCCATCCGCAGCCCGGCGGGGAGGCTGAAGCCGCCGCGCTCGTCGCGACGCCGCCTGCCGAGGAGCGGCGTGTCCACCGTGAGGACGATGGCGTCGTAGCCAGCGGCCTCCGCACGCTCGACCAGCTCGCGCGTGAAGCCGCGGTCCTTGTGCACGTAAAGCTGGAACCACTTCGGCGCCGGCGTCGCCTCGGCGACGGCCTCCAGCGCGGTCGTCGCCAGGGTCGACGCGACGAGGATGGTGCCTCGCGCCGCCGCAGCACGCGCGGTCGCGAGCTCCCCGTCGGGGTGCGCCATGCGGTGATAAGCGGTGGGTGCGATCAGGACCGGCGAGGCCACCTCCTGCCCCAGCACCGTCGTCGCCAGCGAGCGGCTCGAGACGTCGCGGAGGACGCGGTACCAGATGACCCATTTGCGAAACGCCCGCTCGTTGCGCCGCAGCGTGCGCTCGTCGTCGGCGCCGGAGCGGTAGTAGTCATAGGCCGCGCGTGGCAGCTTCTGACGAGCTGCCTTCTCCCAGTCGTCGACGGTGAGGAGCCGACCGCTCTTCCTCGACTTGCCGCCCTTGTCGTCGCTCTTCGCCACCCGCCCCGGTCTCCGCGCGGCATCCTAGCCCCGCGCGGCCTGGGGAGGGGGCCAGAGGCCGGGCGCCTGCTAGACTCACCCCCTTGGCTGCGCCCGATTCACCCGGCGAGGACCTGGTCCTCCGCGCCATGACCGACGATCACGCCTTTCGGGTCGTCGCCGCCGACACCTCGCGAACGGCGCGGGCCGTGGTGGAGATCCAGGGCGCGACGGGCACCAGCGCGCAGTACCTCGCAGAGCTGGTGACCGCGACCATCCTGGTGCGCGAGACCATGGCCCCAACCTACCGGGTGCAGGGCATCCTCAAGGGCACCGGCGGCAAGGGGAGCGTGGTCGGCGACTCCTTTCCCGACGGTGGCACGCGCGGCCTGCTCCAGGTGGCGGAGGACACGACCCTCACCCTCGGCCAGGGCGCCATGCTGCAGATGATGAGGACGCTGCCCAACGGGGCCTTGCACCAGGGGATCATCGACGCCGGCGGCTCGGGCGGGCTCTCCGAGTCGCTGATGAAGTACTTCCAGGACTCGGAGCAGCTCGTCAGCGTGGTCGCGCTGGGCGCCCGCTTCGACGGCGGCGCGGTGGAGCGCGCCGGCGGCTACGTGATCCAGCTGCTCCCCGAGCCGGAGCGCGCGCTCCACGCCGTCATGACGGCGCGCCTCGAGGACTTCCCGACCATCGGCGACTTTCTCGGCCGCCAGGAGTTCGGCGCGAGGCTGCTGCTGGAGGAGATCCTCCACGGCATGCCCCTGACCATCCTCGCCGAGGCCGAGGTGCGCTTCCTCTGCCGGTGCAGCGAGGCGACGCTCCTCGGCGCCATCGCCACCCTCGGCCGCACCGAGGTCGAGAGCCTCGTCGCCGAGGAGCAGAGCCTCGAGATCCGCTGCGACTACTGCCACAAGGACTACATCATCGCGCCCGAGCGGCTTCGTTCGCTGCTCGAGGCGTCGTGACCCGGAAGGAGGGCCTCATGGCCCGTCATCGCGCGCTCTCTCCGCTCATGTTGGTGCTCACCGGCTCGCTCGCCTCTCTGGTCGGGCTCGCCGGCTGTGGCGACGACAGCTCCGGCAGCGGTGGCGCGGGGGGCAGCGGCAGCGCCAGCACCGGGTCGACGACGACCGGCGACATCGCCGCGTCGACCGGGACCGGCGACACCACGGCGACCGGCGCCGGCGGCGGCAGCGGGGGCGGCGCGCCGCTGGGCTCGCACACCGTGACCTGGGGTCCTTACGAGGTCCCCGCCGGGACCGACGACACCAAGTGCGTCACCAAGCGCCTCGGCAACCCGGAGGAGCTGCGGGTCGGCAGCATTCACAACCAGCTCGGCGCGGTGTCGCACCACCTGATCGTCTACAAGGTGGCCGACACCGAGGAGCAGCCGGAGCCCTACGACTGCGAGCCCTTCCAGGACACGCTCGATCCGTCGAAGGGCATGCCGCTGATGATCACCCAGAAGGCCGACGAGACGCTGACCCTCCCCGACGGCGTCGCCTTCACGCTCGATCCCGATCAGATGATCCGCCTCGAGATGCACTACGTGAACGCCGGCGCGGAGGCGGCGATGATGGAGGCCACGTCGACGATGATCCCCATCGCCGAGGGCGCCTTCCGCGACGAGGCGGGCTTCCTCTTCGCCGGCAACTTCGACGTCGACGTCCCCGCCAACGCGGAGACGACCCTCGGCCCCTCGCACGTGGACATGCCGCCCGAGCTGGAGGGAAAGAAGTTCTTCGCCTTCACCGGCCACGTTCACAAGTTCGGGACCAACGTCACCGTCGACATGTCGAACGACGACACCTCGGTGCCTGCGTACGAGGTCGAGGACTTCTCGTGGAGCGAGCCCGCGACGCAGTACCACGACCCGGAGCTGATCCTCCCCGAGGGCGGCGGCTTCGACATCACCTGCAACTGGAACAACACCAGCAACCAGGGCGCGACCTTCGGCGAGCAGGCCGACGACGAGATGTGCTTCTTCTGGGCGTACTACTACCCCAGCGAGGGCTCGCGCGTGTGCGCGCGCAGCGACGAGTACAACGCCGACCTCTGCTGCCCCGGCCCCGCGCTCTGCGATCAGATCTTCTGATCACGCAGGGCACGGTGAGCCCTCCTCACCGGTGCTTGAAGCCGAGGTCGTACTCGAAGGTCGTCAGCTTGCCAGTGCGGCTCGCCGGGTAGGGGATGGCGGTGGCGACGTCGATCAGGCACGTCCTCGCGTCGTTGGTGAGCTTCTCCGCGTCACCCTTCAGGAGGATGCGCGCGACCGCGCCCCCCTGGTCCAGCTCGAACGAGAGCGTGACCCTCGCGTCGGCGCCCGGGTTCTCCCTCGCCCACAGGTCGTAGCAGCAGCGCAGGGCGCCGCGGTGGTCCTTCACCGCGGCGATGATGCCCTCGAACCGCTCGCTGCCGCCGGCGCCCGGGGCCGCGGTCACGGTCGTGTTGCTGCGCGCCGCCGGCGTGCCGAGCATCGCCTGGCAGCCCGCGGCGTCCTTCGTCGTCGCCGCGTCCGCGGCGGGCCGAGGACGCTCCGCCTTCCCGGCTTCGGCCGTGGGCGCTGGCGTCGGGGCGATCGCCGAGGACCGAGGCTCGCCCTCCGGTTGAAGCCGCGACGATCCACAAGCGAACAGGGAGCACGCGCCGACGAGCAGCGCGCCACGGGACATCCAGCCGGGCCATCCGAGTGACATCGGGCGAGCGTAGACCGTCTCACGGCAGCGGAGGAGCACGTGCGGGGCCTCCGGTCGGCGCGATCGGCCGCCGCGTGGCAAGCTCCCCGCCGTGACGGACCGGCAAGGCGACGGGCAGCACGTCCGCGAGGCGCTCGAGCTGCTCGGCGTGAAGCGACTCGTGCTGGCGATCCACGACGTCAGCTTCCCCTCCGACGTCGACGAGGACACCGGCCACGGCTCGCCCTACTCGCGGGCCGGCGAGCGCCTGCTGCGCTTCGTTTGCGGGCTCGGGTTCACCGGCGTGCAGCTGGGGCCGGAGGGGCGCACCAGCGCCTACGATCCCTCCCCCTACGACGGCACGATGTTCTCGCGGAACCCTGTGGTGGTGCCGGCGCGCGCGTTCGGCCCCGGGGGCGAGCTCGCGGAGCTGGTCGACGAGCGCACCCTCGCCGCGGTGCTCGGCACGCCGAAGGTCCTCGATCGCACCGGGGGGGCGCGACGGGACGTCGCCGGCCTCGCGCCCCGCGCCGATCACGATCGCGCACACCCGGCGCTGGAGCGCCTGC
>JBKJLX010000029.1:0-4399 GCA_046596645.1 Polyangiaceae bacterium
ATCACGGCCGGCTGACACTCGCTCCCACGACGGCGCGTTGGATCACGATCGTGCCGCCGCCGCATCGCTGACGCACCCCGGGTGGGTCTCTGAGCCGGCGCCGATTGGTTCAGTCCAAGGGCGCCGCCGAAGCCATCTCGGGGATCGGCGACCAGCTCGGTGCGGTCTGCCAGGGCGAGGTCCCGAAGGAGGTGTGGGGCCCGGACACACCGGTCGAGGACGCGGACTGGGACGTCGGCATCGCTCGCGAGGGCGCGATCGCGGTCAACGACCAGGAGCTCAACGAGGGTGGAACCGCGACCGATCCTGTCGGGGTGGTCGGCGTCGGCGACCCGTGCGCGATCCCATCACCGTTCGCCGGTGCAGATGTCGGCCTCGGCGCGCTCGGAATCGCGGCACCGGGGCCCTGACTAGGGACAGACCTTCAGCGCCGGTCCGTCCGCCGGACGAGCTCCGCATTCGCCACGACGCGCGTCAAGAAGGAGGTCCTGGCCGCATCGTCGCGGATCCTCGAAGCGACCGCGTCGATCCTGCCACGGCCGCGCGCGAGCACCTCCGCGGCCTCACCGTGCTCACCGAGCGCCTCCAGCACTCGCGCGCGGGTGAGGACGACGTCTGCTTCGTCCTCCTCGATGCCCCCGATTCGCTCGACGAGATCGAGCGCGCGACCTGACGGCTCGACTGCGAGCGCAAGCGCGCCCGATGCGAGCAGCGAGCTCGCCACAGCGGACAGTGACAGGATCATGGCGCTGCGGTCTCCCACCCGCTCCGCTTCGTCGGCGAGCGCCAGCAGCTCCGGTGCAGCGCCGGCAGGGTCGCTCCTGGCGTGCCCTCTCCAGCGGTAGAGTCGCGCGAACACCGCGAGACGAGGCTCACCGATCGCGCTGGCGAGCGCCAGGGCCTGATCGAGCGCGGCGCGCGCCTCGTCGACCTTGTTCTGAGCGGCGCACGCATAACCAAGGTTGCACAGGGCGTAACCCTCGGTCGGCCGATTCCTGACACGGCGGCTTCCCTCGAGCGCCGCCCGCAAGGCGACCTCGGCCTCTGCGTAACGTCCGACGCGATTCTCGACGTCCGCCAGGTTCACGTCGG
Source organism: Polyangiaceae bacterium (assembly GCA_046596645.1). Lineage (GTDB taxonomy): Bacteria > Myxococcota_A > Polyangia > Polyangiales > Polyangiaceae > JBKJLX01. Next base: position 1,093 of record JBKJLX010000029.1, read on the forward strand.
CCGACGCCGCCTTGCGCACGTCGCCGGCTTGACGGTGCAGCTCGCCCGCGGTGGCAAACCCCGTGCGCCGCTCCGCCAGATCGCCGAGCGCCATCGCCAGATGAGCACGAACCGAGGCCAGCGAGGCACGGACGTGGAGCGAGGCCGGGCCGCCCTCGAGCGTTGCCAACTCGAGCAGCGGCCGCGCGCGCGCCACGTCACCTCCGTAGATCAGCGCAAGCACCAGGTACGCGCGCGCCGATGTGATCACATCCACGTCGCCGGTACGCTGCGCAGCTGCAACGGCCGCTTCACCGCTGGTGATCGCCTCCGCGCGTCGCCCGGTCCTCGAGAGAAGCAGAGTCCTCTCGGTCAGCACGCGCGCCGTCTGGGAGTCGCCACGCGCCGCCGCGGCCGCAGCATCGAGCTCGGCGCTCTGCTCCGCGCGCCTCCCGAGGAAGCGGAGCGCGTCCGCTCGCGCCATGTACAGGGCGAAGACCGCGCCCTTCTCGATTCCAAGCCCCAGCGCGCGCTCCGAGCAGCGAAGCACGGTCTGCGCATCCCCCCGAAGTGACGCAGAGAGCGCGGCCGCCGTGAAACGAGTCGCCGCGTGACCGATGTCGGCACCGCGCTCGTGGTGCCGCGCGATCTCCTCGTCGTCCCCGCACCTCTCGGCGAGGAACGCCGCCGCGCGGCGGTGGAGCTCGCGCGCCGGCGTCTCGGCGATGAGTGCGTACACCGCGTCGGCAACCAGGGAGCTCTTGAACTGGAACTCCTTGGTGGCGCGACCCCCGCCAGCACGCGTCACCATGAGGTCGCGTCGCACCAGGCGGGCAAGCAGGTCGGTCGGCGCATGCACCCCCATTCCCTCCAGCTCGTCGGCGAGGAACGCGCGACCCAGTACCGACGCGCGCTTGCAGGCGTCCTTCTCGACAGCCGGGAGCTGATCGATGCGCGCCTGGACGGCCGCCTCGATGGTGAGGGTCGTCGGCAGCGCTACGACCTCCGCGTCGAGCTCTGCGCGCTCGGCGAGCTCGAGCACCACCTGCTCGACGAAGAGCGGATGGCCTCCGGTGCGTTCGGCGATGGCGCGCGTCAGCGCGGGTGGCAATGCGCGGCCGGCGACGTGCTCGGCGAGCGTGCGCACATCGGAGCTGACGAGCCCCCGCGGCTCGAGGCGCAGCAGCTCCGCCGCCGAGAACAGGTCGGCGCGCGTCTCGAGCAGCTCGGGGCGCGTGGAGGCGAAGATGAGGAACGGCGCGTCCCGCAGCCGCTCCGCCAGATCTTCGAGAAGGGCGATCGACGAGGAGTCCGCCCACTGCAGGTCCTCGGCGACGAGTGCGACGGCGCCGCGGCGGGTGAGCGCCTCGACGTAATCGACGACGGCCAGCCGGAGGCGATCACCCATGAGCTGCGGATCGGCGCGCGCTGCGACGAGCGCGGGTGTCGACGGTGCCTGGACGCCAATGAGCTCGGCGATGAACTCCGCACATCGACGCGCGGCGTCGTCATCCTCGATCGCGTCGTGCAAACTCGCGAGGAGCTCGCTGAACGCGCCGGTGGCGAAGCGCTCGCGCAGCATGCCGGCGACCGCGGCGAAGGCCCGGTCGCGCAGCAGCGGCTCGGCGCGGATCGCGAGCCGGGTGAAGAGCTCGTCGCACGCGCCGATCTCGTCCTCCAGCGCGCGCGCCAGACGGCTCTTACCAACGCCAGGCGTGCCGACCGCGAGCACGACCGAGCCGCGGCGATCCTCGACCAGCATGCGGAGGCGATCGCGGAGCTGGGCCATCTCCCCCGACCGGCCGAGCAGCGGCGCATCGCGGGCCGACGGCTCGAGGTGGCCGCGGCGTTGCTCGAGGAGCTCGTACACCCCGTCCGCGATCACGGCGAATCGAAACTCGCCTTCGAGGGCCCTGGCGCTGGCGACGTCCGTCGCAACGCCGGCGAGGCCCCGCTCGCAGCCGCGCTCGGCCGCGGTGAGGACCTCGCCGGAGATGCCCCCGCCAACGCTCGTCGCGCGACCGGAGGCGATGGCGACGCTTGCAGCGAAGGGGCGCGCGGCGAGAGCCGCGAGCGCCGCGCGGCGGACTTCGTCGCCCTCCCAGCGGGCGGCGCCGAACACGCCGACGGCGCGGTCGCCGACGAGCGGGATCAGGATCCCGCCCATGGATCCCACCACACCGTTGATGGCCGCGAGGTCCGCGATCCGCTCGGCGACGACCACGGCGACGATCCGGCGCTCGTTGACCGGCAACACGCTCGTCGGCGGCGCGCCGAGGGGTCCGCTCCGCTCCTCCGTTGCGCCCCACTCGCCGCCGTCGGGGAGCGCGGGCACCGCGCCGCCGTCGCGGAGCGCGGGCACCGACAGACGAGCCGACGGCGTCGTCCTCGCGTCGCCCTCGATGGACGCGAGCGCGGCGAGGAGGTCGCCCATCGTCGCGAACCGAAGCTCGGGACGCTTCGCCGTCGCGCCCTCGATCACGGCCGACAGCGCGCGCGGCACCGTCGGCGCAACCGCCCACAGCGGTGGCGGCTCCTCGAGGTGGACGGCCAGCATCGTCGCCAGCGGCGTGTCCCTCAGGTACGGGCTCCTGCCGGACGCCGCCTCGTAGAGGACGACGCCCAGCGACCACACGTCGCACGGCGGGCCCAGCTCGCGCTCCCCGCGGACCTGCTCGGGGGACATGTAAGCGGGAGTGCCGATGACAGCCGACGCGCGCGTCAGCCGGCTCTCACTCGCCGAGAGCGCGATCCCGAAGTCCATCACCTTGATCGTGCCGTCCAGGCAGCAGAAGAGGTTTGCCGGCTTGACGTCCCGGTGGAGGATCCCCGCTTCGTGGACCGCGCCGAGGCCCCGCGCGACCGCGCTGCCGAGGCGGATCACCTCCGTGGGATGGAGCGGCCCCGCCCGGAGCCTGTCCTCGAGCGTCTCTCCACGCAGCAACTCCAGCGCGAGGTATGGCTCGCCCGCGTGGGGATCGATGCCGGCGTCGATCACCCGGACGACGTTCGGGTGATCGACGCGGATCTGCGCTTCCCGCCGGAACCTGGTGGCAGCATCGGCGTCGGTGAGCGATGTGCGCAGCACCTTGAGCGCCACCGCGGTGCCCTCGGGGCCCAGGGCCTCGTAGACGGTGCCCATGCCGCCCTCGCCGAGGGAGCGCACGATCCGGAAGCCCCCGATCACGCAGACGGCCGATGCGAGCGCGGTGTCGTGGGCGAGACGGTCACGCTCTTGCGATTCATCGCCGCCTCACCCGGCGACGACGCGGAGATTCTTCCTGGCGGTCGGATCGGGGAGGGTGCCCCCCTCCGCCGCGTCGAAGGC
>JBKJLX010000227.1:0-8487 GCA_046596645.1 Polyangiaceae bacterium
CCTCGACGTGCGGGGTCGCGCGCTCCACCTCGTTGGTGCGGGTCGCGTAGATCTCGACCAGGCGCCGGTGCGCGGAGAGGGTGGCCTCGCTCGGCTCCTCCCCCTTGGACCCGGCGAGCGACTGCTCGAGCAGCCTGGCGAGATCCGGCCACTTGCCCGCGTTGCCGAGGCGCTGCTCGAGCGCGCTGACCGTCGGCGCGTGGCCGGGCTCGAGCTTGAGGAGCGCGAGGCCGATCTTGATCGCGCGCTCGTCCTGCCCCTCGATGCCCTCGAGGAGCTTCATCGCGCGATGCAGGAGGTCGAGCTGCTCCGCCGGGTCCGGCTTGTGCGCCGCGCTGTTGGCGAGCAGCTGGCTGAGACCGGCGCGATCGCCGAGCTGCACCAGCACCACCTCGAGCAGCTCCGCCGCCTCGGCGTTGCTCGGCTGCAGGGCGAGCGCCTTCTCCAGGTGGCCCCGCGCGCCGTCCGCGTCGCCGACGCGGTCGACGAAGTAGCGCGCGGCGTGGAGCAGCGCTCCCGCCTGCGCGGCGGTGGGGAACAGCTTCATGCGGCGGTCGCCGAGCACCTTCTCGAACGCGAAGGCGAGCTCCACGGTGCGATCGTCGCGCACGGCGGCGTCCTGCAGCTTCTGCCACAGCTCGTCGTGCGGCTGGCCCTTGGCCAGCGTCGCGGTGAGCGCTTCGAGGATCGCCGCCTCGTCCTCGAGCGGACGATCGAGGAGCTCGGCGAGAATATCGACGCGCAGCGGCGTGCCCTTGGTCTTCGGTTCCTGCATCACGTTCCGGACAAGCGCCGCGCAGTCGGCGCAGGCCCCGAAGGAAACCAGGGTCACGCCCCTCACGTCGAGCTTGATGGACCTTTTTCGCGACCCCGGCGTAGGCTCCGCTCCGATGACGACGCGGCGCAGTGCGCTCGCGGCGTCCTTGGCGTGCGGGATGGGCGCGCTGGTGGGCGCCGAGGGCGAGGGGAAACGCCCCGCAGCAGGCGGCCCTGCCCGAGCGGAGGGCCCGCGGGACCTCGAGCTCGTCGACCTGCGCCTGGGCCCGGGGGAGACGCCGTTCGGCGGCCGCGTGCCCGTCCTGTCACCCCGCCACATCGCGCCCGGGGCGCGCGCCCCGCTGGTGGTGGCTCTCCACGGGCTGGGGGAGAGCGGCGACCCTCCCCTCGCCGCCCGCGCCTGGCCCGACCTTTACGGGCTGGTGGAGGCTTACCGCCGCCTCCTCGCCCCGCCGATCGCGCCCCGGTCGCGCCGGGGCGACTGGCCAGCCGCGCGGATGGAGGAGGTCAGCCGCGAGCTGGCGTCACGGCCGCTGGGCGGCTTCTTCGTCGCCTGTCCCTTCACGCCCAACCCGGCGCGGGCGCGCGACCGATCCGCGCACCTCGACGCCTACGCCCGTTGGATCGTCGACGTGGTCGTGCCGCGGGCGCGCGAACAGCTCCCGGTGATCGCCACCCCACAGGCCACCCACCTCGCCGGATGCTCGATGGGCGGGTCGGTCGCCCTCGACGTGGCCCTTCGCGCACGGGGGGCCTTCTGCGGCCTCGCCCTGGTGCAGTCGGCGCACAGCGCGCATCGCAACGCCGAATTCGCGGCAGCCCTGGCCACGGCGGGCGCAGGAGGAAAGAGCGTCGCGGCGCTGGTCCTCACCAGCCAGGGCGATCCCTTCCGGGAGCGGAACGAGGCGCTCGCGCGCGAGCTCGCGACGCGCAAGGTCCCCCACGAGGCGCGGGTGTTGCCGGGCCCGCACGACCAGCCGTGGCTGCGGGAGGCGGGAACGCCGGAGATGTTGCTGTGGCTCGACCGTCGGCCGCGGGCCTAGGATGCAGGTCGTGTCGAACCAGCTCTCCCCCGGGCTCCTGATCGCGTCGCCACCCCTCGGCGATCCAAACTTCGATCAGACGGTGGTGCTGCTCGCGATTCACAACGAGAACGGTGCCCTGGGCTTCGTGGTGAACCGCCTCGCCCCCCTGCAGATCGGGGAGCTGCTCGGCCTCGCCGGCTACGGAGACGGGCTGGGCGAGGTCCGAGGCCACGTGTACGTCGGCGGGCCAGTGGAGCCGAGCAGCGGCTGGGTGCTCGGTACGAGGGAGGAGCTCGGCCTGCCCGAGGCGGCCCCAGGCGAGATCGGGCGCGGCTCGTCCCCCGGCGACGCCGCCGCTGTGCTGGACGGTGTGATCCCCGTCGGCGACCGGCTGGTCGTCACGTCCTCGCGCAAGGTGTTCGACGAGATCGCCCGCAGAGCGCGCGATGGCAGCGTGGATGAGACCTTCGCCGCGCGCCGGCTGGTGCTCCTCGGCTACAGCGGCTGGGGTCCCGGCCAGCTGGAGGGCGAGATCGCCCACGGCGCCTGGCTGCCGGTGCCTGTGCACGAGACGATCCTCTTCGACACCGACGCCGCCGCCCGGTGGGAGGCGACCTACGCCACGCTCGGGCTCACCGCCCTCGGGGCCATCTCGATGCGCACCGTCGGCGAGGCCTGACGGTCCCTCCGGTGACCGCGACGGCACAGCCGCGCGTCGCGCTCGACTTCCAGGGCGGCACCTTGCGCGTCCGCGGCGTCGCCGAGGGGTCCGAGGCGCCCCCCGGCGCCAAGTGGGACCCGCGCGAGGCGGTGTTTCGCGCCATGGCCATCGACTACGCGCCGATCGTGCTCTGGCTCAAGGCGCGCGGCCTCGCCTACGAAGACGCGGCGCGGGCGTACAAGGAGCTGGAGCTGCGACCGCTCGCCAGCCGCCGCCCCTACCCGCACCAGGACGAGGCGATGCGCGCCTGGAGCGCGGCGCAGGGGCGCGGCGTGGTGGTGCTGCCCACCGGCGCGGGCAAGACGTTCGTCGCCGCGCTCGCCATCGCTGCGCGGAAGCGATCGACGCTGGTGGTGGTGCCGACGCTCGACCTCCTCGGCCAGTGGCACGACGTGCTGGAGGCGGCCTTCGACACTCACGTCGGCCTGCTGGGCGGGGGCTACCACGACATCGCCGACGTCACCGTCACCACCTACGACTCGGCGCACATCCACATGGATCGCCTGGGTGCGCGCTTCGGCCTGGTGGTCTTCGACGAGTGCCATCACCTGCCGAGCGACGCGAACGCGCAGGCGGCCCGCATGTGCCTGGCGCCCTTCCGCCTCGGCCTCACCGCGACGCCGGAGCGCGCCGACGGGCGGCACGCCGCCTACGAGGATCTGGTGGGGCCCATCGTCTACCGCCGCGACATCGGCGATCTCGCGGGGCAATACCTGGCACCGTACGACGTGGAGCGGCTGGAGGTGCCTCTCTCGACGGAGGAGCGCGAGCGGTGGTCGACGGCGCGCGCCGAGTACGTCGGGTTCCTGCGCAAGCACGGCATCCGAATGGGCTCGCCCGACGGCTGGAGCCAGTTCCTCCTCCGCTCCAGCGTGAGCGACGAGGGGCGGCGTGCCTTCCAGGCCTACCGCCTGCAGCGCCAGCTCGCGCTGGCCGCCCCCGGCAAGCTCGACGTGCTGCGCCGGCTGCTGCACCGACACCGCAACGACCGGGTCCTGGTGTTCACGGAGGACAACGCGACCGTCTACAAGATCGCGCGCGATTTCCTGGTCCCCGCCATCACCCACCAGACTCGCGTGAAGGAGCGAAGCGCGATCCTGGCCGGCCTGTCCGACGGGTCGCTGGGGTGCGTCGTCACCTCCAAGGTCCTGAACGAGGGGGTCGACGTCCCGACCGCCAGCGTCGCCATCGTCCTCTCGGGCAACGCGAGCGTGCGCGAGCACGTGCAGCGCCTGGGGCGCGTCCTGCGCAAGGCCGACGACAAGCGCGCCATCCTCTACGAGCTGATTGCCGCCGGCACGGGCGAGGAGTCGACGAGCGAGCGCCGACGCCAGCACGAGGCCTACGAGTGACGCGGTGCTGACGACCGACCTGGTCCAGGTCCGCACCAAGGGGGAGAAGCTGGAGCCGCGATGGCTCGACGGCGCCCGCCGCGCGCGCCTGCAACCGGTGGTGGAGTCGCTGCTCCAGGCCGCCGCCGGCAGCGTCGGCATGGCGCGAGAGGACGTGGAGGCGGCGTGGCAAGCCATCCCCCACGGCGTCCGCGATCGGATCGCGGCGGCCGGCCTGCGCAAGCTGGTCGACGACCGCTGCACCTGGGAGGCAGGCGACGAGGCGGCAGCGCAGGCGCTGCGCAGCGAGCTGTTCCTCGCCGCGGCCGCGGCGCGCCGTGGCCTGGGGCCCACCGATCACTTCGATCGCGAGCCGGTGATCGCCGCCGCCGCCGCCGCACGCGGCGCCGACCCCGCCGCCATCGAGGAGGGGCTGTTCGCCGATCTGCGCGCGGCGCAGCGCCTCGTCGCCTGGGACCCCATCGAGCCCGCGGCGCTGCTCGACCTCTACGACGTGTCGCTCGCGCAGGCGCTGCTACTCCGTGCGGCGCGGGTGGTGATCGAGGTGCGGGGCGAGGGCGCCGAGCGGATGCGTCGCCTCTTCCGCGCCGCGACGTTCCACGGCCTGCTCCACGTGGTGCGGCCGATAGAGGGCGGCCACCGCATCGAGCTCGACGGCCCGCTGAGCCTCTTCGACGCCGTGCAGCGCTACGGGCTGCGCCTCGCCTTGTTCTTTCCCCATGTCCTGCAGTGCGGCGACTGGACGCTGGCGGCCGATCTCCTGTGGGGACCCTCGCGCGAGCCGCGCCGGCTGGAGCTCGACGCACGCTCCGCGCTCGCCCCGCCCCGCGGGCTCGACGCCGCGCCGGCGACCCGCCCCGAGGTCGACGGCCTCCTCGCCAGCTGGGGCGCGCTGAAGACGCCGTGGACCGCGCGGCGGTGCGAGGCCCTCATCGCCCTCCCTGGCGAGGTGGTGGTCGCGCCCGACGTGGTGTTCGAGGACCCGCGCACCGGCGAGGAGGTGTTCCTCGAGATCTTCGGCTTCTGGAGCCGGGCCGCGGTGTTCGCGCGCGTGGAGCAGGTGCGCCGCGGGCTCGGCGGGCGGATGATCCTCGCGGTCGGCAAGCACCTGCGCGTCTCGGAGGAGCTCCTGGGCGAGGACGACGCGGGCGAGATCCACGTCTACAAGACCGCGCTCTCGGCGCGCGCGATCCTGGAGCGGCTGGAGCGCGGTGGCCCCGAGGCGGCGGGCCGCGTGCGGAAGAGCCCGGGGTGACCGGCGAGGACGACGCCCCGCCGGCGCTTCGCGACGGCCGCTACCGAGGGCTGCGGGTGCTGGGCCGGGGCTCCCAGGCCACCACCTTCGATGCAGTCGACGCGCTGCGCGGCCAGCCGGTGGCGGTGAAGCTTCCTGGTCCGCGGCGCGCGATCCTGGAAGGAGGCGGAGCTGGCCGAGCGCGAGGCGACGGTCCTCGCGTCGATCGCCCACCCGCTCCTTCCCACATACGTCGAGCACGCCACCAAGGCCGAGCCATCGTCGCGCGGCCGCAAGCGCCGACAGCGCCGCTAGCCCGCGGGCTGCTGGTCGGCGGGCAACGTGGCGAGGAACGGCGCCCGCAGCGACTCCAGGTCGGCGTCGATCGTCTCCAGGCTCCACGCCTCGGTCTCGATGGGCGGGAGAAAGACGATCCTCGCCCGGGTCGGCCGCAGGGACAGGCTCGATCGCCGCCACGCCCCCTGCAGGCCGATCGTCACCATGGGGACGATCGGCAGCCGGGTCTCGATCGCCACGTGCGCGATCCCCTTCTTGAACGGCAGGAGGCGCCCCGAGTCGGAGCGCGTCCCCTCCGGCAGGATGCAGAGGTGGAGGCCCTCCTCGCGGATGAAGCGGGTGGCGCGCGCCTGCGAGGCCTTCGCGCGCCCGCTGCGCCCGCGATCGAGGAACACGTGCCCGGCCAGCCACCAGGCCTGCCCGTAGAACGGGTAGTAGAGGACCTCCTTCTTCGCCACGCCGACCGTGCCCTGCGGCGTGAGCCAGATCGTGGTGAACGCGTCGAGGATAGAGGTGTGGTTGCAGGCGTAGATCGCGGGCCGGTCGGCGCGGCAGTGCTCGAGGCCCGAGACCTCCAGGTCGCAGCGGGCCCACCAGAGCGTGGAGCGACCGATCCAGACGCCGAAGCGGTTCGTCACGCGGATGCGCGCCACCCGCGAGGGGAGCAGCACGATCAGGAGCGGCAGCATCAGCGCGACGAGCGCGCCGACCGTCAAGAGGCCGCCCAGCAGCCGGAGCGCGACCACCACCCGCGCCGCGAAGGAACCCGGGCTCAAGACCGGGGAGCGTAGCGCGCCCGCGGCGGGACCGTGGCTGCGGCATGGCGAGATGCGCGCGCGCCGCCTAGCATCGCCCCATGCGCCTCGCCGTCCTCGCCCTCTCGTCGCTCTCGTTCCTCGCCGCCATCTCCGAGGCGCGCACCGCGCGCGCGTGCGACCCCGCGCCGAACTACGGGGCGATCGTCCTCACCACCGACGCGCCGACGTGCCTCTCCATCTCGACGCGCGGCGAGAACGACGGCGCCTACATCTCGGCGACCAACCGCTGCTCCACCGAGGCGGTGCTCTCGCCTGGCGAAGGTTGCTCGGGGTGCGGCGAATCACTGACGCTCGCCGCCGAGGAGTCGGGCCTCTACCTGGTCGACGCGAGCGCGGCCGCGGGCACGTGGGTCGTCGCCTGGTCGGCCGAGGGCACCGAGGGCACGGTGGAGGTCGAGACCTCGTTCTCGGACAACTCGGACGCGTGCGACGGGTTCGACGGCGACCCGGAGGAGGACGACGACGGGGCCTCCAGCGAGGAGGAGCCCGCGGCGACCGACGAGGGCGGCTGCGCGGTGGGCCCCGTCTCTACCTCCGGCGGCGGTCTGGTCGCCATCGGGCTCGCCCTGACGGCGCTCGGGGCGGGCGCGCTTCGTCGTCGCTCACGTCGCGGCTGACGCATATCCTGGGCGCGTGAGGGTCTGCCCCGGCATCGTCGGAACGGGGCTGGCGCTCGCGCTTGCCGCGGCGGCGGGCGGCTGCGCCGATGACGCCGCCGCCGACGCCGCAGGCTCCGGCGCCGGGGCAGCCACGGCGGGGAGCGCCGCGGCCGACTCCGGGTCGGGCGTGGGTGGGTCCGGTGGGGACGCCGGCAGCGGGGGCGCAGAGGACGGCCCGCCGATCCTCGATCTCGCCGCCGCGCTCGACGCCGGGGGTGAGGGCAGCGTCACCGCCGAGGTCACGGTCGAGGGAGCGCACGCGATCACCCTCGCCCTGGGCGGCGCCGAGCGCGTGATCTCGATCGACGTCGCCGGCGCGCCCGTCGCGATCGACCTCGACGCTGAGGCCTCGAGCCAGGCGATCGACGTCGGTGTCGCGCCGGCCCTGTTCGCTCCCTATGACGGTGGGCAGTGGCTCCGCCCGCGCCCGGTGGGGCGCCGCGACGTCGTGCTGCGGCTGGAAGGGAGCGGAGCTGTCACCGTCACCGCCCACGCGCACGGCCCGCCGGTCCCCGCCGCGCGGCGCGAGCGCTCCCTGGTGTGGACCGACGACGCGCTCCTCGACGATCCGTCGGTCGTCGGCGCGGCGCGCATCCTCGGCGCGATCGCCGGCGATGGACACGGCGGGCGCCTGCTCGACGCCTGGTTCCGCCGCTTCGCGACGACGATCCACTCCGAGCGCGCCGGGCCGGCGCAGCTCATGGACCAGATCGCGGCCGACCAGGGGTCGGACCCGTCGACCTGGGATCTCGACGCCCTCCCGTTCCGCATCACCGGCGTCCACGATCGCCTGGACCTCGCGGCGCGGAGCGGGGGCTGCGGCGAGCTGCGCGTGTCGATGGCCTCGATCGATCCGGTGGTGGCCCCGCTGCACATCCTCTTCCTCTTCCGCCAGGCGCCGCGAGCCGACGACGTCGCGCCCGACGGGTCGCTCCACTGCCTGGGGACTGCGCGGCGCTGGTCGCGCCTGTCGGCGCTCGACGGCGAGCCGTTCCTCGACGCCGCCCGCGCATGGCTCGATGAGGGGATCGCGGGTCCGTCGTTCCTCCTCGCGGAGACCGTCGAGCTGACCGTCTCGCCCTGGGAGTGGCGGCAGTGGGAGGCCGCTGGTGCCGACACCCTGGACAATCCGCCGCTCTTCCAGACCGTGGCCAGCGCCTCGCTCAACGCGCCGGGGGCGCTGCGGGAGGACTTCCTCGCCTTCGTGGCCGAGCGCGCCGACGCGCTGGACGCCCGCACCGAGCCGCTGCCGGAGCGGTTCCGGGCCCGCTCGGCGCGGGTGCCACCGAGCGCGCCCGCCGAGCGCCTGTCCCTCGACGGCCTCGATCCGGAGGTCGCGGGCGCTTACCCCGATCTCGCGCGCGCCATCGAGATCGTCGGCTGCCCCACCTGCCACACCGAGACGGCCGAGTTCGTGCAGACCTCGGTCGATCGCGAGTTCAGCCCCTTCTACGACGCCGAGCTCGACGCGCGCGCGACCCGGCTCGACCGCCTCAACGCCGGCGTCGACGAGCCGCCGCCGCCGTTCGGCCCGCTCCAAGAGTGATCCCAAGCGCCGCGAGGGCGAGCCACACGGCGGCCGTTCCCTCTTCAGGCGCAGCACC
>JBKJLX010000412.1:0-18526 GCA_046596645.1 Polyangiaceae bacterium
TCACGTGGTGGTCGTCGACCGCGGCGCGGGGGAAGAGCGCTACCCGATCGCGGTTCGCTCCGGGGAGACCACCACCTGGACGCCGCCCCCGCCGGCGAGCGCGGCGCCCGCGCCGCCCTTGCCTGTCGCGCCGGCGCCGGCGCTCCCATCGCCTCTTGCCGATGCGCCGGAGGCGCCGCCGCAGGCGAGGGCGGACCAGGCCGGCGGTGGTCCGGGCCGCGGCTGGTTCTTCGTCGGCCTGGGCGCGACGGCGCTCATCGGCGGCGCGGCCATCGGCACCGGCGTCGCGACGCTGGGCGCCCACGACGCCTTCGAGACCGCCCCCAGCGACGACGCGCGCGCAGAGGGGCTCCTCCTCCAGAACATGACCAACGGCCTCATCGCAGGCGCCGCCGTGGCGGGGGTGGCGACCATCGTCCTCGCCGCGATCGTCGACTGGGGTGGCGACACCGCGCCCTCGGCCAGCGCCAGCGGCGTCCGGCTTCGGTTCTGAGGCGATGGCTCCCGCACCGGCGTCCGACCCGCGCGAGCCTCTCGCGACCCTCCCGCCCGACGCGACCAGCCGCTACGAGCTGCTGGAGAAGGTCGCCTCCGGCGGGATGGCGACCGTCTACGTCGGGCGCCAGCGCGGCGCCGAGGGCTTCTGGCGGCTGGTGGCCATCAAGCGGCCGCACCAGCACCTGCTCGACGACCCCGGCTTCCGTCGCATGTTCGTCGACGAGGCGCGCCTGGCCTCGCGCATCCACCACCCCAACGTGGTGCCGGTCCTCGACGTCGAGGAGCGACCGGGCGGGCAGCTCCTCCTCGTCATGGATTACGTCGAGGGCGCGAGCCTGGCCGAGCTGATCGACGCGTCCGGCGCGACCGGGCGACCCATGCCGACGCGCAACGCGGTCCGCATCGCGCTCGACGCGCTCAGCGGGCTGCATGCCGCGCACGAGCTGACCGACGCCCGCGGCCGCTCGGTGCGCCTCGTCCACCGCGACGTCTCGCCCCACAACGTGCTGGTCGGTATCGACGGGACCGGCCGCGTCGCCGACTTCGGCATCGCCAAATCTGTCGCGACCAAGAACGTCACCGAGAGCGGCGTGCTCAAGGGCAAGCTCGCGTACATGGCGCCCGAGTACATCGAGCGCCAGATCTGCGACGCGCGGAGCGACGTGTTCGCGATGGCGATCGTGCTCTGGGAATCGATCGCGGGCCGACGTCTATTCCGCGGCGACAGCGACTACGACACGCTGCGGCGGATCGTGAAGGAGGAGGCGCCCCTGCTCTCCACCGTGGCACCGTGGACCCAGGGCCTGCTCGACGGGGTCCTCGCCGCTGCGCTGGAGCGCGACCCCGAGCGACGGACGGCGTCGGCGCGCCTCTTCGCCGACACGCTGGAAGCGGTCGCGCGGCGCCACGACCTCGTGGCTTCGCCGGCGGAGGTCGGCGACCACCTGCGCAGGGCCATGGAGGCGCCTCTCGCTCGCCGGCGAGAGAAGCTGCGGAGGTTCCTCGACGCCGGAGGCACGACGGGCCCGATGGACGCCGCCCACGTCGAGCTCGCGCGTGCGACGCCGATGCGCGAAGTGCCCGCGGCCGCCACGCCCTCGGCGATCCTCATCTCTCCGGATCCGGCAGGCGAGCCCACGCCCTCGAGCGCGGTGACCCGCAGCGCCGCGGACCTCACCGAGCGTGCGCTGGTCGCCGCGGGCATCCGCGCGCCTCGACGCGCTTCCGGCGGCGTGGTGGTGGTCGCCCTGGTCGGTCTCGCCGCTGTCGTGGGCGGCACGCTGTGGTTCCGCGGCCGCGGCGCCCCCGCCGTGGATCCGTCGGCCCCATCGTCGCGCGCCGAGACGTCGACCGCCCTGCCGGCCTCGGCGTCGCCCCGCGTCGCGCCCCTGGCCGAGCCCGACCTGGCGCGGCCCGTCAGCGCGCCGAGCGCCAGCGCGCCCGCCGCCAGCGCCGAAGCCCCCCCCTCGCCCAGCGCGCCCGCGCCCGCCGCCTGCGCTGCCGCCTCGCGCCCACGGTCCCCGCCCGCCGCGCCCCCGAGCCCGCCGCCCGCGCGACCGTCAGCTCCGTCCCCTGCGCCGCCTGGCCTGGCTCCTCCAGGAGGTGCGTCGACCGCGCCCGCGCCGATCCGCGACAACCCCTACCGCTAGCCCTCCCGGCGGCGGGTCACCCTGGCGGCGGCTGTGTGGGGCGCTTGCCAGTGAACGCGGCGCGGGAGAGCGCCAGCTCCGGTCGCTCGAGAGGCCGCGAGGCAATGCGCCACAAGGCCATTTGTGCCGCCTGGCTGTGGATTCCAGTTCGACCAGGGCGACGCGGCCGAGCGGAGGGGTCGCGCGTAGCAACCGAGAACAACCTGGCAGCGCCCCGCGCGCGCTGGCGCCTCGCGAGAAACGCGCGGCAGGAAATCCCTCCAAGGAGACACGATGATCTCTCATTTCAAGGCGAAGACCGCCACGGCGCTGCTCGCAGTCGCCGCGACGACCGCCATCGGCGGATGGTGGGCCACCACCGTCAGCGCTTCCGATCACGATGAGTCCCCGCTGGTCAAGCAGGACGCGGCGACGGACATCACCGACCTCTACGTCTTCGGCGGAGGAGGAAAGACCACCATCATCGTCTGCTGGGGAGGCTTCAACGACAGCCGTCCTCAGCCCGACACCGAGGGCCTCTACTCCGAGGACGTCCTCTACACCCTGTGGATCGACAACAACGGCGACAATCAGGCCGACCACAAGATTTACTGGCGCTACGGCAGGGACGACGCCGGGGCGGTGGGCATCCAGTGGGAGGGAATTCCCGGGGCGGACCCCAAGGTCGCCGGACCCGTGGAGACGGTGTTCGACGGCGGGGATGGATCGCGGCTCTGGTCGGGCCACGCCGACGACCCGTTCTTCTTCGACGTCCAGGGGTACCTGGAGACGCTCGACACCGGGACGCTCTCCATCACCAGTGACCGCGACACGCTGGCCGGCCTCAACGTGACGGCGGCCGCGATCGAGATCGACACCGCCCTGATCCAGAGCGGCGCCAGTCCGATGCAGTTCTGGGTCACCACGGCGAGCAAGTGAGGTCCACCATGAAGAACCAAAAGCTGAGTCTGGCGATGGTGGGGGTGACCGTTCTCCTCCACGCCTCGGTGCTCACCGCGTGCGGAGACGAATCGGGGGGCGGCACCGGCGGCGAGTCGGCCGGGTTCGCATTTCCCACCGAGTCGGTCGACGCCTACACGCAGATCGACCGCCATGCGGCGCCCGAGGCGGGGACGGCCGGCATCGCCGGCGAGCAGGGCCTCGGGCTGGCGCCGGGCGCCGACATCGCGATCCGCGACCAGTACAACGCCGGCAACCCGGCGGACGACGCCGCGGGGACCTGGGTCCCGGAGATCACGGAGAGCGTCACCATCTTTCACCAGGTGCTCGACGACGATCTGATCGGGCTCGGCCTGGTGCCCGCCACGGTGGACGAGACGCTCGCGCAGGCCGGACCCGTGATCGTGCCCGACACCATCAAGTACGATCCGGCGCAACCGGCCTCGTATCCCAACGGTCGCAAGCTCGAGGATCCGGTCGTCGACATCACCCTGGCGGTCGTGCTCCTGAAGCTCGGCCCGGAACAGCCGGTGACACTCTTCGCCGATCTCCCGCTCAATCCGCCGGCGAACGACGTGGCATTCAAGGCGGAGTTCCCGCACCTGGCCGACCCGCACTGACCGTCGTCATCGCGCCTGCGCGTCGCCGAGGCGCCAGGCGCGGTGCACTTTCACCAGGCCGGCTCGCGCGAGCCGGAGCCCTCGTCGGCTGCGACGAGGGCTCGTCGCTGCGGCTCGGCGGCCATCGCGACGCAGCCGGGTGACGCCGCGCAGCGCTCGTGGCAATCGCCGTTCCCTGATGGTTTCGCCCCCGGACACTGATGGGCTCGAGCCGGTGTCACCCACAGGCCCGCTGGCCGCGTGGCGACGTGCCGCGGCGGTGGAGCTGGCGCGCGCAGGTGCCGCCCCAGACGAGGCGGCGGTCGACGCCCTCGCGGTGAGGACGCCCGAGGGATGCACGATCCGGCCCCTGTTCCTGGATCGCCCCCGCGGCGGCGGCTCCGCTGCCGAAGCCGCACCGCCCGGTGCCTTCCCCTTCGTCCGCGGCGCGCGCGCCCCGGGCTCGGCGTGGGTCGTCGCCACCCGGCACGACGACGCGGATCTCGATCGCGTGGCGCGCGCCGTCGCCGAGGACGTTTCGCGCGGGGTCGACGGCGTGGTCCTCGCAGTCGACCGCGCCGGGCGCCTCGGCCTCGACCCGGCGAGCGAGCTCGCGCGCGAAGCGGTGGGCGACGGCGGCGTCGCCCTCGTCACTGCGGCCGATCTGGAGGCGGTCCTCGACCAGGTCGACCTGGAGCGCACGCTGGTGTGGATCGACGCCGGCGCCAACGCGGCCCCCTACGCGGTGGTCGCGCTCGACGTGGTCCGCCAGCGCGGAATCGCCTCGTCCGCTCGCCTCTACGGCGGGCTCGACATCGCGGGGGCGCTGGCGCGCGACGGATCGCTGCCCCGCTCCGTCTCGGCGCTCGCGGCCGAGGCCACGGAGCTGGTCGCAGCCTGGAGGGCGCTCGGCGTCGGCGGGCGCCCGCTGTCGGTGGGCGCCGCCATCGTGCACGAGGCCGGCGGTCACGCGGCCCACGAGATCGGCTTCGCTCTCGCCGCTCTCGCCGAGCTCCTGCGCGCCATGGAGACGCGCGGGGTCGCTCCGGCGGACGCGGCCGCCGCGGTGGCGATCGAGGTCGCGATCGGTGGCGACGTGTTCCTCGAGATCGCCAAGGTCCGCGCGCTGCGCCTCGCCTGGTCCAAGCTGCTGGTCGCCGCCGGCGTCCGGCCGGAGGAGGTGCCCCCGCCCTTCATCGCCGCGCGCACAGGCGCCCGCGCGCTGTCGACGGTCGACCCGTGGACCAATGCGGTGCGCAGCACCACCTCGGCGTTTGCCGCCGCCGCGGCGGGCGTCGACCTCCTGGTGGTGCGACCGTGGGACGAGCCGCTGGGCGCGCCCGATCGCGGCGCGCGTCGCCTGGCCCGCAACACCCAGCTGGTCCTGCGGGAGGAGGCGCGCCTCGCCGACGTCGCCGACCCCGGCGGCGGCAGCGGCCTGGTGGAGGAGACGACCGACGCCCTCGCCCGCGCCGGCTGGGAAGAGCTGCGCAGGATCGAGGCGGAGGGCGGCCTCCTGTCGTCGCTGGAGGGCGGAGGCCTCGCCGCGCGGATCGGCGAGGCCGCCGCCGCCCGTGGCCGCGACGTGGCGCGGCGGCGCGCGGTGCTGGTCGGCGTGAACGACTTCGCAGTACCGACCGAGGCCACGCCGGCGCGCGCCCCGCTTTGCGACCGCGCCGCGGTGGACGGCGCCGCCGCCCGCGCCCGCGCCGCCCTGCGCTCGCCGCCGACCGTCCCCGATGACGCGCGGCTCGAGGTGGCGGCGTCGATCGCGGCGCGCGGCGGGACCATCGCCGCGGCCTCCCAGGTCCTCGCGGTGTTCGGCCCCGAGGCGCCGCCCTCGTGCGCGCCGCTCGGCGCGCGCCGAGAGGGCGCCCGCTTCGAGCGAGTGCGCGCACGTCTCGCCGCCCTCGGCCGGTCGGTGGGCGAGGCGCCCCGCGCCTGCCTGGTGGCGGTCGGCCCGGCGGCCGCGGCGCGCCTGCGCCTCGCCTACGCGCAGCGCTTGCTCGAGGTCGGGGGCTTCACCACGACCCTCGCGGCGACGGCGACGATCGACGAGGCCTCCGCCGCTGCCGCCGCGGCGGAGGCGGACGGCGCGTGGGTGGTGTGCCTCGCCGGAGCCGACGAGGCCTACGCTGCGCTGGCGGAGCCGCTCGCGCGCGCCGTGGTCGCGCGCTCGTCGCGACCGCCGGTCGTGCTGCAGGCAGGCAAGCCGCCGCCGGAGCGGGAGACTCCCCTTCGCGAGGCGGGCCTGTCGGGTTGGTTCTTCGCCGGCGGCGACGCGGCCGAGGTGCTGGAGGAGCTGGCGGCGCGGGTCGAGCTGCGCGCAGCCCCCGGGGGGTCGCGGTGAGCCGCGTGCCGCGCTTCGACGCCATCGGCTGGGACGACGTGCCGCTGCCGGCGGCCGGGGCTTCCTCGCGAGCCGCAGCGAGTGGCGGCGCCGCGACCAGCGCCGCCGCGCGAGCGGTTGACGGCCTCCTCGCCCTGCCGGTCTACGGGGAAGCGGACCTGGCGCCGGTCGGCCACCTGGGCGGCATCCCCGGCGTCAGCCCGTTCGTGCGCGGCCCCTACGCCACGATGTACCTGAAGAAGCCGTGGACGGTCCGCCAGTACGCGGGCTGCTCCACCGCGGAGGAGTCGAACGCCTTTTACCGTCGCAACCTGGCGGCGGGGCAGATGGGGCTCAGCATCGCCTTCGATCTGGCGACCCACCGCGGCTACGACTCCGACCACCCGCGCGTCGTGGGCGACGTCGGCATGGCGGGCGTCGCCATCGACTCCATCCTCGACATGCGCGTCCTCTTCGACGGCATCCCGCTCGATCGCATGAGCGTGTCGATGACGATGAACGGCGCGGTGCTGCCGATCCTCGCGCTCTACATTGTCGCGGCGGAGGAGCAGGGCGCCTCGCGCGCGCAGCTCACCGGGACCATCCAGAACGACGTCCTCAAGGAGTTCATGGTTCGCAACACGTACATCTACCCGCCGGCGCCCTCGATGCGCATCGTGGGGGACGTGTTCCGCTACTGCTCCGCGGAGATGCCGAAGTTCAACACCATCTCCATCAGCGGCTATCACATGCAGGAGGCCGGGGCGACGCTCGACCTGGAGCTCGGCTACACCCTCGCCGACGGCCTGGAGTACCTGCGCACCGGCGTCGCCGCGGGGCTCGACGTCGACGCCTTTGCGCCGCGGCTCTCGTTCTTCTTCTGCATCGGCATGGACTACTTCGCCGAGGTGGCGAAGCTGCGCGCGGCGCGCCTGCTCTGGGCGCGCATCGTGGGGAAGTTCGCCCCGAAGAACCCGAAGAGCCTCGCGCTCCGCACCCACTGCCAGACCTCGGGCTGGTCGCTGGCCGCGCAGGACGTGTGGAACAACGTGGTGCGGACCACGGTGGAGGCGATGGCCGCCGCGCACGGGCACACCCAGTCGCTGCACACCAACTCGCTCGACGAGGCGCTCGCCCTCCCCACCGATTTCTCGGCGCGCATCGCGCGCAACACCCAGCTGGTCCTGCAACACGAGGCGGGCGCCACGCGCCCCATCGACCCCTGGGGCGGCAGCTACTGGGTGGAGCGCTTGACCCACGAGCTGGCGGAGAAGGCCTGGGCGCACATCGAGGAGATCGAGGCGGTCGGCGGCATGACGCGCGCCATCGAGGAGGGGCTGCCCAAGCTCCGCATCGAGGAGGCGGCGGCGCGCACCCAGGCTCGCATCGACGCCGGGCGCCAGATCCTGGTCGGCGTGAACCGCTGGAGGATGGACGAGCCGGAGGAGGTCCCGGTCCTCAGGGTCGACAACGCCCGCGTCCGCGCGAACCAGCTGGCGCGCCTGGACCGCCTCCGCCGCGAGCGCGACGGCGCGAAGGCCCTGGCCGCGGTGGAGTCCATCGAGAAGGTGGCCGCCAGCGGGGACGGCAACCTGCTCGCTGCGTGCGTCGACGCCGCGCGCGCCGGCGCCACCGTGGGGGAGATGAGCCTCGCCATGGAGAAGGTGTTCGGACGCCATGAGGCGCCGATCCGGACCATCGCCGGCGTGTACGGTGGTGAGGTGCAGGGCGACGAGCACGTGGAGCGGGTGCGCGAGCGGGTGCGCCGCTTCGAGCAGAAGGACGGGCGGCGCCCGCGCCTGCTGCTCGCGAAGATGGGGCAAGACGGCCACGATCGCGGGCAGAAGGTGATCGCCACCGGCCTCAGCGACCTCGGGTTCGACGTCGACGTCGGCCCGCTCTTCCGCACCCCGGAGGAGACGGCGAAGCAGGCGGTCGACAACGACGTGCATGTCGTCGGCGTCTCCTCGCTCGCCGCCGGTCACCTCACGCTGGTGCCGGCGCTGCGCGCCGCGCTGGCCGCGCTCGGAAGGGAGGACGTCGCCATCGTCGTGGGCGGCGTGGTCCCGCCCGAGGACCACGCGGCGCTGCGCGCGGCCGGCGCCGCGGCCATCGTCGGCCCCGGCACGCCGGTCGCCGAGGCGGCGGACGCGGTGCTCGACGTGCTCGAGGGGAACCTGGCGGCGGAGGGGCGCGGCTGAGCCGCGCCGGAGTCGCGTGCGCCCGACCCTCGCCGCGCTGGAGGCGGGCGTCCTCGCGGGCGACCGCGCGATGCTGGCGCGCGCCATCACCCTGGTGGAGAGCCGCCGCGCCGACGACGCCGACGCCGCCGAGGGTCTCATAGAGCGACTCCTCCCTCGCACCGGCGGGGCGACCCGGGTGGGCATCAGCGGCGTCCCCGGTGCGGGGAAGAGCACGCTGCTCGAGGTGCTGGGCGGTCGCCTCATCGATCGCGGGCGGCGGGTCGCGGTGCTGGCCGTCGACCCCACCAGCGTCGTCTCCGGCGGCAGCATCCTCGGCGACAAGACGCGCATGCCGCGGCTCGCCGTCGACCCCCGCGCCTACGTGCGGCCGTCGCCCAGCGCGCGCACGCCGGGCGGCGTCGCCCGGCGCACCCGCGAGGCCATGGTCCTCTGCGAGGCCGCAGGCTTCGACGTGGTCCTGGTGGAGACGGTCGGCGTCGGCCAGGGCGAGGTGGCGGTGGCGGAGATGGTCGACACCTTCGTCGCCATCCTCATCGCCGGCGCCGGCGACGATCTGCAGGGCATCAAGAAGGGCATCCTGGAGATGGTGGACGTCGTCGCCATCAACAAGGCGGACGGCGCGGGCGTCGCGCGCGCCCGCGACGCGGCGTCGGAGCTCTCGGGGGCGCTGCGCTTCCAGCGGCCGCGCCACCGCGGCTGGCGGGCCCGCGCCACGCCGGTGAGCGCCCTCACCGGCGACGGCCTCGACGCGCTGTGGGAGACCATCGAGTCTCACCGCGAGGCGCTCGCGACGACGGGTGACCTCGAGCGCGAGCGCGCAGCGCAGCGCGCCCGGTGGATGTGGTCGCTGGTCGAGGAGCGCCTGATCGGCGCCGCGCGCGACGGCGTCGCTGCCGACGCGACGCTGCTCGCGCTGGAGGCCGACGTGGTGGCCGGTCGAGCCTGGCCCGCCCGCGCCGCGCGCGCGATCACCGAAGCCTTCCGCACCCCTCGCCGCTAGCTCGCCCCGCCGGCACCTGCGGCGCCTGCTGAGGGCGTCGCTCAGTACTTCGCGCGCAGGCCGATGACGTCGCCGCGGCCAAGGGTGGCCTCGGACTTCTGGCAGGTGCCGTTGACCTGGGGGCTCATGGTGAGGTTGCCGTGGCCAGACTCGCCGACGTGGCCGAGCCCGAACACGTGGCCGAACTCGTGTGTGGCGACCGCCTCCAGGCTGTAGCGCCCCGAGCAGCTCGACGGCTTCACGGCGTACCAGCGGTGGTCGACCTTGTTGAAGCGCACGTCGGACTCGATCGCGTGGTTGTTGCCATCGTACCAGGTGCAGGCGACGCCCAGCACCCCCTCGGGCAGGTCCCCGAAGCCGACGCTGTTCATGCCGTCGGTGGTGGTGCAGGTGCCGTTGGCGCGGACGCCGGGCGCCTTCTGGGTGCGGCCGTCGTAGACGTTGTCGATCTCGACCTTGTCGGCGAGGCCGCAGCTGTTGCGCGAGTAGGTGATGTTGTTCGCCGCCCGCCGCAGCTTGGACTCGACGCTGTCCTTCGACATGCTCGAGGGCGTCGAGCCCGCGAAGAACTTCCAGTGGTAGGGCTGCGTCCACCGGTAGGGCAGACCGTTGCGACCGCGGTCGTTGCAGGGCCCGGGCGCGCTGCCGACGCTCGCCTCGCCCGCCTGCTCGCTGGCGACGCCGCCCTCGTCCGGCGCGTCGCCCGAGTCGTCGCTTTCGCCCGCGTCCGTCTCCTCCTCCGCGGCCTCGGCCTCGGCGGCCTCGTCGTCGGCGGCGTTCTCCTCGATCTCCTCCTCGGAGAGCGCATCGTCGAGGAGGAACACCACGCCGTCCGCGTCGGTGCGGAGGTGGAGCGTCTCGGTGGTCCCATCCTCCTTGATGATCTCGGCCCACACCCCGCGGTCCCGCTGGGGCGCCAGCACCCGCACCCCGCGGATGGCGACCTCGTCGCCGAGCCGCACGTCGAGTCGGTGCTCGCCGCGACCGGTGTCCTCGTCGCCGGACGCCGCGTCCTCCCCCGGCGGGGCGCAGGCGGCGGCCAGGAGGCCCAGCGAGGCGAGGAGACCGGTGAGCGGAAGGAGGGTGGTCGAGCGCATGAGGCAGCGCTGGAGCAAGGTCGAGGCCAGCCCAGGCGCTACAATTTCACAAGCGATGTCGGCTGGTTGTCAGGAGTGGTGAACCGGGGCGCCAGGGGCCGCCCACATCCTGGCGCGAGGTCGTCCGATCCAGCCGCGCGAGACCGCGGCGAGCCATTCGGGACAGGGCATGACACCCTGTCGATCGTTGCACCTCGAACGACCTCGGTGGCCGCTGGCCGTCCTGCTCATTGCCGCGACCGGTTGCCGCGACGACGGTGGCGCCCACGCCTCGCTCCCGCCGGCCGCGTCGGCGACCGCCGCGCCGAGCGCGGCCGCCGCGCCGGCCGCCTGCCCCGGGGAGATGACGCAGGTCGAGGGCTACTGCATCGATCGCTGGGAGGCGCACCTCGTCCGCGAGGACGGTGCGCCGCACCCCGCCGCGCAACGGCCGCGCGCCGGCCGCGCCTACCGTGCGGCGTCGGTCGCCGGCGTGCTCCCCCAGGGCTACCTGAGCCGCATCGAGGCAACCGCCGCGTGCACCGCCGCGGGCAAGCGGCTGTGTCGCGCCCGCGAGTGGTACCGCGCCTGCGCCGGCGCGAGGAGGACGGTGATGCCCTATGGGAACGAGATCGCCTCCGGGCGCTGCAACACCGGCAAGGCCCACCTGATGACGAAGCTCTTCGGAACCGTGCACTTCACCTACGACGGCCACTACAACAGCCCGAAGCTTGCGGACGAGCCGGGCTTCCTCGCGCCGACAGGCGAGCACACCGGGTGCGTGAGCGAGGCCGGCGCGCTCGACATGGTCGGCAACCTCCACGAGTGGGTCGCCGACGACGTGAGCGGCAGGCTCGCTCGCGAGATCCCGATCGAGGCCGGCGCCCATATGCTGGGCAGCGAGGGGTCAGGCGCCTTCATGGGCGGCTACTTCAGCTCGCACGGCGAGCACGGTCGCGGCTGCGCCTACATCACCGCGACGCACGCGCCGGACTACCACGACTACTCGACCGGCTTCCGCTGCTGCGCCGACGCGCGATGAGCGGTACGCTGCCCACGTGATCCGGACGCGAGGTGAGTTCGAGGCGCGCGTCGCCTCCGGCCTAGGGTTCGCGGGGGAGACGATCGAGGGCGTCGACGTCGACGGCGTCGACGCGAGCGGGCAGACCTTCCAGGACACCACCTGGTCCAACGTCTCCGCGCGCAACGCGAACCTCGACGGCTGCGTCCTCGTCGGCGCCAGGTTCTTCGTGTGCGACCTCGAGGGCGCCAGCCTGCAGAACGTCGCCGCCACCGGCCTCTCGGCGCAGTCGATCGCCGGCGGGCCGCTCAACGTCCTGCGGCGCGCTCGCTTCGACGGCGCGGCGCTGATCGGGGCGGATCTCGGAGGCAGCGATCTGACGGGCGCCAGCTTCCGGGGCGCCATCCTGCGCGAGGTCGACCTGCGCCGCGCGTCGGCGTCGCGGGCGTGCTTCGTCGAGGCGGGCCTCCTCGAGGTCGACGCCGACGGCGCCGACCTGTCGGGCGCCGATTTCACCGCCGCCGCCCTCGCGGGGTCCCAGTTCAACTCGGCGAACCTGACCGACGCGATCCTCGACGAGGTCGACCTGGAGGACGCGGACTTCGACGGCGCATCGCTGGAGGGTGTCTCGCTGGCGCGCGCCCGCTGGCCCGGCGCCGACTTCACCGCGGTCGGTGTCCCGCGCCGGGCGCCGGGCGCCGACCTGGCGGACGCGGTGCTCCGCGGCCTGGACCTCTCGGGCCGTGACTTCGCAGGCGCGGTCCTGACCGAGGCCGACCTCGAGGGCGCGAACCTGCAAGGGGCGGATCTGACCGGCGCGCACCTGGAGGGCGCCCGGATGACCGTCGCGCACCTCCACGGCGCCAAGCTCGACGGCGCGCGCCTCGATGGCGCCGATCTCGCCATGGCCTCCCTGGTCGGGTGCACCATCAGCGGGGCCTCCTTCCGCGGCGCGTCGCTCC
Organism: Polyangiaceae bacterium; assembly: GCA_046596645.1. GTDB lineage: Bacteria > Myxococcota_A > Polyangia > Polyangiales > Polyangiaceae > JBKJLX01. The sequence continues at coordinate 12,278 of JBKJLX010000412.1, forward strand.
GCGGGGCGAACCTCGAGGCGGTCGGCGGCCAGGGCGTCGACTGGACCGACGCCGACCTGGGCGATGTCGCGGTCCGCGAGATGAAGCTCGCCGGGTGCGACATGCGCGGGGCGCGCTTCGCAGCCCCCGATCTGTCGGGGATGGACCTCACCGACAGCAGCTTCGCCGGCTGCGATCTCACGGGCGCCCGCTGGACGGGGGCGCGCCTCGTCCGCACCGATTTCACCGGCGCCACACTCCGCAGCGGCAACTTCGAGCGCGCCCACATCGAGGGCGCGATCCTGGACGGCGCCGACCTGTCGTCCGCTCGGCTCGCCGGCCACGATCTGAGATCGTGCGCCATCAGCGAGGTACGGCTCGACGGCGCCGACCTGCGCGGCGCCGTCTTCTACAAGCAGGACCTCTCCAACGTCGATCTCACCGCTGCCCAGGTGCAAGACGCGAAGTTCACCCAGTGCGCTCTCCGCGGCGCCAAGGCGGCGAAGGTGGACTTCCGCGGGTGCGTCCTCGACGACGCCACCTTCGAGGGCGCCGACCTCGCCGGCGCCGGCCTGGCGCGGGTGTCCGCCCGGCAGACGAGCTTCGCCAAGGCGTCCCTGCGCGGCGCGCGGATGGCCGCGCTCCGCGCGCCCTCCGCCAACTTCACCGACGCCGATCTCGACGGCGCCGAGGCCACCGGCCTCTTCGCGCCCTCGGCCTCCTTCGCAGGCGCCACGGCGCGCAAGGCCAACCTGGAGCAGGCCGACCTGTCCCGCGCGCTCCTCCGTAGGACGGACCTGCGCTCGGCGCGGCTGAGGGGCGCCAGCCTCAAGTACGCCAAGCTCAACCACGCGAAGCTCGACAGCGCCGACCTGCGCGATGCCAACCTGGAGCAGGCCAACATCCACCGCGCCACGCGGGCCGGCTGGCAGATCGGCGGCGCCAACACGACTCAGCTGAACGACACCGATCCGGAGCTGGCCGAGGCCGAGCTCTTCCAGCGCAGGGGGGCTGCGCGCTGATCCGCGCGTAGAAGGGGGACCGAGATGGGAATGCCCGCGTCGACCAAGGAAGCCGGCCAATCGATGATGATGGCGCCGGACGTCTGCTACATCCCCGCCCCACCGCCACCGGCGGGGCCGGGCGGCATCCCCACGCCGTTCCCCAACATCGGCATGCACTCCAGCGCAGAGAAGACGACGACCAAGGTCGTCATCCGCAACAAGGAGGTGCTCGTCGAGGGGAGCGAGATCCCGAGCACCAAGGGGGACGAGGCCGGGTGCAGCACGCTCGTCCCGCCGGGCCAGAAGGGCCTCGCGTCGATGAAGAACATGGACAAGGTCGTCTACAAGAAGCACTCGAGCAAGGTGAAGATGCAGGGCAAGGGCGTCCTCGATCACACGGTGCCCACCATGCACAACTCCAACAACACCGGCGGCGGCCACACGGTCCCGTCGCAGACGACCGTCCTGGTCGGCTGAGGCGGGAGGCGCGCGATGGCCACGACGCACGGGATCCAGCTCGGTTTCTACTCGTCCGCCCTGAAAGAGGACGAGATCGGCCTCAACCTCCTCGGCGCCGTCGGGCGCGAGGACCTGTCGCAGCCGTTCGGCTTCGACCTCCTCCTCGAACGGCCTGGCGCTCCCCTCCCCGCCGAGGATCGGCTGGCGCTGGTCAACGACCCCTGCGTGATCGCCCTCGGCAATCGCCACGGCGACGTCGTCCACGGGGTCCTGTCGTCGTTCGTCCACGTCGACGGCACGAGGCACGACGCGCAGTACTACATGGCCCGCCTGGTGCCGCTGACGGCGCTGCTGGAGCTGGGCCAGCGCTCGGCGATCTACCAGGACACCACCGTGCCGGAGATGATCGAGGCGCTGCTGGTCTCCTACGGGATGACCAAGGACCGGGACTTCGAGATCCGCATCGGCAACGACGTCAAGAGCCCGACCCACGAGTACATCGTCCAGTACCGCGAGTCCGACTGGACGTTCATCTCCCGATGGATGGAGCGCGAGGGCTTCTTCTACTGGTACCGGCACGGCAAGAAGGGCTCGACGCTCGTCATCGCCGACTCCAACGACGACGCGACCGAGATCGAGGACCCCGGCACCATCCGCTACCGCGAGCGCAACAACCTCGCCACCGACGGGATCTCCACGGTGTGGGACTTCCGCCACGAGACGCACCGCGTCCCGGCCAAGGTCACGCTGGTCGAGTACAACCACCGACGCCCCAAGGAGATGCTGGTCTTCTCGGCGCCCGTCCACGAGGGCGGTTTCGGTCACGTGTTCCACTACGGCGACCATTTCAAGGACGCGGCGGTGGGCGCCGAGTGGGTGAAGATCCGCGCCGAGGAGCACCTCTCGCGGCAGCAGGTGATCCGCGGCAGGACCGACTGCGCCCGCTTCCGCGTCGGCCACTCGTTCACGCTCGAGAACCACTTCAACGCCGATTATGACGGCAAGTACCTCATCACGTCGGTCCACCACGAGGTCGGCATCGAGCCCGCTTCCCTCGACGTGAGCGACTTCGGGGGCAACAGCGTTCCCGCTGCGCGCGGCTACACCGCGCGCTTCACCGCCATCCCCATCGACGTCCAGTTCCGCCCGGCCCGCGCCACGCCGTGGCCGCGCATCGACGGCATCATCAACGGCCACGTCGACGCCGACACCAGCGGTGACTTCGCCCAGATCGATGGCAGCGGTCGCTACAAGGTGAAGATGCCGTTCGACGTCGGCACCCAGAAGGGGCTCGCCTCGTCGCGCTGGATCCGGATGGCGCAGTCGTACGCCGGCACCGGCTACGGCAACCACTTCCCACAGCACAAGGGCGCCGAGGTCATCATCGCCCACATCGACGGCGACCCGGACCGACCGATCATCGTCGGCGCGCTGCCCAACGCGGTGACGCCGGGGACGGTCTTCGACAAGAACGCGACCCAGTCGGTCACCCAGACGGCGTCCGGCCTCCGCGTCGAGCTCGAGGACCAAGCGTGAGCCACGGCCTGCGATTCGTCCTGCCATCGTACCCCCTGATCGGAGGCGCCCATGTCTGAAACCTACGACGCCAAGCTCATCATCACCCGCCTCGGGGAGGCGCCCCGTGAGGTCCCGGGCGCCGTCGCGCAGGTCGATCTCAAGGTGCTGGCAACCGCGCTCGCTCCGCGCCTCGCCGACCCCGACTCCGCGTTCACCGAGGGGGTGGCCATCCGCCCCGACCCGGCGAACCCCACGGCGGGGCCGCACCGCTACACGATCTACGTGCCGCACAACGACGGCTCGCGCGTGAACATCGGAGCACCACACCCGGTCGCGGGCGAGACCGGCATCGCGCTGGAGACGATGACGCACGTCCACACCTGGGCCTGGGGCCCCGGGCACGCGACATACATGTCTCTCGGCGCGCCCCCGGTGAGCCGCGGCGCCGACAACAACAAGAAGACCACCGGCTACTCGCTCTTCACACTCGGGGCGTCCTCGACCGTCGTCTTCAAGGAGATCGCAATCCAATCGCTGTCGAAGGGCATGGCCCTGACGGCGTTCTCCAACATCAAGATGCAGTCGGAGAAGGCGAACGTCGACATCGCCTCCGGCGGCAGCACCAGCATCACCGCCGACATGCTGGTCAACATCTCCGCCGGCAAGGAGTCGCCCATCCCGCTCACCGTCCTCTCGGTCGCCGGGGCGGTGGTGCTCACCGCGGCCGACGCCGCGGACTTCCTGGCGCCGGTGGCGGGCCACAAGTCGGAGCGCGCGGAGAAGCAGGGCGGCGCCGCGGCGGGCGCGGTGAACTTCTTCCTCGGCGAGGCGATCGAGAACGACGCCGCCAAGCTGCGCGATCAGTGGATGGCCAAGAGCTCGTCGGTCATCGACAAGACCCTGACCCACCTCACCGCCGTCATCACCATCTTCATGGGCTACAAGAAGACCAAGAAGGAGGCCGTGGAGGGCAAGGGCACCTGGAAGGTGAAGACGGCCTGGGGCGGGTGGATCATGTCGATCCTCGCCGAGCTCAACGCCTTCAAGGGCGAGTTCGGCGCCGACAACACCGAGGGCGACGTCAACATCAAGGCGACCAAGAAGATCATGCTCGACGCGGCGGGCGGCGTGTCGATCACGGGCGCCAAGGGCGTCAGCGTCAACGGCTTCAAGGGCGCGTCTCTGTCCGGGCTCACCGCCTCCGTGAAGGGCCACAAGGAGGGCGCGGTGTGGGGCGGGCTCGGCGCCAGCCTCAAGGCGCTCGCCGGCGGGATCACCATCTCTTCCGATCTCAAGGGCGTTGAGATCACCGGCAAGAAGGATGTCAAGATCGTCAGCGAGGCGGCCAAGGCCTCCCTCACCGGAGAGCTCGACGCCCAGCTGAACTCCGTCGGCGGCAAGACGCTGATCCACAGCCCGAGCGCCGTGCACGTCGTCTCCGGCACCGGGGACGGCTTCGGCATGGTCGCCAAGGCCGCCGAGGTGTCGATCGGCGCCGTGACCAGCGCCAAGGAGTTCGCCGGCGCCGCGACCGACCCCGGCAAGACCTCGGCGGTCTTCAACGCCAGCATGATCACGATGCAGAACACCGCCGACAACAAGATCACCCTCTCCAAGAGCGCAGTGATCATCAAGGCCAAGCAGGCCGGCGTGAACTCGAGCGGGAAGATCTACCTCAAGGGTTCGATCGTCGAGCTGAACTGATCACGACGGCTGCTTGCGACCGAGGGCCGACTGCGTCGTGATGGCGTGGTCGGTCTTCGCGTGCTTGAGGCCGGTCTTGTGAAAGAACGCGGCGTGCAGGTTGGCGCCGCGCAGGTCGGCCAGCTCGAAATCGGCCTTGTCGCAGGCCGCCTCCATCATGTTCGCGCGCACGAAGGTGGCGCCGATCATCCGCGCCTTGCGGAGCCGCGAGTTGCTGAGATCCGACTCGTTGAAGTTGGTCTTGAGGCAGGTGGCGCGGGTGAAGCTCGCCTCCGTCAGGTCGGCGCCCTGGAAGGTCGAGGTGTTGAGCTCGGCGCGCTCCCAGATCGACTCCCTGGCGGAGATGTCACGGAACGAGCAAGCGGTGAAGACCGAGCCCTCCACGCGGGCGTTGAACAGGTCGGCGCGATCGAACACCGCCTCGCGTGCGCGGCAGTCGTAGAGGCGGACGGCGACCAGCTTGGCGTCCACGAAGCGCGCGCGGTCGAGGACCGACCCGCCGACGTTGAGGTTCTCCCCCTGCAAGCCCTCGGCGTTGGCGCGCGTCCAGTCGCTCTCCTGGAGCATCGCGTCGGTCATCACGCAGCCGCGCAGGTCGGCGTCGACCAGCTTCACGCCGTCGCCCTCGGCCTCGATCAGGGACGCGCCCTGGAGGAGCGCGCCCGTGAAGTCGGCCGCGGTCACGTCGGCGGCGTCGAGCTTCGCGCCCGCCAGGTCGGCACTGGCCAGAGACGCCCGCTGCAGGCGGGCGCCACTGAGGTCGACCCCCTTGAGATCGGCGCGGTCGAGCCGCGCCGCGGTGAGGTCGCTCCCGACCAGGACCTGACCGTGGAGATCGAGATCGCGCAGGTCCGCGCCGCGTAGATCGAGCTCCGCCAGCGGAAGCCCGGCGGCGACCCGCTCGAGCACGAACGCCCGGAGGTCGATGGGTGGCGCCGGGGGAGCGTCGGTCTGGGGGCGCATCGCCGCCATCAGCTCCTGGATGTCCTCCTCCGACGTCCCTGCCACGCGCAGCGCAGCGGCGATCGCCGCAGAGTCCGGAGGCGGCAGGTCCGCCGGGTCGAGCGGCGGCGTGGGCGTGACCCCCAGCTCGGCCTGCGAGGCCGCGATTCGGTCCTCGACCGCCTTCACCGCAGCGTCGTCGGCCGCCTCCTCGGCGGCGGCGGCGGCGGCCGCGGCCGGGTCCGGCTCCGCGATGGGCGGAGGCGGAGGCACGTCCTCCTCCAACTCCACCAGCGACGCCTCGTAGCGGGCCCTCGCCTCCGCGAGGGTCAGCGCTGGCCCGCGGACGGGCTCCATGGTGACGAACACCTCCTCGATCTCGGGGGCGTCGTCGTCGCTGATGTCGAGGCGCCCGCGCCAGACCAGATGCCCGCGATCGTCGTCGGGCCTGAACGTCAGCGTGTCGAGCCGCAGCGGGATCGCGACGAAGCCCCCGCCCGCGGCGACCGTCTTCTGGGCGAACGCGCGGGCCCGGGCGCCCGGGAGGCGACCACGCAGCCCGCCGCGGGTCGGATGGAGACCGACCAGCTCGAACTCCTCGTCGCCCTCGAGCGCCTCGAGCTGCTGCGCCGGGGGTGCCGCC
>JBKJLX010000513.1:0-6762 GCA_046596645.1 Polyangiaceae bacterium
GCAATCGCCGCGGGGCGTGAGTCGTTCACGGCCCTGGTCCGCGACCGCGGTCGCGTCCGCGGCGACGTCGTCCTGGTCGACCTCGCCGATCGCACGCTTGGCGCCGCGGCGAAGTTCGTCACCTACGCGCTCTTCCCACTGTGCGCCTACTCGGTCGCGGTGATCCGCACGCAGAACGTGACCAAGGTCGGCGTCGGCTACAATCCCTGGTCGGGCTCGCCGCGACGCCACGACATCGCGACGATATGCAAGCGAGAGGGCGGCGGCGGGCACGCGGTCGTCGGCGCGGTCACCATGGGCCCGGGCGACGTCGACCGGGCGCGCGCGCTCGCGGCGCGGCTGGTCGACGAGCTCCTCGGGCCGGGAGACGTCGCACCCCCGGACGTCGCGCCGGGCCCCGGCCCGGGCGGAGGAGCGCCGGCGACGTGAGAGCGCGTCGGGTCGTCCCGCCGCCGCCCCGCATCCCCGCGCCGGCGACCTTTCTTCCCCGCGACGGGCGCCCCGCGATCGTCGGCCACCGCGGGGTCCGCGGGGCGCGACCCGAGAACACCATGGCCGCGTTCGAGCTGGCTATCCGACAGGGTGCGGACGCGGTCGAGCTCGACGCGCGGGTGTGCGGCTCGGGCGAGCTGGTGGTGGTGCACGACGCCGATCTCGCGCGCGTGGCGGGGGTGCATCGCCGCGTCGTCGACCTTCCCTTCAGCGAGCTCTCGCGCGTGGACGTCGGCGGGGGCGAGCGGGTCCCGCAGCTGGTCGACGTGCTCGATCTCTGCCGGAGCCACGGCGTCGGCGTCAACGTCGAGCTGAAGCGCGATCTGCCCAGTCGCACCGGAGCCGTGGTGGCGGCGGCGCAACTGCTGCTGGCCTGGCACGGCGAGCACGAAGTCGTCGTGTCCTCCTTCGACCCGTGGATGCTGGCGGGGCTGCGCAAGCTGGTGCCGTCGGTCCCCTGCGCGCAGCTCGTCCACCGCTCGCGTTATGTCCCGATCCACCTCGCCGTGGGGCGCGCGGTGGGCGCGAGCGGCGTGCACCTCGAGTGCTCGCTGTGGACGGCGGCGCGGGTCGGCGCGCTCCGCCGCAGCGCCAGCTGGATCGCGGCCTGGACCGTGGTCGACGTCGCCGAGGCGCGCCGCGTTGCGGCCCTGGGCGCCGACGCCATCATCACCGACATGCCGGGTCTCGTGCGCGCGGCGTTCGAGCGCGCACCGGCCCCGTCCAGCGTCAGCGACAGTCGACCGGGACGCGCCTGACCCCGCGCGGCACCGGCTGGTCGAAGGTGCCCGGCGCCATGGGCGGGTTCCAGACCGCCTCCGTGTAGTCGAGGATCACATCGTCCGCCGTGTGGGGCACCTCCATGCGGATCGATCTCGGGAGCTCGGCGTCGCAGGGGGCACCGATGGGCGGGATGGGCGGATCGATGCCGTCGGGGTCCTCCCGCGGCGGCGCGGTCTTCGCGGGCGCGTGATCGTCGAGCTCCACGTGCCACAGCTCCGTTCCCCGCTGGGCCACCGACACGTCGAGGACGCGCACGCGCTGCTGCCCCCACGGCTTGGCCATGTCGTCCGGGTGCACGCCGAGGTGCACGCGCTCGGTGGCGTCGTGCTTGCCCGACAGCTCCACCTCGTAGAACCCGTCGCCGTTCCAAGCGATCGAGGCGGCCGCGCGGTCGTGGACGAGCACCGGCGCCTCCCCGCGGAGGACCGAGACGAGCACGTGCCCTTCCATCGGGACCTGCGTCATCCGCGCGAGGTTGCATGCGGATGCGGGGCCATGAAGAAACTGCTTCTGCTCGAGATCCATCATCTCGAAGCGCGCGCCGTCGGAGGTCAGCGTGTAGACCGTGACACCGAAGCCGCTCACGATGTCGAAGCGCACGCGGGCCGGGTTCACCGCGAAGAGGAACGCCTCCCCCTTCACCCGGCCGCGCTTCGAGAACACGTCGACCTTGGCCGTCGCTTGCAGGCCGTTCACGCACTGGAACTGCGCCCGCATCCGCGCCAGCGCGTCGTCCGCCGTCGGAAACCGCGACGCCGGCGGCGCCTGCCCACACCCGGCGCCGCCCCATGCCATGCCGGCAGCGAGGGCTCCCGCCGCGAGGCGCCGCCGAGCCCGCGCTGGCGGCAGGCTCGAAGGCGCCTGCGCTTCGGCGCCGGCGCGCACGGTCATCTCATGCAGGCTCGACCGCATCCGACCCGCTCTCAGCTCGCTCGCAGGGCCTCGAGCAGGTCGATGTCGGGCATCGCGATGGGCAGCCGCGTGCGGACGACCGCCACCTCGTGCTCCTCGCAGAGGCGCGCGAAGGAGGCACCGTCGTGCAGCGCCACCGGCGCCGCGCCCGCGCTCGCCGCCTCTTCCCGGGCGCCGGAGAGCACCTGGCCTGAGGTGAAGAGGAAGCCGGCCTGGGCCGCACCGTAGTGGTGGAGCGCCCCGCGCAGCTCGGTCACGCGCTCGCGACCGATCTCGCGACCGTCGCGGCGGACCGCCACGGCGACCTGAAAATCCTCGCCCGGGCCCCGCAGCCGCCCCGCGAAGTGCGCCTCGTTGCCGGAGCCACCCGGGCGACGCACCGCGCGGAGGCCGGCGATCCCGAACGTCTCCAGGGCGAGCACGACCAGCTCGACGAAGGCGTGTCCGGGGAGCTCGGAGACCCGCCTCGCGAAGGCTCGCCGCGCCGCCTCGCGGTAGCGCTCCACCGCGGCGAGCGCCTCGCGCTCCGCGTTCAGCAGATCGGCGCCGAGCAGCCAGTCGGTGGCACCGACGCGACCCCCGGCGAACCGGAAGCGCGGGCGCTGGCCGCTGGACGCGCGGCGCGCGTTGTCGGCGCGGATCGCCGCGGCGATCTGCGACGAGAGGAGCTGCGCGTCGCCCGTACCCCGGGCACGACGCTGGAGCGCCTCGGCCAGGTGACGGAGCGAGACGGGACCGGCGCCGCGGTCAAAGCCGCCGAGCAGCGTCGCCACCACGTCGGCCATGTCGCGGCCGGCGATCTCGTCGGCGCCGAGCTGATCGCTGCCAACCAGATCGAGGACCTGGGGACCACGACCCTCGCGGGCCTCGCGCACCTCGCGGGAATCGACGCCGCGGTCGCCGCGATCGACGCCGCGGTCGCCGCGATCACTGCCGCGATCACTGCCGCGGTCACGGCCGTCGTTTCGGTCCCGACCGCGGTCACGGCCGTCGCGCGGCTCGCGCACCTCGCGCACGACTTCCGCCGCCTCGCGCGGAGCGCCCTCGACCGGCGTGGCGGTGTAGGCCGGCAGCCCGTCCCCACCGCTGGCGGGGGGAGCGTCGCCGCTCCGACCGCGCCGGCGCCGGCGCCGGCGCCGGCGTCCGTCGCCGTCGACGGCGGCGCCACCCTCGCGCGCGGCGTCGTCGCCCCCGCCGAGGATCGGCTCGTCGTCGTCCTCCTCCTCGTCGAAGATCTCGCTGGCGCCGAGCGCCGCGGCGCGCATCGCGTCGTCCGGCCCCTGCGGCGTCTCCGCCTCGCGCGCGGGGCGCGGGGCCTGACCGCGCCCGTCGCGGCGTCGGCCGCGACCCTCGGTCGGGGGGGTCGCCGCGATGATGGCGCTCTCGGTCGCCGCCACCTCGGCCGCGATGTCCTCGTCCGTCGTCTCCGGCTCGGCGGAGTCGCCGAGGAGGACCTCGTCGTCGTCCGACTCGTCATCGCCGGCGGCCTCGCCGCCAGCCTCGTTCGACGCCTCGGTCTTCGCCTTCTTGCCGCCCTTGCGCTGGTCGAGGCCAGCCTTCACGGTCGCCGCGTCCCAGTCGCGCAGGGCGAAGACGCCCGGCTTCACCCGGACCAGGGGGTTGTCCCCGGCCTCCTTCTTCATCAGGGCCGCCAGGCGGGCCCCCATGGTCACTTCGGGGCTCTTGCCCACGTGGCTGAGCAGGTTTCGCTCGATGGCGAGATCAGTGATCTCCTTGTAATGCAGCGGCTTGCCGAGGAGGCGCAGGACCTCGATCGCGGCGTCCGTGAACGTCATCTGTCGTCTCGGCTTTCCGGGCGCGCCCAGAGAGGCGCTCTCGCGCCCCAGGCACCGCCCACGGCGGCCTCTTTCCTAGGCGCACTGCCCCCAGGGGCACTCCCCGAGGGGAACTGCCCCTGCCAGGCCCACGGCCCGCTGGATCGAAGCCACCTCTTCTCATGGAGAAGGGGTGTGTGATTCGTCACTTGGTGAGAGAACCGGGAAGCGACCACCGCTCCCACGCAGCTCCGACCACCGTCCGGAGTCCCTGCTACCACCCGGATCGGGATCGGTCAACGCACGGGTGTTCTTCTCGTCCCGACCGCGCGACACTGCTCGCGTGGATCTCGCGACGGTCTGGGACGAGCTGGTGCGCGTCGCGCATCGCCTCCAGGTCGACGTCCGAGAGGAGGTCCTCTACCCCGTCCAGGAGGGGCGCGACCACGGCCGCGGCGGGCTCTGCATCGTGCGCGGCCAGCGCGTGGTGCTGGTCGACGCACGGGCGACGCTGCGCGAGCGCGTGGCCACCCTTGCCGGCGCCCTCGCAGCGCTCGACCTCGACCCCATCCACCTGGCGCCGCTGGTCCGCCAGACCATCGAGCGCGGTGGGCGCGTCGTCGTTCCCCGCCCCCCTTCAGCCAACGAGCCAGGGACGCGCGTGCCGCCGCCGCCCGGCACGGTGTGGGTAAGGGTCGGCGTCGAGCCCGCCGCCAACGACGCGGCGGACGGGCGGTCGCGCTGAATGGCACCCCCTGCTGGGCGCGGAAGGGAACCGTCGACGCTCTCGACGGGAAGGGGCCGGCGACCGCGTTGGGAGCGGTAAGGCGACGAACGTGGGCTGACCGGGGTAGCCTACCCGACGAGTCTCGCAATGGACGCTGAGGCAGCCCTCATCGGCCGCATGATCGCGGGCCGCTACCGCATCGAGCGCTGCATCGGCCGGGGCGGGATGGCGGCCGTGTTCGCCGCGCGCCAGGACGCCGAGCCGCGCGAGGTGGCGGTGAAGATCATGAAGCGCGAGCTCATGAAGGACTCCACCGTCGTCAAGCGGTTCCGCCGCGAGGCCAAGGCCGCGGCGATGCTCCACCACCCCAACACGGTGAAGGTCCTCGACTACGGGGTCGACGGCGAGGACGCCTACATCGCCATGGAGCTGGCGAGTGGCAAGGACCTGTTCCAGGCGCTCGCCGAGGAGCGACCCATGACCCAGACCCGGGCGGCGCTCATCGTCTCCCAGGTCGGGGCGGCCCTCTCGGCGGCGCACGCGCAGGGCATCGTGCACCGCGATCTGAAGCCGGAGAACGTGATGCTCGTCCCGTCGGACGAGGTGCCCGGGGGCGAGCTGGTCAAGGTGCTCGACTTCGGCATCGCGAAGATCCTCGAGCCACCGTCGGAGCCGAAGGCGCCAGGCGACCCCGCCCCCCCGCAGCGCAGCGAGACCAGCACCAACCTGACGCGCGTCGGCACCGTCGTCGGGACGCCGGCCTATATGTCGCCCGAGCAGTGCCGGGGGGGCGAGCTCGACGGGCGCAGCGACGTCTACTCCAGCGGCGTCCTGCTCTATCAGCTGCTGACCGGGCAGCTGCCCTTCATGGGGGAGACGCCGCTCCACACGGCGATGCGCCACATCCACGCGCCGCCACGGCCGCCGAGCGAGATCCGCGCCGACCTGCACAAGGGGCTCGAGCGCATCGTGCTGAAGGCCCTGGCCAAGTGGCCGGGCGAGCGCCAGCAGAGCGCCGAAGAGCTGAGGGAAGAGCTGCTCGCGGTGATCGACGGGCTGCCCGACCGCGACCGGGTGCTGGGCGCCAAGACGAGTCGGACCGAGCCAGGGCGCGAGCCGGGCGAGGAGGTTGCGGGCGCGCGGCGCGGCGCCATGCCGCCGACGACGCGCGAGGGATCGCCGGCGCGGCCGAACCCGCGTCCGCCGAGCGAGGCCCCTCTCGGGATGCGGCTGGGGGGGAGTCTCGGAAAGCTGGTCCAGCCGACGACCACGGCCAAGCAGAGCTCGCGCCCGCCCCCGCCTCGCGCCGACCGCGAGGATACCGACGACGAGCTCGAGCGCCGCGAGACTCCGGCGCTCGTCGTCGGCCGCCCTCCCCCTTCGCCCAGGCGGGCCGCCGCGGGCGGCGCACCGCGCGCCAAGTGGGGCGATGACGACGACGAGCGCACCCGGCTCCGGCCAGTGACCGCCGGCGGCGCCGACGCGACCGCTGCGGTCGTGGCGCTCGGCCTCGGGCCGGTCGCACGCCGCGCCCCACCTCCTCCCGACGAGGATGACGACGACGGCCCGCGCACGGCGCTGATGGCGCCCGAGTCGGTGCCCCGCCGCGCCCGACCCAACAAGACGCTTCTCATGGAAGACGAGCCGGGCGCGGTGCCCACCGCGCCACGACCGACGGTCCGGTCAGGCGAGAGCGAGGTCACCGAGACGCGCCCCAACGCCGCCACCGGCGGCCAGGCGGCGCGTCCTCACGGTGGGTTGGCGAGCGAGCCTGACATCCGGTCGACGGTCCGCCTCGGGTCGCCGCCGCCCGTCGCCACGCCCTCGCCGTCCCGCAAGGACATCACTCCCGCAGCCTTCGCCCGCACGCAGAACGCCACGGAGGCCGAGGTCGCCGCGGCGCTGGCGGTGGAGGACGCGCGCGCCGGCGCGGCGAAGACGCCTGGGGCGGACTTCCTGACCGTCAGCGCGACGGTGCGCCGCCTCATCGTCGACGAGGCGTCGGGCAGCGACGGTCCCCTGCCGGAGGCGGCCCTGGGGCCGGGCATGATCGCTCCGCCCCTCGCCCCGCCC